>CAYUYV010000121.1:0-1823 GCA_964449455.1 uncultured Alphaproteobacteria bacterium | reverse complement strand
CGCTGACGTTAACGCGCTGACGTTAACGCGCTGACAAGGCAAACCCGATAGCGGCTGAGCAGGACCAGTTCTGAATGGCCGGCGCGATGATGCCGGCAGTCTGCTTTGACCTACACGGATGGTCTGTGCAGGGGAGGGTCGAATGATCCGACCGCAGCACGCCGACAAAGGCACACTCCATCGAGATTGGAAAGAAAGGATCGGCCGATGATCCAGAAAAATTGGCAGGACATGATCAAGCCCACCAAGCTCCAGGTCGAGCTGGGCCATGATCCCTCGCGGTTCGCCACCGTGGTCGCCGAGCCCCTGGAACGCGGCTTCGGCATGACCCTGGGCAATGCCCTGCGCCGGGTGCTTTTGTCGTCGCTCCAGGGCGCGGCTGTAACGTCCGTGCATATTGACGGTGTGCTGCACGAATTCTCCTCGATTACTGGTGTGCGCGATGACGTGACCGACATTGTGCTGAACATCAAGATGCTGGCCCTGCGCATGCATGCGGAAGGGCCCAAGCGCTTGGTGCTCAAGGCCGAGGGGCCGGGCGAGGTCAAGGCGGGCATGATTCAGCAGACCGCTGATATCGAGGTTCTCAATCCTGACCTCGTGCTGTGCACCCTCGACCAGGGCGCTGAGATCCGCATGGAATTCACCGTGGACACGGGCAAGGGCTATGTGCCGGCGGATCGCAACCGCCCGGATGATGCGCCGATTGGTCTGATCCCGGTCGATGCCCTGTACAGCCCCGTGCGCCGCGTCTCCTACAAGGTGGAAAACACTCGCGAAGGCCAGTTCCTGGACTTCGATAAGCTGACCATGCAGGTCGAGACCAATGCGGCCATCACGCCGGAAAACGCTGTGGCCTATGCCGCGCGGATCCTGCAGGACCAACTCCAGGTCTTCATCAATTTCGAAGAGCCCCGCGAGCAGCGCGTCGAAGATCAGCGTCCCGATCTTGAATTCAATCCGGCTCTGCTGAAGAAGGTGGATGAGCTTGAGCTGTCCGTGCGCTCGGCCAACTGCTTGAAGAACGACAATATCGTCTATATCGGCGACCTTATCCAGAAATCGGAAGCAGAAATGCTCCGCACGCCGAATTTTGGTCGGAAGTCGCTGAACGAGATCAAGGAGGTCCTTGCACAGATGGGGCTGCATCTGGGCATGGAAGTCACCAATTGGCCGCCTGAGAATATCGAGGATCTGGCCAAGCGGTTCGAAGATCAGTACTAATCAAGTCTGGAATTTTCAGGCTCAGGGCCGGCCACGCCGGACGGGTTTGCGTGAGGAAGGAACAGACCGATGCGGCACGCGCACGGATATCGCAAGCTGGGGCGGACATCGACGCACCGCCGCGCCATGATGGCAAATATGGCGGCCTCGCTGATCAAGCATGAGCAGATCAAGACGACCCTGCCCAAGGCCAAGGAGTTGCGGCCTTTCGTCGAGAAGCTGGTGACCCTCGGCAAGCGGGGCGATCTCCATGCCCGTCGTCTTGCCATTTCCAAGGTCCGGGACACGGCCATGGTGGGCAAGCTGTTTGAGATCCTTGGCCCCCGCTATGCCTTCCGCCAGGGTGGCTATATCCGGATCCTGAAGGCTGGCTATCGGCGCGGTGACGCGGCTCCCATGGCGATTATCGAATTTGTCGAGCGGGACGAGACCGCGAAGGGCCAGGATTCTGGTCCGGTGCAAGAGGCGGCCGTCGCCGACGAAGCCTGATGTGACTGGCGGGCCGGCTCCCGCTCGGCCCGCTGGCCGCTTGACGCATCGGCCGTTTGGCGTAGCGGCTGCTTGACGTATCGGCCCCTGAGCGCACAGGCCCCTTAGAG
>CAYUYV010000120.1:0-15894 GCA_964449455.1 uncultured Alphaproteobacteria bacterium | reverse complement strand
GCAGGTTGATGCATGAAATTCACGAGCAGCAGGGTCTCGCCCGGCTCGGCATCGCGCATTTCGATACGGTCTGGATAGCCCGGGCTGCTCGATGCCACCATGCGGATGGCCCCATAGCGGGCAAGGTCCTCATCGCTCAAACCGTAGAGGGGGCGGAAGGGCTCCGGATCGAGCCCGGTGATGCGGAAGGTCATGGGTTTGGTCCTCCTTGATGATCGTTGCAAAGAGCCACACGAGCAATATGGTGTTTCTCGTGTCGTTTTCGGATCAGAAGTCCGCAGACGGACGTGCCGGGACGTCTCATGCGGACTTCTGATCCACGACACTAGCCAGCCATCCCACGGACCGCTTCCCAGTTATTGCTTTCAAATTTCTGGCTCGATCCTGCGCTTGGGTCTCTCTGGGCTTGGCGAAGCGCAATCGGTCTTTATGGAGCCTGCTCGGCTTTGTGAGCTTTGGCCCAGGCCAGCATGGCCGGATAGAGGTCCGCAACCGTTTGCCCCTCCGCACGCTCCAGATAGAGGGATACGAGCTGATCATTAAACGGAGCAAACTGCGAAAACCCGCGACTTTGTGCCATAATCCGGGCGATCCTCGCCTTGTATTTCGGCCAATCCTCCTTGGACATCCGGTCATGGGCATAAAGGCTCAAAAGCGCCCAGTTCAGATATTCATCAAAGGCGCCAAGGGGCGTGCCATAGGTGGTGAAGGAGTCACTGTCCGGATCAATCCAGAAGGAAAGGTCAGCAAAGCTGTCCTCAATGTCCCGAAGAAGAGCCGGCGCCGGCGCGATGAAACCGTGGTTCAATTCCGTGAACAAAAGCGTGCCGCGGGCAACGGCATCGCCGGCCGGGCTCAGATCCTCATAGGGCCGGTAGGGAAAATTGATGTGGGGCTGGAGCTCGCGAAAGCCCCTATCCTCATAGGTGAGCAGGAACTGCACATAGCCGGTGAGGGGGGACAGGACAATCTTGACGCTGTCATAGGCATCCGCGTCCGGAAAACGCGACTTCAGCCAGGTCAGCATGTCATTGACATCAATGTCGTTCTGGAAAAACGCGATCTGGTCATCGAACACGGACCGATTGGCGGTGTAGAAATCCAGAAAGTTCGTGTCATCGGCGAAATTCTGAAAATCCGGGATGTAAGCGGCGATTTCATTGACCTGCGATCCCGGAAAGCCGCCGCGAAAATAGGTTGAGCTTGGAACAATGCGGCCCTTTTCATCAAATCTGTGGCTCAGGGCATCGGTCTTCAGAATATAGTAGGTCAGGAGATTGTCCGCGAGCGCTGTATTGATCCGCCTAATGAGAGCGTGGTCACGATGCCCGTCGAAATGCGTACGAAGACGGCGGTAATAGTCCGTGTCAGTATAGACCGAACCCGGATTCTGCTCCGCGACCGCGGTCAGGGCAATCGCCACATTGTAAAGCTCATAAAAGGGGGGGGCGATGGTGGTGATGCCGCCCTGATGGCCTTTGCGGTAGGCGGGGGAGAAGGAGGCCGCGGGCGTCTGGGCGCGCAGGCGAACGGGATAGGTGGTCTCGCCGACCCGGAAAGTGAGATCAAACCCATTCCGCTGCGAGACCGGAAAGCATGCGCGGTCCGTATCAAGATCGAAACAGACCTCCACAATGTCTTCTTCTCCGAGATCCACGCCGAATACGGCAAAGCCGTCCTCATAGGGCACATAGCCGATCGAGAACGGGCCATCGCCGACGCCTTTGAAATTCTGAACCAGATCCCATCGCTGCGGGGCAGACCTGCCGATCTGATAGGTCAGGATGGGTGTCTCCAAGGGGATGTCCCGGACAATGGCGGCCGGATCCACGGCGGCGTCCTCGCCTTGTGCGCTCGACGCGGCGAGCAGAACCCCGGCAAGCACAGCCGTGATAGACCATCGTGACATCTCGTCGTCCTTTCCTTGTCCTCGTCCTTTTCTTGTCGTCGTCCTTTTCTTGACCTGCGGAGCCTGCGCAGCTTGGCCGCATGGCCTGCCAGCGAGCGCAAGATCTGGGCGGCATCATCTCTGATGCCTCCGCCTTACGCCAATCATAGCTTGATCCGGCCCGGGACCTGACTAAAGCTCCACCGTGTTTTTGAACTGCAGTGTGTGAACCCGGGTTGTCGCAATCAAGGCGGACTTGCCGTCTCCGATCGTCCCCTGACCAAGGAGATCCTTATGAAAAAGCTTGTTCTTTTTGTCTCGTTTCTCGTGATGGCCGCGTGTGCCGAGGCGGCGGCGCCCACGGTCTGGACCCTTGATGGTGCCCAGTCGCGCATCTCCTTCGTCTCGATCAAGGCGGCGGCCATCGCCGAGCCCCACCACTTCAAGAAGCTTGAGGGCTCCATCGACAAGGACGGCGCCGCCACGGTTCAGATCAACCTGGACTCAGTGGAAACGCTGATCGACATTCGCAATGAGCGTATGCGCGAGTTTCTCTTTGAGACCGTCAAATTCCCGCTCGCGACCATTACGGCGCAGGTGGATCTGGAGCAATTCGCAGATCTGCCCGTCGGTGGGCGCCGCCAGACTCAGATTACGGCCACGCTGAACCTGCATGGGGCCGCCGAACCTGTCGATGCAAGCGTCTATGTGACCCGCATCGCCGAGGACAAGGTGTCGGTCACCACCGTCGATCCCATCATCATTGACGTGAACAGTTTCGACCTCGCGGCCGGTCTGAACAAGCTGATGGAGCTGGCCGGTTTGGACTCCATCACGTCCAATGTGCCCGTGACCTTCTCATTCGTTTTCACGGGCTGACCCCGCTGAGGGGCTAATCCAAGGTGCGCCATGACCGTTCTTGCTTCCGCCATTGATCGTCGTTCGGACAGTTTCAAGACCAATGCCGCTGCAATGGCGGAACTGGTTGCGGATCTTGAAGCAAGGCTCACCGAAGCGGGGCAGGGCGGGGATGAGCGTTCGCGCCAGCGTCATGAGGCCCGGGGCAAGCTGTTGCCCCGGGACCGCGTCGCAGGCCTGCTTGATCCGGGGACCCCGTTTCTGGAGCTATCGCCCCTGGCCGCGAACGGAATGTATGACGGGGCGGTCCATGGCGCGTCCATCATCACAGGTGTCGGACGGGTCTCGGGCCGTGAATGTGTGATCGTGTGCAATGACGCCACCATCAAGGGGGGCACCTATTATCCGGTCACGGTCAAAAAGCATCTGCGGGCCCAGGAGGTCGCCCGGGAAAACCACCTGCCCTGCATTTATCTGGTGGACTCTGGTGGGGCCAATCTGCCCAACCAGGCGGATATTTTTCCCGATAAGGAGCATTTCGGGCGCATTTTCTACAATCAGGCCAATATGTCGGCGGAAGGCATTCCCCAGATTGCCGTGGTCATGGGGTCCTGCACGGCGGGCGGTGCCTATGTGCCGGCCATGTCTGACGAGACCATCATTGTCCGCAAACAGGGCACCATCTTTCTTGGCGGCCCGCCACTGGTGAAGGCCGCGACCGGTGAAGTGGTCAGTGCAGAGGATCTGGGGGGCGCGGATGTCCATGCCCGCACGAGCGGCGTGGTCGACCATTATGCGGCTGACGATGCCCATGCCCTTGCGCTCGCCCGCCAGGTGGTGGGCACGCTGAATGCCCCGAAACGGGTGGACCTTGACCTCGTCGATCCTGAACCGCCTCTTTATCCCCTGGAGGATATCGAGGGTGTCGTGCCCCGCGCCCTCTCCACCCAATATGACGTACGCGAAGTGATTGCACGCCTCGTGGACGGCTCACGCTTTGATGAGTTCAAGGCCCTTTACGGAACGACATTGGTCACGGGCTTTGCCCATCTGGAAGGCTATCCCGTCGGGATCCTCGCCAATAACGGCATCCTCTTTTCAGAATCTGCGCTCAAGGGAGCCCATTTCGTCCAGCTTTGCTCCCAGCGCGGCATCCCCATCATCTTCCTTCAGAATATTTCCGGGTTCATGGTCGGACGAGCCTATGAGGCCGGAGGCATCGCGAAGGATGGCGCGAAACTCGTCACGGCTGTTTCCTGTGCGCCGGTGCCGAAATTCACCGTGCTGATTGGCGGGTCTTATGGGGCGGGCAATTACGGCATGTGCGGACGGGCCTATGGGCCGCGTTTCCTCTTTTCCTGGCCCAATGCCCGCATTTCCGTCATGGGCGGAGAGCAGGCGGCCAGCGTGCTCGCGACTGTGCGGCGGGACAATCTGGAAGCGCGGGGCGAGTCCTGGAGCGCGGAAGATGAAGAGGCCTTCAAGGCGCCCATCCGTGACCAGTATGATCACGAAGGCCACCCCTATTTCGCGACGGCACGGCTTTGGGACGATGGGGTGATCCGCCCGCGGGACACACGACGGGTTCTGGCGCTCGCCCTATCCGCAAGCCTCAATGCGCCCATCCGGGAGCCCCGTTTCGGCATCTTCCGCATGTGACGCGTTCCCTAAGGCCGCACACCCATCCGAAGAGGGGGCAAGGGTCAGCCCATCGGCCTGGGCCGAGCAGATTAGCCCTGCAATGGCCCGCCCTTGCGTCTCCCACCATGGCACAAGCTGTGCCCCGGAAATGGGTTCGGACAGGAAATAGCCTTGAGCCAGATCGCAGCCGGCAGCGACTATCCGCCGAAGATGCGCCTCCGACTCAACGCCCTCCGCAACGATGCTTTTGTTCCCCATTGTACGGACCATGCGGCAGATGCTGACCAGAATGGCGTACGCACGATCGCAGTCCGCAACAGGGCGGACAAAGGCCCGGTCGATCTTGATCTCGTCAATAGGCAGATCCCGGACATAGGCAAGGGAGGAATAGCCCGTCCCGAAATCGTCAATGGCGATCCGGATGCCCTTACTCCGCAGACCCTCAAGATGAGACAGAATGCGGTCGAACCAGGGGCCTGCAAAGATGCTCTCGGTTACCTCAAGGACGATCCTCGACGGCGGCACGTTTTCCTGCTCCAGGATGTCCAGCACTTCCGTTTCGAAGGCCTCGTCTATGATCTGGGCCACCGAGACATTGACCGCCACGGACATTGTTTCAAGGCCAGCCGCAGTCCACTCCTGCAACTGGGCGCAGGCGCGTCTCAGGACCCATAGTCCCAGAGGTTTGATCAGTCCACTGAGCTCCGCGATAGGGATGAATTCCGTGGGCGGAATGGCGCCAAGGCTCGGGTGCTGCCAGCGTAGCAAGGCTTCGGCACTATCGATCTGACCGGACCGGCACGTCACCAGAGGATGGTAGACCAGCGACAGTTCCCCATTTTCCATAGCGTCGCGGAGCCCACCTTCAATGGCGTGGCGCCGCTCAAGGCTGGCCGCAAGCTCTGGCTGGAAGGCGACCAGGCCCGAGCCACCGGCTGCCTTGGCCTCCTTCAGCGCCAGATCCGTTGCTTTCAAGAGATCCACCGGGCCGGTGAAATGGGTCGGGCACAGGGCGACGCCGATGCTGAAGGAGATATGGATCATCGCATTGGCTTGGCGCAGGCGGACCGGCTGGCAGACAGTGTTCGCCGCCTGGTGAAGCTGCTGAGTGACCTCAGCAAGATCCTCCTGACCTGCCAGCAGGATGGCGAATTCGTCCCCAGACAGACGACCGATGACCGTATGTTCACCAAGATGGTGGCGCAGGCGCAGGCTGAGGCGGGCCAGCAGTTCATCGCCCGCGGCATGGCCAAAAACATCGTTCACGTCCTTGAAACGGTCCACGTCAAACACCGCGACGACAAAGCCGGCGCCGCCCTCGCTGGTGTCCTTGCAGGCTTCCGTAAGCGCATCGATGAATCCGGCCCGGTTCGGCAGTCCCGTTACACTGTCGAAATAGGCCATATAGTGAAGCTGGTGCTGCTGCTCGTTCAGGCTTTGCGCCATGAAATTGAAGCGCGCTTCGATCCGGGTCACACCATCATTTTCCCCGCCCTTTGCCGGCAGGATGACGTCGAAATCGCCGTTGGCGATCCGGGTGGCCGCGTTTTCGATCCTGGTCAGACGAGATCCAAGGGTCCGATTGTTGAGGATCATCAGGACAGTCATCACGGGCCAGCCGCAGGCGAAGAGCAGCCCAAGGCTCCACAGGACCGAACGGTGCAGTTCCGCCGCACCGCTGCGCGGCAATTCAATCACAGCCCGGCCAAGCCGGCGCCCGTCGTGCTCAAGGTCCAGGTTTCGGATGAATGGATGGCTTGAGGGTGCATGACGCGTTTTTGACCGCGCAATCACTGCGCCGGTTGCATCAAAAACCGTCAACGCCGCGTTGGGATTCTGCGCCGCAAGATCCTCAAGGATAATCGCAAGTTGGCGCGGATTGAGTTGTGGCACGCCACGGTCCGCGGGCTCATTTGCCAATGCGTGTTCCGTAAAAAGAGCAAGTTCAACGGCGAAGGCATCGGCTTGTGTGGCAAGGGCCGCGTCACCGAAATCGGAGATCTGGCGGCACAATCCGACCGACAAGCCGGCCAGCACGAGGAGACCACCGATGCCAATCGCACCGACCAGGAAAAGGCGACAGGGTGTTGGGGCCCACTCCTTCAGGATCTTCATTGATCAAGCCGTTTCAATCATGCCGTGTGCGCCTTTTGGATCACCATGGCGTCCCCGTGCCAGGAAAATGCTTCTGATGGGACGAGATCTAAAGAGTCTTGAAGACACTCAGGGCGAGTGGTTGCATGACGATGGCACGCAGACCTTAAGAAATATCGAGTGGGCAGTGTGGACGCGTTCTCAGGGCTGGCGCTGTAAGGCGAGATAGAGGCCTGTCTGCACCGCCGCATAGATCACCAGTGTCATTCCGTCACCCATGGCGGGCAGCAGCCGAACCAGAAGGTCCTGGTCCACGCCGAGGCGTGCAAGGGGGCTGAGCACAATGCCCATGATGAAAAGGACCAGGACTGTCGCAAAGCCCGTCGCGATGCCCACGACAATCATGACGCCGAAGACGGCCAATCGTCGTCCATGGGTCAGGGCCATGCTGCGGGACAGGGTGGCAAGGGCACCGTGGCCTTCCTCAACCAGTGCCGGCACAGCCACGGACAAGGCACTGGCCAGATAAAAAAAGAAAATGAAGACGAAGAGGCCGAGGACGAGCATGCCCAAGGTGAGGCCGCCCGTTTCAGCATTGGAGGCCAGCAGGGTGAGCAGGGCACCGGGCAGATTCAAAATCAAAAACACCAGGAAAGACACCTGGAGCAGGCTTCCCGCCTGGCTTTGAACCGTTCGCAAGGCCTCCGCCAGACCAGGAGGAGTGGCCTTTTCGACGCCGCGAACGGCGTCCAGGGTCAGGGCGACCAAAATGCCGCCGATAAAGGCATTAACGATCCAAAGGGCAAGGCTGGAGAGAACCATCCCTCCTGTCAGCTCGGGCCCTCTGGGCCCAACCAAAAGCACTGACAGGCCCGCGCTGATGAGCGCAAGGATCGCCGCAGAGCCAGGGGCGCGCTTCAGCAGCTGGCCGAGGGTCCAAAAGATCCACTCGAAATGGGACCGGGGCTTGCGGATTTCACTCGATGGTTCCGCGTCGGAAAGCTGCTGGGCCGCCATGGGATCCGATCCTTATTCACGTGGTTTCGGTCCCCGGTTTTACAGAGAGGGTCGCTCCAGGACCAGCCGGTGCGGTGACAAGCCCCCTTCCGGCCCCATGAGGGGCTTGGTTCTGCGCGAAACATCTTGGTATGAGGACGCATCCCGCCGGGCCTTCGCGTCCGCCCCGCCCATTGGAGACCCATCCATGACTGCCATTGTTGACATTACTGCCCGCGAAATCCTCGACAGCCGGGGCAATCCCACCGTTGAAGTCGATGTCGTCCTGGAAGACGGCGCCATGGGGCGGGCAGGCGTACCGTCGGGCGCCTCGACCGGGGCCCATGAGGCCGTCGAAATGCGCGACGGAGACGCCAGCCGCTTTGGCGGCAAGGGTGTGCTGCGCGCCGTTGAGGCGGTTAATGGCGAGATTTTCGACGCGCTCGGCGGCATGGATGCCGAAGAGCAAGTACTGCTCGACCGCACCATGATCGAGCTCGACGGCACCGCCAATAAAAGCCGCCTTGGCGCCAATGCGATCCTAGGCGTCTCCCTCGCCGTGGCCAAGGCGGCGGCCGAAAGCGCCGGTCTGCCCCTTTACCGCTATGTGGGCGGTCCTGCAGCCCGCGTTCTTCCCGTACCTTTGATGAACATCATCAATGGCGGTGCCCATGCGGACAATCCCATCGACATTCAGGAATTCATGATCATGCCGGTCAGTGCCGAGACCGGTGCCGATGCCATCCGCATGGGGGCCGAGGTCTTCCAGGCCCTGAAGAAAAAGCTGAAAGACGCCGGCCACAACACCAATGTGGGTGATGAGGGTGGTTTTGCCCCCTCGCTCCAGTCCACGGACGAAGCGCTGACCTTCATCATGGGCGCGATTGAGGCCGCCGGATACAAGCCCGGTGATGACATCGTGCTGGCCCTCGATGTGGCGTCCACGGAATTCTTTGCCGATGGTAAATATTCCCTGGCCGGGGAGAACCGTGTGCTCGACAGCGCCGGCATGGTCGCCTATCTGGCCGATCTTGTGAATCGCTACCCGATCCTGTCCATCGAAGACGGCATGGCCGAGGATGACTGGCAGGGCTGGACGGCGCTCACGGCAGCCATCGGCGACCGGGTCCAGCTTGTCGGTGACGACCTGTTCGTGACCAATCCGGAGCGTCTGCGCCAGGGCATTGCGTCGGGCGCCGGAAACTCAATCCTGGTGAAGGTCAATCAGATCGGCACGCTGACCGAAACGCTCGAAGCGGTCGATACGGCGCACCGGGCCCGCTACACCGCCGTCATGTCCCACCGGTCCGGCGAAACCGAGGATGCCACGATCGCCGATCTGGCGGTCGCCACCAATTGTGGACAGATCAAGACGGGCTCGCTCGCCCGGTCTGACCGGCTTGCCAAATACAACCAGCTGATCCGGATTGAGGAGGAGTTGGGCGCCGTTGCAGCTTATGCGGGCATGAGCGTGCTGCGCCGCGGCTGATTCCTGAGACCATGGGAACTTAAGGCCGGGGGAGCGTAAGGCCGGGGTTAGATCTGGCCTTCCTCCATGTCGTCCCGCTCTTCCGAGCCGGCCGGGCTTTCGGAGATGTCGAGCAGCTTTTCCCAGCGTTCATGGGCATCAGGCGCCGGCCGGGTGCCCAGCTTGGCCGCGCGCCGCCGCTCAAGCTCCGTATCGATCTGTTCAACGAGCGTTGCCGCCATTCGGCCCCGCGCATGGTCGCCAACGGCACGTTTGGCCCTCAGCCGCGCAGCCAAGAGTTCACGAGCGGTGAGACCGCCCAGACGGCTGGCCAGGGGATTGGATCGTCCCGGCATGTGCTGTCCCCTTCACACAAATCCCCACCCGTATGGAAAATAGCACACTCGCGGGCCCTGCCGAGGCCCTCTCCCGGGGGAGGGCGGGCAGTCAGGGACCAAAACTCTGCGGCTGCTCCTCAATTGGCTTGGCATGCTTAACCCCAGGATAAGCGTGATTGAGTAGCCCTTGTCCGGATAACGGTGAGCGAAGCGCGCCCACAGGCGTCAGGCTCGCACGGAAGGGCACCAAACCGCGATGAGCATCCGGACCACATTCTTTGCCTGCGCCGCGGTCTTTGCCATTGCGGTCGTCCTGTCCGGACTTTCCGATCTTGTTCAGTGGCAATCGAAGCTGGCACGCTATGAGGCTGATGAGGCGGAGGTCACCATCGCGCAAGCGCTTGCGGGGTTTCACAGGGCATCCGCCGCTGACAGGGAAGCGTTCTCGTCGGAGCTTGCAAATGCGATCCAGACCCTGAGCGAAAACAATCCGGGTCACGACAATCCAGATCACGACAGTCAGGGTGAGCGATTTGCGGCCCGCACGGCACTGGTCGGCCTTGCTCAGTCGCGGCTCAAGGGTGAGCTGGTTGACCCACGGAGCGTATCTGAAAGCCTTGCGAGCGTTCTCGCCGAACATCAAGCCCGGGAGCATACCCATCGTGGCGCAGAAGCACTGCACCTCCTGGGCGTTTTTGTGTTTCTGCTCCTGGCCATACCCGCAGTCTACTGGTTCTTGACAAAACGGGTCGTACGACCCCTGGCTGCGGTAACCCATGCCCTCGACAAGCTCGCTGACGGTGATCTGTCCACATTTGTGCCTCATATCGACGACGGCGGCGATGTCGGGCGGCTGGCGCGGGCGGCCTATCGATTCAAGCAGGAAAGCAGAGAAAATATCCGTCTTCGGAATGAGCAGGACACCTATCGGGAGGGTGTGCAACGCCAGCAGCAAACCCTGCTCACATCCCTGGCCGACCGGTTCGAACTTGAGATTGGGCGTATCGCCAAATCCCTAGTGGACAGTTCAGATCGCCTTGCCGACGCGGCCCAAACGGTTGCCGACGACGCAGAAGTGGCCGGAGGCTCTGCGGATGCGGCCCGCCAAAAGGCTGATACCAGCCGGGACACGGTGGACTCTGTTTCAAAGGCCGGCGACACCATCCGGGTCACAGCCATGCAGATGAACAAGGCCATCAATGAGGTGGTCGGCCGGATCAATGAGCTCAACACTGGGGTGAGCGAGGCCGGGTCGCGCTTTCAAAATCTTCAGGAGGCGTCACGCCAGATCAATGATGTGGTGACGGTGATTTCTGAGATCACGGAACGGACCAATCTGCTCGCTCTTAATGCCGGTATTGAGGCCGCCCATGCAGGCGATGCTGGCCATGGCTTCGCAGTTGTTGCGCGCGAGGTGAAGTCCCTTGCACAGCAGACCGCCGGTGCAACCGAACAAATCGGTAGTGAGATCAATATCATGCTTGAGCAGATCCGCGGCAGTGGCACTGCGATGAATGCGCTGCGTGGCATGGTGGAAGCAACAGCCGGTGCGGCCCGAGAGATTGCCGACGCGGCATTGCGACAAGGCCGTATCGCCGAGGAGGTGGACCAGTCTATTCAGGTCTCTGCGGATCGATTAGACGGGATTCTGAATGATGTGTCGGAGTTTTCCAGTCTGGTCCAGGCCTCGCGTTCTGCGACACGCGACTTGCAGGGCGCTGCGGATCAGATCCAGGCCACGGTGCAGGTGCTGCAGAGCGAAACGGAGAGTTTCCTTGCTGGCATCCGGGAGGAAGGCCAGCGGAGCTGCGAGAAAAGCGGTGAAGTCGAGCTGTTTTGATGAGTCGTCTATCCCTGCCACAGGTTATCGATTGGCCGAAGCGGTCTCCGGCGCCTTGACCCGACGTTTGGTGGGCGCGGGCAGGTCGAAGCGGAAACAGGCGCCTGGGCCACACTCCGTGTCCAGCCAGATCTTGCCCCGGTGAATCTCCACAATGCGCCGGCAAGCGGCGAGACCGATGCCCGTGCTGTTGCTGTCGTCACGCGGATGAAGCCGACGGAAGACCTGGAAGATGTCCTCTCCGTGGGCGGTGTCAATGCCGATGCCATTGTCGCTCACGGAGATTCTCCAATCCGCCTGGCGTTTCTCCGCCTCGAAGCGGATCACAGGTTTTTCCTCCCCCCGATATTTGAGTGCGTTTTCAATCAGGTTCTGCATCAGCATCGTGAGGAGCGCACCGTCCCCCTCCACGTCCGGCAGATCATCAAGGCCAATCAAATCGGGCTCCTGGGCCTCGATCATGACGGAGAGGTTCTGAACTGCATGTCTTGTTGCGGCGGCAAGAGAGACATCGGTGAACTGATCATGGCGCTGAATGCGGCAATAGGAGAGCAGACTGTCAATCATGGTCCGCATGCGTCCTGCGCTGTCCACCACATGGGTCAAGATCTCGCGATCGGAGTCGTCCAGTTTCTCGTCGATATTTTTCTGCAGCAGCGCCGCAAAGGAGGTGATGTGGCGCAAAGGCGCCTTCAGGTCATGGGAGATCGCCAAGGCGAATTGTTCGAGATCCCGGTTTGATGTGGCCAGATCGGCCGTCCGGTCGCGCAATTCGGCTGCCGCGGCGGCCTGGGCGGTGACATCCCGTCCGATCATGATCCCCACCTTGTCCTCAGACCCGGCCTGAACCTCTGTCCCGAAGGCAATCTGGACATCATAGATCGTGCCGTCATAGCGCAGCATGAAGGTCGAGAAGCGCTGGGCCTCGCCGCCTTGAACGATCTCGCTTAGTCTCTGGACTGAGAATTCCGGAAGCAGATCGGTAATCTTGCGGGCGGAAAGCTGATTGGCGGGATAGCGCAAATTGGTCTGTGCCCGCCGATTGACGAAGGTGATTTCGAGGGATGCAGTGGAGAACAAGATAACCTCATCATCGATCCGGTCGATGAGGCGCCCCATCATTTCAAGCTGGGTGTTTTGCGCATCGATCAAGCGGCGCACAGCGGCGACATCCCGGATGGCGAGTGCGATGCCGACGACGTCGTCACTGTCTCCCAGATGGGGCACGAAGACATAGTCCAGGGTGAGGCCGCCCTTGCGGGCCGTCACGCGGGTCTCGTTTCTCTGGCCGCTCAGCGCTTCTTGTATGTGGCTTTGCACGGCGGCATATTGATCCGGACCAAGAACGTCCTGAAGGTGGGACCCGACAATCTTGGACGGCTTGTTTCTGGTGTCGTCCGTGTCGCCGGTTTCGATAGGCAATATGCGGTTGTCGGAGGCGTAGTGGATCACTTCATCCGTACCGATGTAAAAAACCGTATCGGTCGGCGCGGCCATGACCGCCTCAAGAATGCGCTCGCGTTGCCGGCGCAGCATCTCAGCCTGGACAATATCTTCCGCATCAAGGATGACCCGGTACCAGGAAACGGTCTTACCCTCCTTGTCCCGGGTTCTCCGGGCGCGGCTTTGGATATGGCGCCAGGACTGGCTTTGGGCGTGCCACAGGCGATAGGTCGTACTGCGGGTCTCACCCTGGTCGCAGGCTTGGTCAATCTCATTCGGGCTGCGCCAGATGCGCTCAAGGCTCTCCCGGTCCGCCGGATGGACAGCGTGGAGCCAGCCATGCCCCTTGGCTTCGTTGAAGGTCTGTCCGGTGAAGGCTTCCCATTCGGGCTGGGCTTCGGTGATCGCGCCGTCACCGGCACAGGTCACCGTGAAGGCGCCGGCCAGTGTCCCGATCAGTTCATAGCGGCGCTGATTGTCGAGCGCCCGCAACTCGGCACTCTTGACCCGGTCGATATTGAACGCGGCAAGAATGACGCCGGCGCCGTCATGGGCCGCGTCGTGGACGGCGCAGCGCAGCAGCCACCAGGAACCGTCCTCGAATTGATATTCCTTCTCGCGAATCTCATCCTGTTCAAGGGTTTCCGCGATGATCTGTGTGGCGTCAAACTCTCGGAACTGGGTTCGCAGGTCGCCGATGCGCCGCCCCACATCCTCGGCAATCAGTCCAAAAAGGCGTCCTGCGCCTGAAGTGAAGCGCCGGATAACGAAGTCCCGGTCCACGAAGATCACGCCCACATCCACGGCCCGCAGCAGCGACTCCATGTCGTGGTGGAGCATCGTCAGTTTTTCGTTCTGACGCAGATATTCCGCATTGACCGAATGGAGTTCCTGATTGACCGAACTCAGCTCTTCATTCGTAGACTGAAGCTCCTCATTGGAAGCCATCAGCTCTTCGTTGGAGGACTGCAATTCCTCGTTCGAGGTCTCGATTTCCTCAATGGAGGCCTGGAGACTCTCGCGGGTGCGTTTCAGATCTTCCTCAAGGGAGGCGACCCGCTCGCGGGAAGCATCGGTGATCTCAAGCTGGATGGCTGCGTCGGGCACATCTTCGCGCTGGGGTTCCAGTTCCTCGAAGATGACAACGAAATGGCTGGCCTCGCCGCCCTGCTTGTCCGCAAGGGCTTGGATGCTCAGGCGGACATGTTCATCGCCGGGGCTTGCATCCTTGAGGGCCAGATTGGGAAACACGATATCCTTGCCTTCCCTGCGGCACCGTTCGATGCCGGTGGCAAGGGGCGCGCGCAATCCCGGATCCACCAGTTCCAGAATATCGAGGCTCACCGCGCCTTCGGGGGGACGAAGATAGTTTCGGCCTTTGCCGATGGCATGGACGAGTTGGCGGTCTGCGGTAATAAGAGCGCTCGGCGGACCATATCGCTTTAACATCGCCAGATAGGCGGGCATCAGAGCATGGGCACGCTGACGGGTGGCGTTCGTCACACTCGTATCGTGCAGGCGGACACGGTGCGACCCTGTGTTGTCGGACGCCATCGAGAAGGGCAGGGCCCGGTTCCGGGCTTTGCGGAAGATGCGCCAGTGGCCGTCCAGGGTGTCGAAGAACTGTTCAAGGTCGCCCAGTGTTTCTGACGGTCCGAGGAAGAGGACACCGTTCGGACTGAGGGCGAAATTGAACAGGGCCAGGATCCGTTGCTGAAGATCCGCATTGAAGTAAATCAGCACATTTCGGCACGTGATCATGTCCACCTTGGTGAAAGGGGGATCGCGCATCAGGTCATGGGGGGCAAAGATCACGAGCTTCCGAATCGTGGCATCGATCTGGAACATATCGTTGTCGAGCTTGCGGAAATGGGCCTCACGCATGCGCGCCGGCATTCCATTAAGCCCTGTCGCGGGGTAAGTGCCGCGACCAGCGAAATCCAGGAAGTCCCGACGGATGTCTGTTGCGAAAATCTGTATGGGAACATCAAGGCCCAGATCCTTGCGCAGTTCCGAGACAAGGATGGCAATGCTGTAGGCCTCCTCACCGGTTGCGCAGCCGGCGACCCAGATCCGGACGGTTTCCTGTCGATGGGCCTTTCCGATCAGGATGGCTTCGAGCGCCTTCGTGCGCAGGGTCTCATAGGCCTCAGGATCCCGGAAAAAATTCGTGACGCCGATCAAGAGATCGTCGGACAGGCTTTTGATTTCACCGGGCTCCTGGCTGAGCAGCGCGACATAGTCGGCCAGGGAGGCACAATTGCATGCACTCATGCGCCGGCTGATCCGTCTGCGGAAGGTGGTCAGCTTGTAGCCGGTGAAGTCGAGATCCTCGGCCCCATAGATAAGCTGCATGATCTGCCGGTACTGGACCGTTTCCGCGCTCTCATGGGGGGGCTCTGTGCCAAGACTTTTGCTCGAAACCCGAGCATGGGCCAATAACACCGGCCCGATGTCCTTTGGGGGCAGCACATGATCCGCCAGCCGGCTGGACAGGACAGCTTTGGGCATGCTCGCGAACGCCGCTGTCTCCGGCGCCTGAACGATCACATGGCCGCCGGCCTGCTTGATTTGCTCCGCGCCTTGCGCCCCGTCGCTGCCCGAGCCGGAGAGAATCACCGCCACGGCCCGTCGTCCCCATTCCCGTGCCAGCGCGCGCAAGAACACATTAATCGGCTGGGGCGCCCGGTCATCCAGTTCTCGGTCGGAGAGAAACAGCCGCGTTCCGGCAACAATCATCTCCTTGCCGGGCGGGATGACATAGACTTCGCCAGCCCGTACGGGCATGCCCTCTTCGACGACACGGACCGGCATGGTCGTATGCCTGCTGAGCAATTCATCCAGAACGCTTTTGAAGTCCGGCGACAGATGGCTGATCACCACAAAGGACACGGACTCCGCCGACGCCAAATGATCGAACAGACATTCAAGGGCCTCCAACCCGCCGGCTGAGGCGCCGATCGCAACAAGAAGGGACGGCGGTCCATCCTGGGCGACGGGTGCACCCTGCTCATCGGTCTGCGATTCGCTCACCTGCGCCGCCTGGCCCTGCGCCGCCTGGCCCTGCGCCGCCTGGCCCTGCGCCGCCTGGCCCTGCGCCGCCTGGCCCTGCGTTGTCTGGCCCTGCGTTGTGTGGTCCTGCGTTGTCTGGGAGCCCCCAAGGTCTGCCTCAAGCGGCGATGAGAGTGCCGCCTCGTCGGTGGAGACTTTTGTCTTGTCTGAGGACTTCAACGGGGCCTCGGCCATTCTTTTTGCTCTCGTGATGGAGGATCAGCGCTAGTGTCGTGGATCAGAAGTCCGCATGAGAAGTCCCGGCACGTCCGTCTGC
>CAYUYV010000119.1:7324-15999 GCA_964449455.1 uncultured Alphaproteobacteria bacterium | reverse complement strand
CTCCTGCCTGCTGGCCTGTTAGGGCCGACCTCGGGCACACCGGAAACCCAGATAGAAGTACCGGAGGCCAGGCGAGTGCGCGTCGCGGTACGCCGCCCGGACGCCCCCGGCATCGCTGCTCCAGGAGCCGCCGCGGTTCGCCGCCCGGACGTACCAGGCAGCGTTGCTCCAGGAGCCGCCGCGGACCGCGCGCCAGGTTGGGCGCTCTGCGCTGCTGTGAGCACCGGCAGGGTCCGTGGCAGGGCCTGGGCCATAGGGCCGCATATCATCCGCACACCACTCCAAGACATTGCCCAGCATGTCGTAAAGGCCCCATGAATTGGGGGCCTTTTGCCCCACGGGGTGGGTTTCATTGCCACTGTTCCCGCGATACCAGGCAATGGCGTCGAGCACCGGTGCATTGTCGCTGCTAAGGATTTCCATGGGGCCGGCATAGGTGGCGGTGGTCGTGCCGGCGCGGCAGGCATATTCCCACTGGGCCTCGGTGGGCAGTGCGAGATCGAGGCCGGGCATGCGCCCGTTGATCCGCTCCAGGAAATGTTGCACATCCTCCCAGGAGACCTGCTCCACCGGCCGGTCAGCCCCCGTGAACCGGCTCGGATAATCGCCCATCACCGCCTGCCACAGGGCCTGAGTGACGGGGGTGTCGAACAGCCAGAAGCCCGAGGTCAGCGTGACCTGATGGCGCGGACCTTCATGGTCCATCCGCCCTGGCTCATCCTCCGGCGAGCCCATCCAGAAGCGTCCGGGCTCAATCCAGCGCAGCCTCTGGCGCGCGTTCCCCAAACGGATGTCCGCCCAGCGCCCGAACCGGTCCTCTCCCGCCTCGCTCGCCCAGTCGGGCCGCGCAGCGGGCGGGTTTGGCAGGCTCTTGGACCGGCTCTGAGGGGCCGGCGGACCGGCACGGGCCGGAGCAGGCGTTACTCGCGCACCGCAGCGGGCCTCGATCCCGCGCAGCACCAGAGACCAATTGGCATCCTCCGCCTGCCCCGTCCAGTGGGTGAGGTTTGGTGCCTGGATCATCTTGAAGCCGAAGGGCGGCAGCGTCCCGTCCAGGCTGGCAGCAACCAAGCTTTCTTTTTCGGCGGCATAGTTCGCCTCTTCCCGAACCCAGCGGGACAGAATCGAGCGCTGCGACCACAGGACAAGCACGCAGGTCGCGGCGTGCAGCTCCCGCTCGATCACGATGTCCCAATAGTCGCCGGCATGGACCGAGCTGTCCCACCAGGTGGAATAGCCGAGCGCCTGGAGTGCCGCGGCCACCCGCTCGGCCCCCGCGCGATCCTCGCGCTTGTAACTGATAAAGACATCCGCCATCCCCAGCTCCTTTACGTGCCGGCACTATCGGATCTGGCGACATCCGGCGCAAGATGCACCGGCCATGGCGCGGCGACCGGGTCAGCGGACCTCGACGGGGTGGGGCACAGGGAGTCCTCATCGCCCGCTCGGACGCGACGCAGAGTGATACGTCATCCGCATCACGAACCGATGCATAAGGATCGTTTGACGATGGGCCAAGGCTCAGCCCACGGATCATCTGTACCCATAGCTATCCCAGGACGTCCTTCACGGTTTGGGCCAGTTGTTTTAAGGTGAAGGGCTTGGGGAGGAAGGTGAAATCGTCCGGGGCGCCCACGCTGTTCTGGAAGGCCGTTTCGGCATAGCCGGAGATGAACACGATCTTGGTGCCCGGGCGCATTTGCAAAAGCTGGCCCGCCATGGTCGGCCCGTCCATCACGGGCATGACCACGTCAGAGACCACCAGATCGATGGCCCCGTTATGGCCGCCGGCGACCTCAAGCGCCTGCTCGCCATGGGCCGCCTCCAGAACATTGTAGCCGCGCGAGGTAAGGGCCCGGGCGGCAAAGGTGCGCACGGCGTCCTCGTCCTCCACCAGCAGGATGGTGCCCTTGCCGGTCAGGTCCCGGGGCTTGTCGGCTTTCGCGGCCACCGGCGTGGGCGCGGCTTCGGCCTTGGCGTCCCGGGGCAGATAGATGCGGAAAGTGGTGCCCCGACCGACCTCGCTGTCGAGGAACATGTAACCGCCGGTCTGGTGAATGATGCCAATGACCGTGGCAAGGCCGAGCCCCGTGCCCTTGCCCGCGCCTTCTTCCGTCTTGGTGGTGAAGAAGGGCTCGAAAATCCGAGTGAGGTTCTCCGGCGGAATCCCAACGCCTGTGTCGGCCACGGTGATTTCCACATAAGCGCCCGGCGGCAGGGTGTCCTGGCCGATTCCGATGCCCGCCGGAGGACCGTCCTTGCGAGTGATCTTCTTGTTTGCTGTGCGGATCGTCAGCGTGCCGCCCTCGGCCATGGCGTCGCGGGCATTGACCGCCAGATTGATGATCACCTGCTCAAGCTGGCCCTGATCCACCTTCACAAGGCCCAGATTGCGCCCATGCCGGATGTCGAGCTTGATGGTCTCGCCAATCAGGCGGCGCAGCAGGATGGACAGCTCCGCCAGAACATCCGTGAGCTGAAGCACCTTCGGGCGCAAGGTCTGGCGGCGCGAGAAGGCAAGCAACTGGCGGGTCAGATTGGCAGCCCGCAGAGCGTTCTGCTTGATCTGATTGATGTCCCCAAAGGAAGGGTCACCCGCCGGGTGACGGGAGACGAGAAGATCGGAAAAGCCGATAATGGCCGTCAGCAGATTGTTGAAATCATGGGCCACACCGCCGGCAAGCTGGCCGATGGCCTGCATCTTCTGGGACTGGGCGAATTGCTGCTCCAAATTCTTCTGGTGCGTCGTGTCCACAAAATAAAGGATAAGGTGCCCATCGCCGCCGGGCACAGGGTCAAGCCGGCTGACAAAGATCTGGGCACTGCGCGCCGGAGACCCCGGACCGCCACTGCCGGCCAGGCGCACTTCGATCCCGTCCTTGTCCGCCCGGTCCAGGCGCAATTGCTGGACGATGGTGGACAGGACGTCCCGGTCATCGGGCTGGATCAGGTCCTCAATGGTGCGGGCATCGGCGCCTTGCGCGTCCATCATCTTGCGCATGGCCGGATTGGCGACCTGGATGGCGCCTTCCTCGTCCAGGATCACGATACCCATGGGCGCATGGTCCAGGAACTCGGAAAGGGAGTTCGCGGGCAGATCTTCCGCCTGGGCCCCATCGGCGCGGCGCGGCCAGAGGGCCAGATGCAGAACGGGGCTCGAATCGGCCGCCATATCGGTCCGGGCCCGCACCCAGACGCGCAAGGGCTCAGCCTCCCGGTGCTCCTGGTCCGGATCCACCCGGCGCAGGGCGAGCTCAATGGGGTTGTCGGCCTCGGCCGCCTCGCGCAGGCAATCCCGGATCTCGTCTTCGCTACCGGCAAAGACCGTGTCGAGCCGTGCGCCGCCCAGGGCGCGGGCGCCCCGTCCACCAAGGGACCCCGCCGTCCGGTTCGCCCAAACCACCGTGCCAGGACCATCAAAGGTGATGAGGCCCACGGGCAGATGGTCAAGGGCGCGGATCAGGCTGTCGCGCTCCAATTGAAGCATCTGCTTGGCCTCACCGGCCTCGCGCTCGGGACCGCGATCCACGATGCGCCACAGCACCCGGTGGCGAAAGCCCGAGACCGGGCGCACTTCAACCTGGAGCCAGGTGCGCCCTGCCCCACCCGGCATGTCGATGGGCACATCCTCCCGCGCTTCGGCCCCTTCCCGGGCCGCGCGAGCCAGCTTGTAAAGGGGTTGGGCCGCCTCCTCCTGGCCGGCAAGCAGGCGCTCCAGCGGGCCGGGACGCTCATCTCCCAAATAGGCGGTGAGCTGACGATAGGCCGTGTTGGCGAACACCACCGACCCGTCCCGCCGGGTGACGAGATAGGCCTCGGGCACATCTTCAACAATGCGGATGGCAAGATCACCGAATTGCGGCGCTGCAACACTTGAGAGGGCCCCCGTGGCATGGCCGTAAACGACCACGAGACCGACGGCAACGGCCCCGCCCAGAAAGATCAAGGCCGGCAGGCCGGGCGCCATGACAGCGGAAATCGCCGCCGCGCCGGACAGGCCAAACAGCACCGCAATGACGATGGGCAAATGGCGCTGCAGCCGCGCCAATGTGTTCGGGCTCAAGCTGGGCGCCACATCCCACCCAGGCATGCTCATCTTCCGCATCATGACAACCCACAACCTCCCCTGCAGCCTCCATCGCAGACAGGCTCAACCTGCTGTCCGGAGACATCCGTACCGTGAAGGGCGCCGGCGGCACACGCCATACCGCAACGGCCCCTGCGACCCGTTTTCCCCGTCCCGTCCGCCTCCGCCGGAGAACGGGATCAGGGTGTGACGCGCCACCCTCCAGGCAGTTTCAAAGCCCCTTCCATCCGTCATCCCCGCTCCTTGCCCCCTTATTGGGGCCGGACAGAGGATAGGACAGCGCCCTGGTGTTCCGGATTCAGGTTAACGATGTCTTACGGGGACGGGATACTCACGCCCGGCGGCGACCCGCTTTGGACCGGGTGCGCCACACGAATCCGATGACCTGGGCAACAGCCTTGTAGTGCTCGGCAGGCACTGGCTCGTCGATGTCCACGGTCGCATGAAGGGCCCGGGCCAGGGGTGGGTTTTCCACGACGGCCACCCCATTCTCTTCCGCGATTTCACGGATCTTGAGGGCAATGGCATCGATCCCTTTTGCGACACATATGGGCGCAGCCATCGTATCCGATTCGTATTTGAGGGCGACGGCGTAGTGGGTCGGGTTCGTGACCACAACCGTGGCTTCTGGGACTGCCGCCATCATGCGTTGCTTGCCCCGTTCGGCCCGCAGCTGGCGCAGCTTGCCTTTCACATGGGGGTCGCCTTCGGCCTGTTTGAACTCGTCCTTCACCTCCTGTTTGGTCATGCGCAGGCGTTGGTGGCGTTCATGTTTTTGGTAGGCAAGATCGGCAACCGCGATGAGCAGGACGACCGCGGTCGAGGCGGCGAGCACCTTAACACTTAAGGTCTTCAGGAGCAGGAGGATCTGGCCCGGTTCCTGGCTGATCAAGACATGGATCAAATCCGTTTCCGGCCAGAGCACGGCACCGAGCACAGCCGCCACCACGGCGATCTTGACCACCCCCTTGAGGAGATTGATCCAGCCCTGCATCCCGAACATGCGTTTAAGACCGCCCAGCGGCGAGATCTTTTTCAAGTCCGGCTTCATCTTTTCCGTGGTCATCACCGGGGGATGCTGGATCAAATTGCCGATGACACCAGCAGTGATGAGCACCACGAACGGAATGGCGAGCGCCCAGAGCAAAAGCCCCGTCAATTGTCGCCAGAGCCGGGCCATATCCTCCGGACCCAGAGGGATGGCGTGCGGTGCCTCCAGAAACGGGAACAAACCATCGGACAGGCCAGACATGACCATGCCCGACGCCGTCATGGCCAGGGCAACAGCCGCCAAGAGCAGGGCGACGGTGGTCACCTCCTGGCTCTTGGCGACATCGCCCTTCTTGAAGGCCTCCTCCAGACGTTTGGCGGAAGGTTCTTCGGTTTTGCTGCTGTCGTCCTGGTCCCCGGCCATGGCGGCGCGCCCTCCCCCTCAACGCCCGAGCAACGCATCGAGGCGGGCCTCGAATTCCGTCAGGAAGGTGAGCATCAGACCGGAGAGCACCACCGCCAGAATGGCATAGCCCATGGCAATGTTCACAGGCTGAACCAGAAAGAAAATCTGGAGCTGGGGCATCAGCTTCGCGAGCACCCCCATGGCCAGATAAAAGGTGAAACCGAAAACCAGAAACGGAAAGCTCAAGCTCAGCCCCAGGAGGAAAGCATCGGCGAACCAACGCGCGGCCGCGGTTCCCACATCCGTCATCGGCACGGCGCCGCCGGGCGGAAAGACCCGGTAGCTGTCGGCGGCAGCGGCCAACAGAGGATGGTGCAGATCCGTGGCCAGGATCAGCGCCACCGCCAGCAGGGACAGGAAGGTGGCGATCATGACGCTCTGGGTGCCCTGGGTCGGGTCAAAGGTCATGGAAAAGGCAAGGCCCGTCTGCATGGCAATGACGGACCCCGCCACATGGAGCGCCGCCATGAACAGACGGATCAATCCGCCCACGGCAAGTCCAATCAGCACCTCACCGATCAAGAGCCCCATGGCCGAGGGCCAATGGTCCGGGATCGGCGGCAGATGTGTCCGCACGGTAGGGGTGACGAGAAGGGTCAGGGCAAGGGCGATGGCAAGGCGCGCCCGGGTGTTGACCGACGGCTCGCCATAGACCGGCAACAACATGATGCTCGCCCCCAGCCGGGCAAAGACCAACAGGAAGAGGAACAGCTCCGAGGGCAGCGTATCGAGGGAAAGGGTCATGGGCGAAGCGATGGTGGTGTTTGGCGTTCAGATGCAGATCCGTCAGTGTGGGCGCAGCGAAACAATCCAGGCCCCCACGCTTCGACCACGCCGCACCGGACTTCTTCCTCGCGTTGCTCCTCGCCATGACGCGGTGGCAAGGCTCGTCCGGCCTCTTTGCACCCTTGGGATTTATCAAGTCGTCCCATGCCGGACGTCGCCTGCCCTATCCCGCAATAATCCGGTCCATGACCGTTTCCATCAGCCCCGCCATCAACTGACCGATGAAGGGCAGAAACAGGATCAGGGCCAGGAACATGGCGACAATCTTCGGCACAAAGGCGAGGCTCTGTTCCTGGATCTGGGTCAGGGCCTGGAAAAAGGCCACGACAAGACCCACGGCGAGACCGATGCCCATGAGCGGGCCGGTCGCCTTCAGCACGATGATGACAGCCTCGCGCGCGAGGTCCAGGCTTTCAGGTCCGGTCATGGCCTCTTCCGCCAATTCAGCACGGCCTCCAGCCTGTCACGGGCGGTTTACCAAGGCCTTAAACCCCTGATGCCTCAGGTAAAGACAGCTGGCGCGAGGAAGACAGCCACCAGCGACAGCAACACCACGCCGATCAGATTGAGGACGAACCCGGCCCGGACCATCTGGGGAATGGTGACATAGCCGGAGCTGAACACGATAGCGTTGGGCGGCGTCGCGACAGGCAGCATGAAGGCACAGCTTGCCGCGAGGGAAACGGGGATGATGAAGATGAGCGGGTCCTGCCCTGTCTCCGTGGCGATGGCCGCCATTACGGGCAAGAAGGTCGCAGCCGTGGCCAGATTGCTGGTCAGTTCGGTCAGGAAAATCACCAGGGCCGTGGCGCACAGGACCAGAATGACCAGATTGACCGTGCCGAGGGCGGACAATTGCCCCCCGATCCAGGCCGCGAGCCCCGTCTGAGACACGGCGGCCGCCAGGGACAATCCGCCTCCGAACAGGATCAAGATCCCCCAGGGCAGGCGATCCAGGTCGCTCCAGCGCAACAGAGCCCCCGCCTGCCCGCCGCCCGACGGCACTAGGAACAGAGCCACCGCCGCCGCCATGGCGATCACGCTGTCATTGAGCATGTCCAACCCTGGCAGGGTCGCCAGTTGCCGCCGAAACATCCAGCCCAGGATCAGGACCAGGAAGATCACGGCCGTGCGCTGCTCCCCCGTCGTCATGGGTCCCAGCTCTTCGCGCAAGGATCGCAGATGGCGGCTCGTCTGCGGTGTCGCGTGGAAGTTCACCGGAAAGAGAACCCGGGTGAGCAAAAGCCAGGCGACCGGCAGCATGATGACCGTGACCGGCACCCCCACCATCATCCAGCGGGCAAAATCGATATCCGTGCCATAGGTGTCAGCCATGAAGGCGGACAGAAACGCGTTGGGGGGCGTGCCAACAAGGGTGGACATGCCGCCGATGGTGGCCCCATAGGCAAGGCCCAGCAGGACAACAGTGCCGAAATTGCGCCGGTCCCGATCGCTCAAATCAGGCACGGTCTCGGTCATGACGGACACCACGGACAGGGCGATGGGCAGCAGCATCATTGTGGTGGAGGAATTGCTCATCCACATGCTGATCAAGGCGGCTGTCACCATGAAGCCACCCACAATGCCCCGGGCTTCGGCGCCAACGGCCCCGAAAATGGCAAGGGCAATGCGCCGGTGCAGGCCGCAGCGTTCCACCGCGAGCGCCGTGATAAATCCGCCTAGGAACAAATAGACGATGGGATGGGCGAAGGGGATGGCGGCCTCGCGGAACGGCGTCACCTGAAAAAGGGGGAACAGGACAAGGGGCAAGAGGGCCGTCACGGGAACCGGGATCGCCTCCGTGGCCCACCAAATGGCCATCAGCACCGCGACGGCACCGGTGGCCGTGGCGCCCCAGGAAAGAGCATCGACACGCACAAAGGCAAGGATCAAGAGAGCCGCAAGGGGACCGGCAATGAGGCCGATGGTCTGATAGGGCGCGCGCGACGGTGCGGACGGCTCGGCCATGGCTGAAGTCTCCCGGATCTAAGCATGAAAGGAGCGGCGTGCATGGGAGCAATCATCGCAGCGCCCCCCCAAGATATGCCGAACCCGGACACCTCGCAGGATGCCCGGGCCCGGACTGGATCAACAAAACATGTCAGCGTTAGAATGACGCCCGGAGCTGAACATAGAATTCCCGGCCCCGAATGGAATGGACCGAGGTGAAAAAGCCCCGGGACTCATCGGCCAGCGGCGGCGCCGTGTCGCCCACATTGTTCACCCCGATGCGCAGGCGCAGGGGATCGACGGGCCCGATGTCCAAGCGGTAGTCACCATAGAGATTGACCCGGGTCCAACTGTCGACGGGGAAGAAGTCCAGCGTGCCATCACCATCAAGGTCCG
>CAYUYV010000119.1:0-7224 GCA_964449455.1 uncultured Alphaproteobacteria bacterium | reverse complement strand
CCCAAACGCGAGTTCCAGTTTGGCGCCATTACCCCATTCCCACTGATCTTCATTCTCAGAAACCATATTTTTGCCATGGTTTCTAAGGGTCGATCACGATCAAGCAGGTGTCAATCAAAAGCCCGAGAGACCATCCGTGAGAGAGATCTGACGACGCCATGCGTCGCATGCTAAGAGGGTTGGGGATGCTTCGTGCTGCGTGCGCAGCAATGCCTGACCGGGAGATTCGACATGGCGGTTACGAAAGTGCGTTTGGGCCTCCCCTTCGACCTCGGCATGGTCGAGTGGCAGCCTGATACGGTTCAGCAGCACGCGGCATGGCAGATCTATGTCGAGCTGGTGACCCGCATTTCTGTCCAGGAGCTGGCCGAGGACGAAGGCCTGAGCCGGGAGGCGCTGTCATCGCTCTATTCCCTCTTCGGCACGACCCGCGACGTCTTGAAGGCGGCCGGACCGAGAGCGGGCCTCACAAGGCCATCCGTCGGCTGGCTAGCAATCGAAGTGCTCAATCTCGGGCTGCGTCCGTTCCTGTCCAAATGGCACCCCATGCTGAAGGACTGGGAGGACACACGGCCAAAGGAGACTGGCGCGCGCGAGCATGAAGCGAACTGGTCCCACCAAACGGAGTTTCGCCAAGAACTGAACAAGCTGCGCAGCCAGTTGTCGACCTATGCTGAGACTTTGCGGGAGATCACCGAGGCAAAGTAAGTGGGAAGGGTCGGTCAGATATCAGGCCCATACGGATTACCCTTTGCCGTAGGCATCCTGATAGGTCTCCCGCAGGACCGTTTTTTGCACTTTGCCCATGGTGTTGCGGGGGAGCGCATCGACCCAGTAGAAGGCGCGAGGGTGCTTGAACCGGGCGAGGTTCTGGTCAAGAACAGACTGGATGAGGGCCTGATCCACGGGGCCGGCTTGCCCCACAAGCACAGCGACCACGCCCTCCCCCACATCCTGGTGGGGCGCTCCGATCACAGCGCTTTCTTTCACGCCCACAATATCATCAAGCACGGCCTCAATTTCCTTCGGGTAGATATTGTAGCCGCCGGAGATGATGAGGTCCTTCGCGCGCCCCACCAGGGTGAGCCGGCCTTCCCCATCCATGACCCCATTGTCACCGGTGATGAAGAAGCCGTTCGGACGATGGGCCTCCATCGTCTTTTCGGGCATGCGCCAATAGCCCTTGAAGAGGCCAGGCCCTCGCGCTTCCACGACACCAATCTCGCCCCGCGGCCGCTCAACGCCGAAGTCATCAGCGACGATCACCTGCGTATCCGGAAAGGCAAAGCCAACCGTGCCTGGCACCCGGTCCCCTTTGAGCGGATTTGAAGTGATCACGCCTGCTTCCGACATACCATAGCGCTCCAGGATCGGGTGGCCCGTGCGCGCAATCCACTCTTCCGAGGCCTGGGCCGTGAGGGGCGCTGATCCGGACACAAACAGGCGCATGCTCGCGCAGTCCTGCGCGCCAAACCCCGGCAGCTCCAGAAACCGGCCATAATGGGTCGGCACGCCCATAAAGACGCTCGCCCGGGACAGGTCCTTGCGGGCTGTTTCAGCGTCAAAACTCCGGTGAAAGAGGATCGGCGTTGCGTTGAAAAAACTTGTCAGCAGGCCGAAAAAGAGACCGTGCACATGGAAAATGGGCAGCACATGGAGCATCACGTCATCGGGTTCGAAGCCCCAAAGGCGGTGCAAGGTCCGCGTCGTAAAGCCGAGATTACCGTGGGACAGCATGGCCCCCTTTGAACGCCCCGTCGTGCCGGAGGTGTAGATGATGGAGGCAAGATCGTCTTCCTCCCGGGGCTCTATGGTCTCGCGGGGCGCCGTCTCCAACGCTTGCATCCACAAACCATGCCCCTTGTCCGTGCCCAGTGGCACCGCGCCGGGCAGGCCCGCTGCACGGGCCACCGGATCAAGGCTCTCGGCTCTTTCTGGTTGGCATACAAGGAGTCGCGGCTCGGCGTTCTCCAGAAAATAGGCCAACTCGCCGGCGGTATAGCCCGTATTAAGGGGCACATGGACCGCGCCCAGGCGCAGCACGGCAAGGAACAGGGCCACATGGCCAAGGGATTTGTCCGCCTGGACCACCACACGGTCGCCCGGGACCACGCCCCGCGCCGCCAGCGCGCCCGCGAATTGGGCCGAGAGCTGGTCAAGCGCACCATAGGTCAGCGTGGTGCCATCGGGCTCGATCAGACAGGGCCGGTCCGCCACGGGGCCGAATGCGGCGCGCAGGACTGCATAAATATTGGCAGAGTTTTGTGTGGTCATGGGGTCATGTCTCCCCTGTCATGGGCCGACGGGGCCGTCTTGTGGGATGCGTCGCCGCCTATGCTAACCGCTTGACGCAGATGCTGTGCAAAGACCGCGCGGCCGAGATACGTCCCAACTCTCGCCCCAGTTCCTGCTATGAGTGAAGGCAAATCTTGCGGGGCCCATACCCGCCTTGCCGTCTTCAAGGAGACCGTTCCATGAGCCTGTCGCCCCTGGTCCTCGCCCCGATGATCTTCGCGTCCGCCCTCCAAACCGCTGAGACGCCGGAGGCTTGCCTGAAGGCATTCGAGACCGGCACGGACCCCATGGTGATGTGTTCCTTAAGCTATCGGTTGCCGGAAAAAGACCAGACCAAGCTTCAAACCATCTCGGCCAATGTGCTGCGCGACGCCCAGTGTGCCGTTGCCCTTGCCGTCGACCGGGCCTCCTTTTTCGAAGGTCTGCTCGCGGATCGTCTGGACCTGACGCCCCAGCCCGTGGCCTGTCAGGTGCAAACCAGCGGCGATCCCCTGGATGTGCGCTTCCAGGTCGCCCCGCTCATCCAGTTCGAGGACGGCCGCGCCTCTTCCGCCGAAGTCCGCATGACCGACCTTACCGGCCTCCCCTCCATCCTCTCCAACCTGATGGTCACCTTCGTGAACAGTAACGGCTCCCTGGAGCGTGCAATCTTGAAGGCGATTAACGGGTTTTTGGAAAAGCAGGAGGCCGAGGCAGAAGGTGGCGCAGGGAGCGCGACGCAAATCGAGTGACGACCACCGCCCCAGGACTGCATACTCTTTTGTCGGCCCTTTTATCGGCCCATCTGCTGGCGCCCGGGCTTACCTGGCCAAGCCTTGCCGCAGTACTTAACTGGAGATTATTCCTATTCCTTCAAACTCCCGTTTTGAGAGCGCTCAGAAGGGATTTGAGTGATGTGGCGAACGGTGCGCCGGGCCATTTGGGAGAGCGACCCGACACGGCTTTGGCGCCGCTATGCCATCGCCCTTGGCCTCATCTTCGTGCTCGTTTGCACATCCTACGCCATCTTCGTCAGCTTGCTCGCCAGCACCGAGGATGATGCTGCGGTCATCAACCTGTCTGGCCGACAGAGAATGCTGAGCCAGCGTATTGTTCTCTTCACGGCGCTCCACAGTGACTCACCAACGTCTGAGACCGCTGGCAAATTGGCCTCCACCATCGACCTGTTTGAGCGCTCCCACAACACACTCAGCCGCAACACGCGCCTGCATCAGTCAATATACGCCCTTTTTTTCAATGATACTCAGGGTCAGCCCTTGGACGAGGTCATTGGAGGTTTCATCAAGGACGCACGGGCCGTGTTGAAGGATCCCGAAGGGGCAGCAGCATCCCGTCATCGTGTTCTGTCTCTTGGTTCGGACCAACTGCTCGGGCGCCTTGATAAGGTCGTGAAGGCCTTTGAAGACGAAGCACGCCGGAAGACCGCCGCGCTGAAGCGAATCCACCTTTGGGCCTTCATTGCGTCCCTTGGCACACTCTTCATGGAAGCGGTGCTCATTTTTCTGCCTGCGCACCATTCTGCGACCAGCGCCCTGAAAAAACTGAAGGAGCAACATGAGGATATCCAAAGGGCGGCCGCCAAGGTTGAATATCAATCCCTTCACGATCCCCTGACTGGCCTTGGCAACCGCCGCTACCTGGATTCGACCATGAACGACCTGGCAAGAGATGGGGAGCGGGACCACCAGGGCGTGGCTATGCTCCACATCGATCTCGACCGGTTCAAGCAAATCAACGACACCCTGGGCCATGCTGCCGGTGATTATGTTCTTGCTCATGTTGCCAGCGTCATGAAGAAGATCGCTCAGCCCAGCGATATATTGGCCCGTGTTGGTGGAGACGAATTCGTCCTGGTGCGCCAGACCGACGGCCATCAAGGGCCTTTGAAGACCCTTGCCGGCAATTTGATCAATGCCATTTCACAGCCCGTCAAATACGAAAACTCCGTCTGCCGTTTTGGCGCCAGCATAGGCATCGGTATCGCCATTAAGACCGACCGCCCGGTCGACACAGGCAAACTGCTCATCAATGCGGACCTTGCTCTTTGCCGGGCCAAGGAGAGCGGGCGTGGCCAATTCGCCTTTTATTCGGATGCGATGGAACGAGAGGTCACCCGCATCAAACGTCTTTCCGACGAGATCCTTGTGGGGATCGAAGAAGAGCAGTTCCTGGCCCACTACCAGCCTCAAGTTGATGCCCAGACCCACCAGATTGTTGGGCTTGAGACCCTGGTGCGCTGGGCACATCCCCGTGACGGCCTGCTATACCCGGAAAAATTCCTCAGCACGGCCCATAATCTCGGGATTATGCCGCGGATTGACATCTCCATGCTGCGCCAAGCCATACGGGACCGGAAGAGTTGGCAGGCGGAAGGGCTATGCGTGCCCCGTCTTGCGTTTAATGTCGCCATGTCCGGCTTAACAGACAGTGCCTTCCTCGCCGAAGCCCAGCAGATTTCTGAGGACTCTGACACAATCGCATTTGAGTTGATGGAAGCCATCTTTTTTGATGATTGTGACCCGGCAATCCTTGAAGTCGTGCAACAGGTCAAGTCCATGGGCTTTGATATTGAAATCGATGATTTCGGCACGGGCCATGCGTCGATTGTCAGCCTTTTGACCCTTTCTCCCGACCGGCTCAAGATTGACCGCCAACTGATCCAGCCCATCGTCGACTCCCCGTCCCGGCGCAAGCTTGTGGAGTCCGTGATTGAGATTGGCCGATCCATGAATGTCGAAGTGATCGCGGAGGGCGTTGAGACCATGGACCACGCCCGCATCCTTGGCGCCATGGGATGCGACATCCTCCAGGGCTATGCCTTCGGCCGGGCCATGAACGCCTCCGCGACCCGCGATCTCCTGAAAAACGGAAAAGTCCGGGCAGTGTCATAGCCTCGATGCCCGATGGCTATTGCCAAACCCTGTTGCTGGACCGACCATGGGCTCAAAAGCCTATTTTCGGAGGATCGCCCAGCCATGACCGACACGTCCTCGCCCGACAGCCCCAAATCCGCAACCCGGCATACCAGCGCCCATAATCGGGATGTGCAGGCGGCCCTGCCCTTTCACAACATCCAGGACTTTGAGGACGCCCGGCGCGGGTTCATCGCCACATTGCCGGAGGTGGAGATCACCAATGCGGCGGGCCAGATCGTCTGGTCCCTGAAACAATATGACTTCCTGGCGCAAACCCAGGCACCGGATACGGTCAATCCGAGCCTATGGCGCCAGGCCCAGCTCAACATGACCAATGGGCTCTTCCAGGTGACGGACCGGATCTATCAGATCCGCGGGTTTGACCTCTCCAACATGACCCTTATCGAGGGCACGCAGGGCGTGATCGTCATTGATCCGATGATCTCGGCGGAAACGGCCCGGGCTGGGCTTGACCTTTACTATACCCATCGCGGGCGCCGGCCCGTGACGGCCGTCATCTACACCCACAGCCATGTGGACCACTATGGCGGCGTGCGCGGTATCATTGATGAGGCGGATGTGGCGGCCGGCCATGTGATGGTTATCGCGCCGGACCGCTTCCTGGAAGAAGTGACCAGTGAAAATGTGATCGCGGGCGCGCCCATGGTGCGCCGGGCCCTGTTCCAGTTCGGTGCTCTCCTGCCGGCGGGGGAACGGGGCCAGGTGGACGCGGGGCTTGGCAAGGTCACATCCCGGGGCTCGGTCACGCTCATTCCGCCGACCCATGTGATCCGTGAGCCGATTGAAACCCATATGGTTGATGGGGTGGAGATCATCTTCCAGCTTACGCCCGATACGGAAGCCAAGGCCGAGATGCACATGTTCTATCCCGGCCTGAGAGCGCTGAACCTTGCGGAGAACGCGACCCATCATCTGCACAATGTCTACCCTATCAGGGGCGCCCAGGTGCGCGATGCCCTGGCCTGGTCCAAATATCTTGACCGGGCGCGGGCGGATTTCGCGCCCCATGCCGATGTTGTTTTCGCCCAGCATCATTGGCCGGTCTGGGGTCAGACCCGGATCCAGGACTATCTGGCGAAACAGAGGGACGCCTATAAATTCCTCCATGACCAGACCGTCCGCCTGCTGAGCCATGGTCTCAAGCCCGACGACATCGCGGACCAGATCGCCTTTCCCAGCGCCCTGGAGCAGGAATGGTCCGTACGGGGCTATTATGGCACGCTGCGGCACAATGCGAAGGCGATCTATCAGCGCTATCTGGGTTGGTATGATGCCAATGCGGCCAATCTTAATCCCCATCCGCCGGCCCAGCGTGCCGCGCGGACCATCCGCTATATGGGCGGCGCGGATGCCGTGATCGCCAAGGCGCGGGAGGATTTTGCCGCCGGGGATTACCGCTGGGTCGCCGATATCATGAGCCAGGTCGTGTTCGCAGAGCCGGACAATGCACAAGCGCGGGCCCTCGCGGCGGACGCCTTTGAACAGCTCGGCTACCAGGCCGAAAGCGCCACCTGGCGCAACGCCTATCTCTTTGGTGCCGTGGAACTGCGCAATGGCACCCCTCAATTCCCTATGCGCGCGCCCGTTAGCCCAGACGTGGTCCAGGCCCTGAGCGTGGAGCTGCTGTTTGACTATATCGGCGTGAGGCTTAATGGTCCGAAAGCGGAAGGCGTGACCAGCGTTATCAACTGGGCCTTTACCGATACGGGCGACACGGGCGTCTCAACTTTGTCGAACGCTGCCCTCACCTATCTTGCTGGCCCGCATACGGACAGTGCGGACGCGAGCGTGACGACAACGCGCGCGGGCCTTGCATCCGTTGTGACCCGCCAGGTCACATTGGATGAGGCGGTAGATCAAAGGTCTCTCATGATCGATCAAGACCGCAGCCCGCTCGCGGCGCTTCTGGCGCTCACGGATGATTTCCAGTTCTTCTTCCCCGTCATCGAACCCCGCCGGGACACCGATCCCACGCCCTGACAGAGTGCGCGGT
>CAYUYV010000118.1:8555-16185 GCA_964449455.1 uncultured Alphaproteobacteria bacterium | reverse complement strand
CAGGAAAAGAAGGACACGCTGCGCCTTTTCGGCGCCGAGGTGATCGAAGTGCCGGCCGTGCCTTACAAGGATCCGAACAATTACGTGAAATATTCCGGGCGGCTGGCCGAGGAGTTGAGCGCCAAGGAGCCGAATGGCGCCATCTGGGCCAATCAGTTCGACAACACCGCCAATCGCCAAGCACATTACACGACAACGGGCCCGGAAATCTGGGAACAAACAGCCGGCAAGGTGGACGCTTTTGTCTCGGCCGTCGGCACAGGGGGAACGCTGGCCGGCGTGTCGCAGGCGCTGAAAGAGCGCAATGGCAAGATCGTGACGGCGCTGGCCGATCCCATGGGCGCTGCGCTTTATCACTACTACGCCCATGGCGAACTGAAGGCGGAAGGCTCCTCGATCACCGAAGGAATCGGGCAGGGCCGAATCACCGCCAATCTGGAAGGGATGACGGTCGACCATGCGTTCCAGATCCCCGATAGCGAGGCAATTCCCATCGTTTTCGACCTCTTGGAACATGAGGGACTGTGCCTGGGCGGTTCGGCGGGCGTGAATGTGGCCGGTGCCATCCGCCTTGCGCGGGAGTTGGGCCCGGGACACACTATCGTTACCATTCTGTGCGATTACGGCACGCGCTATCAGAGCAAGTTGTTCAATCCGGACTTCTTAAAGTCGAAAAATCTTCCTGTGCCCGGCTGGCTCACCCGCTCTGCGATCGTTTCGGTCTGAGTGCCCGCGCCCGCTTCTCCAAATCGCAGGAACCAATAGGGAGACGCCCCCATGGCTGGGCAACAGGTTCAAGATCCCCTCGTGAGCACCGCTTGGCTTGCTGATCATTTGAGTGCCCCGGACGTCCGGGTGGTTGATGCCTCGTGGTATCTGCCGGAAGAGGGGCGTGATGCGAAGGCGGAGTATGAGGCGGGGCATATTCCGGGGGCGACGTTTTTTGACCTCATGGATGTTCGGGATACGGACAGTGCCTTTCCCATGATGCTGCCTGACCCGGTGAAGTTCTCATCCCGGGTCCGCGCAATGGGCCTTGGCGATGGGCACCGGATCGTCGTCTATGATGGCGCAGGCCTGTTTTCCGCGGCACGGGTGTGGTGGATGTTCCGGGTCATGGGCCATCAGGACATCATGGTGCTTGATGGCGGCTTCCCGAAATGGCGTGCAGAGGATCGTGAGATCGAGGATTTGCCGCCGCTTGGAGCGTCCCGCCCACGGCACTTTACGGCGCGCAAGCGGGCCATGATGGTGCGAGATACGGCCGATGTGGCCGAAGCGGTCAAGGCGGGCAGTGCCCAGGTGGTGGACGCCCGCTCGCCAAGCCGCTTCGCCGGTGAGGAAGACGAGCCCCGTCCCGGCGTGCGCCCCGGCCATATCCCGGGCAGCGCCAATGTTCACTACAAAACGCTGTTGAATGAGGATGGCACCATGAAGAGCGCCGCAGACATTCGCGCCGCTTTTGAAGGCGCCGGTGTCGAGTGGGCCCGTCCGGTGATCACCACATGCGGTTCAGGGGTCTCTGCAGCCATCCTGTCCCTCGCGCTGGAGCGGGCCGGCCATCCGTCCGTTTCGCTTTATGACGGGTCCTGGGCCGAATGGGGCAGCACCCTTGAGCTGCCCATCGCGACGGGTCGGGGCTGAGTGCCGCACGATGGCGCGCATGCTTGAGACCACGATCACCTGTCTTGAAATGACGGCCAGGCCCATTGGTCGGGTTCCCCCGCCCCTTGGCGCGGTCGCGGTCCTGCTCGCCCGGGACATCCCGGTCTCGTTCTTTCGCTACCTCTATCACGAGGTCGGAAATGCTTGGCATTGGGTGGACCGGAAGCGCCTCAGCGAGGAGGGCTTGGGTGAGCTGCTTGCCGACGAAGACCTTCAGATCTTCGTGCTTTATGTGGAGGGTGTGCCGGCCGGTTTTGCCGAAATCAACTGGGCCGGACTGCCGGAGGTGGCGGAGCTGCGCTATTTCGGTTTGACCGACGCCTTCATGGGCCGGCGCCTGGGGCCCTTTTTCCTGGCCCAGGCGATCGACATCATGTGGTCCCGTGGGCCGGAGCGGCTGACGGTGGAGACCTGCACGCTCGATCATCCCCGTGCCCTGTCCCTCTATCAAAAGGCCGGCTTTGTCGCCGTATCCCGCAAGGAGCACCGGCTGGAACTGCCGGACAGTCCCACCCATCCGACTTATGTCCAGGATCTTTGAGCGCCGTTGATCTGCGTCATCCTGCTGTGCCCCTTGACGCGGGCCCCTTGCCGAGGGTCGGGGGAGTGCACAAGATCACCTTATGCGTGGCCAGGACGACCGGGACCCGGCACGAGCGAGCCTCCCTGCGCTCCTGACCTCGCGTGATCCGCGGGCGGTGATCCCCGCGGCGGCCATTGACGGGGAGGATCCCATGAGCGTCACCGACCTTCTGCCCCCTGAAGACCGGACCCCTGCCGCGGCGCATCTTGCCCAATGCCGCGCCGCCCTTGCGGGAATGACCCTCCAAGAGGAAGCCGTCGCGGTCGAACGGTCGATTGATGCAGCCCGGGCAAGCCACAAGGAGCGTGAGCGCATCATGGGGCGGGCCCGGGAGCTGGTGCGCGCGATCCGGACCGGGCGGCGACGCGCCGGCGGCATTGATGCCTTCCTGCAGGAATACGCTCTGTCAAGCGAGGAGGGCGTCGTTCTGATGTGCCTCGCGGAGGCCCTGCTGCGTATTCCCGATTCTGAAACCGCGGATCTGCTGATCAAGGACAAGATCGGGGGGGCCGATTGGCACAGCCATCTGGGACATTCGGAATCCCTGTTCGTCAATGCGTCGAGCTGGGGCCTCATGCTCACGGGCCGGGTGGTGCGCCTCTCAGACAGCGATGTGCAGGATGCGGCCGGTGCGCTGCGCCGCCTCGTCCATCGCAGCGGCGAGCCGATCATCCGCAATGCCATGCTCCACGCCATGCGCATCATGGGGCGCCAATTCGTCCTTGGGCGTACCATCGGCGAAGCGTTGAAAGAGGCGCGCGCCGGCGCCGAGAAGGGCCTGCGCTATTCCTTCGACATGCTGGGCGAGGCGGCGCGCACATGGGAGGACGCGGATCGATATTTCAAGTCCTATGAGGATGCGGTTCTGGCCGTCGGTGCCGCGGCACGCCATCAGCCTGCCGATATTCATGGCCGCAACAGTATTTCGGTCAAGCTGTCGGCCCTTCACCCGCGCTATGAAGAGGGCAAGAGATCGCGTGTTCTTGAGGACCTGACGCCGCGTCTCGTGGCGCTTGGCAAGCTGGCCCGCGAGCAGGGGATCGGCCTTACCGTTGATGCGGAGGAGGCGGATCGTCTTGAGTTGTCCCTCGACATTTTCGAGGCCGCTGCCCGTGCCCCTGAGATTGGGGGCTGGAACGGCTTTGGCCTCGCGGTACAGGCCTATCAGCGCCGTGCGCTGGGCGTGATCGACTGGCTGACTGCTTTGGCCCGGGATCTGGGCGTGCGCATGCCGGTGCGGCTGGTCAAGGGGGCCTATTGGGACACGGAGATCAAGCTGCACCAGGTGCTTGGCGTGGAGAGTTTTCCCGTCTTCACACGGAAGGCGGCGACGGATGTCTCTTATCTCGCCTGTGCCCGCCGCATGCTGGAGGCGCCTGATGCCTTCTATCCGCAATTTGCAAGCCATAACGCCCATACGGTGGCGGCTCTTTCTGTCCACGGAGAAACGAGCGACGCCACTGAACCTGCACGCTTTGAGTATCAGCGCCTCCACGGCATGGGCGAGCCCCTGTTCGAGAAGATCCAGGACGGGGCCCTGGGCCGGCCTTACCCGGTGCGCATCTATGCCCCTGTGGGCAGCCATGAAGACTTGCTTGCCTATCTCGTGCGCCGGCTGCTCGAGAACGGGGCCAACAGTTCTTTTGTCAATCGCCTGGCTGATGATGAGGCGCCCATTGATGAAATCATTGCCGATCCCGTCGACTTCATGGATCGGCTGCCCGTGAAGGCCAATCCGCGCATCTCGGCGCCAGCGGACCTGTTCCCGGGGCGGAAAAATGCGGCTGGCCTGTTGCTGAGCGACCGCGCAGTGTATCGCCCGCTCACGGCGCGGATTGAGGCCGAGACCGGGGGCCCCTTCCAGGCTGGCCCCATTATCGGTGGACAGATGAGGCCCGATGATGGCCGTCCGTTGATGATCCGGAACCCGGCTGACCGGCGAGGGGTTGTGGGCACGGTGCATGAGGCCAATGTGGCCCATGTGGACACCGCCCTCGCCAAGGCCACCAAGGCCGCCCCCACCTGGGATGCCATTGACGGGGCGACACGGGCGCAGCTTCTGGAGCGGGTCGCGGATCTTTACGAGGCGCATATTGCCCGGCTCATGGGCCTGTGTGTCCGGGAGGCCGGTAAAACCCTGCCCAATGCCCTGGCCGATGTGCGCGAAGCGGTAGATTTCCTGCGTTTTTACGCAAGCGAGGCCCGGCGCCATTTTTCCGGTGCGACACGCCTACCGGGGCCCACGGGCGAACGCAATGAGATCGCCCTCCATGGGCGCGGTGTCTTTGCCTGTATCAGTCCCTGGAATTTCCCCATCGCGATTTTCACGGGACAGATTTCTGCGGCGCTTGCCGCCGGCAACTGTGTCGTGGCGAAGCCGGCCGAACAGACGCCTCTGATCGCCGCCGAAGCGGTGCGCCTGTTCCACAAGGCCGGCATTCCGGGCGATGTGCTGCATCTGCTGCCCGGCGAGGGTGGCATTGTCGGTGCAGCCCTTGTTGAAGACCCGCGGGTCTCGGGCGTCGCTTTCACGGGCTCCACGGAGACGGCACGCCTGATCAATCGTACCCTTGCGGACCGGGATGGGCCGATTGTGCCCTTGATCGCCGAAACGGGTGGCCAGAACGCGATGATCGTGGATTCCTCCGCCCTGCCCGAACAGGTGGTGAAGGATGTTCTCGCCTCTGCCTTTGACAGTGCAGGCCAGCGTTGCAGCGCCCTGCGGGTCCTCTGTCTCCAGGACGACATTGCCGACCGGGTCATCACCATGCTGACGGGCGCCATGGCGACGCTGAGACTTGGCGATCCTCTGGATCTTGCTACAGATGTTGGCCCCGTGATTGATGGGGATGCCCTCGACATGCTCCAGGCCCATGCTGCGGTCATGGAGCGCAAGGGGCGAGGCCTCTTCGAGGTGCCCCTTGGCATGGGTACCGAGCACGGAACATTTTTCGGTCCCCGCGCCGTGGAGATCGGCAGTCTCGACATTCTGGAGCGCGAGGTTTTCGGGCCCTTCCTCCATGTGATCCGCTACAAAGCCGCCGAGCTTGGTGATCTGTGTGAGGCGATCAACGGCCTCGGCTATGGCCTGACCCTGGGCGTACATACCCGGATCGAGGAGACGGCCCGCGAGGTGGCGGCGCGGGCGCGCGTCGGCAATATCTATGTGAACCGAAACCAGATCGGCGCCGTGGTCGGGGCCCAGCCCTTTGGCGGTGAGGGCCTCTCCGGCACCGGCCCCAAGGCCGGCGGCCCCCATTACCTGTTCCGCTATGCCATAGAGCGGGTGATCAGCACGGACACGACTGCCGCTGGCGGCAATGCGGCCCTGATGTCACAGGGAGAGGAGGGCTAAGGCCAACACACCCCTCCCTGTTGCGCGAAGCCTGTCTTTCTGGGACGCTTACGCTTCGGTCTACAGGTTTTGCGCGTGATGCGCCCCCACGGAGCGGCTCGAACGGTTGAAGAGGGAGCGCGCTGCACAAAGGGGGGGCTCTTTTACGTTCGAGCCGCTCCAGGGGGGGCGCCACGTGCCCCTGGGCGATTTTGGGGGCGTTTGCCTGGGATCCGGTGGGTTATGGATCGCGCAAATGCGTGAATGAGGGGACGGTGACCATGTTCGGGATGGAAGAGGCGGGCCTTCTGAATTTCATCATTCTGGTCGTGGTGGCGATCGCCACCTCCATGGTGCTGCTCACCCGGCGCAATCCGGTGAGTTATGTGGTCAGCTTTCTGCGGTCCCTTTACCGCGTGACCATCGGCCGGCTGATCAAGGCTGCGCGAACCGTGGCGGGCTTGCGGGGCCGTGCCGAGGCTTTTGACCACGGTGGGCCCACATTCCTGGCCGCCATTTCGCGGCTCTTCCAGTCTCACACCATCACGGACCAGACGCTTGCCCGGATTGCCGCCCGCAACAATCTCAAGCTGACCAAGAACAGGGAACTGTTCTTTTCCTGGCTGCGCCCGACCGGCAACACCATGCCGGATTTGCGTCAGTACACGCCCGAATTGGCTCGGGAAGATGCGGTGAAATCCAACAGGGTGTTTCACTACAATCTACCGGTGACGGAAGTCCTGACCGGGAACGAACGCCTGATCCGGAACGCGCAGACCGGCGAGGCCGCACTGATGCGGCTCCATGAACATCTTTATGAGGATGTGCATTCCAGCATGATCATCCGCCTGTTCCGCGGGGATGAAGGGGTCCAGGCTTCTGCACCGCTTAATGATCCCGATGAACTCGGCGATCCGGATGCGCCCGATCCTACGATGCCCGCTGGGGATGTGCCGGAAGCGCCCCCGGAGCCATTGGAGGTGGGGCCGGATGATGTCTATTATCATGTCATCAACACCATGCGGAAAACCATCAACGACAACACCCGCATGTTGGCCAGCCTGTTGTCACTGATCGTCGCCGTCAATGTACTGATTATCATTTATTGCGATGATCTGATCGCGTTTTCCGGGTTCGAGTTTGAAAGCCGCGACTATTCCGTGGCGCCCTTCGGCCAGACTTTGTTCACGTTGGACCTGAACCATGCGGCCGTCGTGTCGGTGACGACGGTTCTTTCCCTGTTCCTGATCTGGACCATGTACAGCCTCGGCTACCGCTATGCCCAACGCAACAATGGCCGGGAGCTCGACGCCTATGTGCGGGCCTATCTTGCCCATCTGAACAGCCGCTTTCGGGAGGCGGATGCGGCCTTGCGTGACACGATCGGCGGCGGTGGCTATGCGGGGACCGATCGGGTGGACCGGGACATGTCCAGCATCTGGTTCATGAACATGCACTGGATTGCCTGGCGCTGCTTTTTCGTCGAGTGGTTCTTGCGCAGCATGTTCTATCAGGTCGTGCGGAACACCAGCTACTATATGTTCTTTATCCCGATGGCTTTTCTGGTGGCCCTGCTCGGTACCATGCTGTTCCTCAATGGGGACCTTGAGGAACGGGTGCTGACCCTTCCGCCAACGAATATTCTGCTCTTTGCCCTGACTTTCTGGGCCTATCTGCGCTGTATCACTTCCGCCGGCGCGCTCCTCAGCCAGACCATTGACGAGGAAACCTGGATGGAGTTCCACAAACTCCGCCTTGAAGAAACCACTCACGCGGTCATCAAACGCTTCTTACAGGAAATCGAAAACTGGCGCGACCGCTACCGTCAAGGCAGCCCCGGCGGCGGGAGGTGAATATCTGAGGGCGAGAAAACTGTCTTTGTACTGAGAAGGCTTGGATCATATCTCTATTGGCGCGCCGGCCAATCCGCCTCTTGCGTCTTTATGGTCGAAGCGACAAGGCTCTTCCGTCCATAGGCTCTGTTAGAGTGCCCAGATGCGGCGGGTTTTCAGGCCTTGCGGGCAGCATCGCACAACAGCATCGCACAA
>CAYUYV010000118.1:3913-8455 GCA_964449455.1 uncultured Alphaproteobacteria bacterium | reverse complement strand
AGCATCGCACAAGCCCGACCGAATAAAGCTTCGCTACATCGCGTAAGCGTCCTGCTCTGTGTGCTTCTTGCTTGCAAACAGCGAATAGAGCACCGGCGCAGCGATCAGGGTGAACAAGGTGCCGATGATCATGCCGCCGACCAGGACGAAGCCGATGGAGTTGCGGGCGCCGGCGCCGGGGCCTGAGACCAGGATGAGCGGAAGGTGCCCCACGACCGTGGCGATGGTGGTCATGAGCACGGGGCGCAGGCGCACCAGGGCGGCCTCGCGGGCTGCTTCGAACCGGCTGCGGCCGCGCGCCTGAAGGTCATTGGCGAATTCAACAATCAGGATACCGTTCTTGGCCACAAGGCCCACCAGGGTGATGAGACCGATCTGGGTGAAGATGTTGATGGTTGTGAAATCCGTGAAGGTGAAAATCAGCGCACCCGACAGGGCAAGGGGCACGGAGCCAAGCAGCACCACCAACGGGTCCCGGAAGCTTTGGAACTGGGCCGCGAGCAGCAGATAGACCGCCAGGATCGAAATGCCGAGAACACCGGCCAGCGTCTGGCCTTCGCTGCGGATCTGGCGGGACTCGCCCGCATAGTCGATCCCATAATCCGCCGGCAGAATTTCCGCTGCCGCCTGCTCAAGGATCGCCAGGCCCGTCTCCTTGGTGGTGCCTGGAACAAGGCCGCCGAACACCCGGAATGCATTGAGCTGCTGGAACCGGCCCAGCGCGCGTGGCACCGTCTCATCCACAAGCCGCGCCATGGACGAAAGGGGCAGAAGCGCGCCATCAGGCGTGTAGATCTGGATCAGATCCAAGGTGGCCGGCGACAGGCGCAAGTCGTCCTCAAGCTGAGGAATGACTTTGTAGGACCGGCCCTGATAATCGAACCGGCTCACATGGGCGCCGGACAGGAAGATGCCGAGTTGGTCCGCCACATCGGCCGGCGTCATGCCAAGATCGGCGATCCGGTCCCGATCCAGCTCCAGGCGTGTGGCCCCACGGTCAATCTTCAGGTCCGTGTCGACGAAAATGAAACTGCCGCTCTGGATTGCTGCGCCGACAAGCTGTTGCGCATAAGGCAGCATCCGCTCCGGCGGCGCGGTGGAGAGCACGACGAGCTCCACATCGAAATTGCCGGCATTGGGCAGCGAGGAGGGCAGGATCGGAAAGACGCGAATGCCGGGCTGGGCGCCAAGGGCGAAGAACACCGGCTGCAGAAGATCCGGCGCCGTCACACCGCGCTCCTTCCAGGGCACGAGCTCAAGGCCACCAAACCCGCCCTGGGACGTGCGCACGGACCAGACATAATCCGCGCCCTCCATGGTCAAAAGCCGCTCCACCGTCTCATTGGCATAAGCGACCGTATAATCAAGGGACGCGTCCGGCGCTGACTGCAGCACCACATTGACGGCCCCCTGATCTTCCACCGGCGCCAGTTCCCGTAAGGAGAACATGTAAAGGAGCGGCGCTATGGCGATTGTCGCAACGGCGAAGAACAGCACGGGCCCACGATAGGTGAGGGCGCCCGTCAGGACGGGCTCATAGGCTCGCCGGATCCGCTCAAACATGCTTGAGGCAGCCCGGGCAACGACGCCCTGGTCCCCACTGGCGGCAAGGGCCGCACTCATGGCCGGAGACAGGGTCAGCGCCACGACGCCGGAGACCATCACCGCCATGGCGAGGGTAAAGGCGAATTCCTTAAACAGGGCACCGGTCAGACCGCCAAGGAACCCGATGGGCGCGTAGACGGCGGCCAGGGTAACGGTCATGGAAATGATGGGAAAGAAGAGCTGGCGCACGGTAAGAAGGGCCGCCTCCACCCGCGGCCGGCCCTCCCGGATATGCCGCGCGGTGTTCTCCACCACGACAATGGCGTCATCCACGACGAGACCAACCGCGAGCACGATGGCGAGGATCGTCAGCACATTGAGCGAAAAACCCATGGCCGCCATGGCGGCGACCGCGCCCAGCAGGGAGATCGGAATGGCCACCAGGGGCACAAAGGCGGTCCGGATCGAGCCCAGGAACAGGACAACCACAAGGCTGACGATAAGAATGGTCTCGGTCAGCGTCTTGGTGATTTCGGTCAGGGCATCGCGGGTATAAAGCGTGCCATCATAGGCCATCTCAATCACGATGTCCCGGGGCGCCGTCGCCCGTGCCGCATTGAGGGCCACATAAAGCGCATCTGCAATATCGAGCTCATTGGCGCCAACGGCGGGCCAGACGGAAAGATAAACCGCCTCCTGCGTATCAAGGCGCACATCGAGATCGCCTTCCTCCGCCCCCAGTTCAATGCGGGCCACGTCGGACAGGCGCACGGTGGCGCCATCTTCGCGCTTCAGCACGATACGCTCGAAATCCTCCGGACGCTGCAGGACCGTATCCGCCCGCAGGTCTGTCTCGATAGCGGTGTTTTCCGCAGAGCCGATCGGCGCGACGAGATTGTTGCGGGCCAGCGCCGTGCGAATGTCATTGGCGCTGATCTTGAACCCGGCGAGCTTCACAGGGTCGAGCCAGATTCGCATGGCCGGTGGGCGCGCGCCCTCAAGACCGATGCGCTGGACACCGGGCAGGGAGGACAGGGCGGGTTGCACCTGGCGGGCCAGATATTCGGAGACTTCCGCCAGGCTGCGCTTTTCCGAAGTCACCGCCACGTAAAAGGTTGCCTGCGGACGGTCCGCTCGCTGAATCTCGATTGCCGGTGGCTCGGCTTCCTCGGGCAGTTCCGAGGCGATGGCGTCCAGCTGGGCGGAAACCTGGGACAGGCTGTCGGCGGGATCCGCGTCATAGTCCAGCCAGACCGTGACCGTGGAGACGCCGGCCGTGGTTTGACTGTCCACATAGTCAATGTCGGGAATGGATGAGACTGCACGCTCAATGGGCTCCGTCACGAAGCCTTTCACATCGGCGGCCGAGGCGCCGACAAACACGGTCGTGATGATGAGGCTGGACGCATCAATGCGTGGATATTGCTGGACAGGCAGGTCGAAGGCCGCGCGCAGGCCGAGGAGCAGGATGAACAGGCTCACGACACTGGCAAGCACCGGGCGGCGGACAAAGACATCAACCGGAGAGCGGGCGGCGGAACTGCCCGCTTCGTCTTTAATGTCCCGCAAGTCGCTGGGCGTGGCGGTCATTGCTGGGCCTCCGCTTCGGCCTCGGCCCGGGATGTCGGCCTGACCAGGGCCCCGTCGCGCAGTTTGAAAACGCCGTCGGCGGCGATGCGCGCGCCGGCCTCAAGGCCTGACAGGATCACGATCTCATCGGAGCCGATAATGGGGCCTGCGGTGACAATCACGGCCCGTGCCCGGATTTGCCCTTCCTTGTCCTCAAGCAGGAAGACCGTGTCGCCATAGGGGGTGCGCATCAATGCCGTCCGGGGGATGACGACCTGGTCTTGCCGTTCGCCGATGGGTACGGAGACTTTCACAAGACTGCCGGCCGGGGCGCGATGGTCAGCGATATCGACAACGGCTCGGAAGGCAAGGCTGCGCGAGGCGGTGTCAATGGCCGGTTCACGGGCGATCACACGGGCGCTGAGCGTGACTGTGCCAATCTCCACCGACACAGGCTCACGCTCGTCATAGGCCAGGGCCGCCGCCTGGGGCAGGGAGAAGTCCACATACATCTCCCGGTCAAGGCCCACAATGCGGGTGACAAGATCGCCTTCGGAGACGAACTGGCCCGGTTTCAAATCGGTGATCCCGACACGGCCGGCGAAGGGCGCGCGGATGGTCTTGCGGGCGATGGCCGATTGCAACATGGAGACGCGGGCCCGGGCAGCGGCGGCAACCGCATCGGCCGCCTGCTTTCTGCTTTCGGTGCCGGTTCCTTCCCGGAACAGTTTACTCTGCCGGGCCGCCTCATTGTTTGCCCTTGCAGCCTCGACTTCAGCCGCCTTCAGGTCCGCCTGTTCCTCGGCCACATCGATCTGCACGAGGATTGTATCGGCTTCGACTTCCTCACCGGACTGAAAATTGACCGCGCGCACCACGCCGCTGCGTTCAATCCGCAGCTCGACGATGTTTTTGGCCTGCAATTCGCCAATCGCCGTTGCTGTGGGCGCAATGGGGCGGTGTTCCGCCACCACCTCGATCACGGCCTCCGCCGGTTCAGGGAAACTCTGGCCATAGGCGATGGCCGCCATGATCTGCAGGGTCTTGATCGAGCCCAGCCCGACAATCAGGACGATCGCGGCGCAGATCGACAGGAACCAGGCAAGGCGGGGTCGCCGCCCATGGTGGCCTTCACCATGCCCTTGGGCTGGGGGTCGTGCCCCTTCCACACGCGTTTCCACGGAAAACCTCGATCCTGTTTGCCGATGCGCCCGGCCGCGAGATGGTGCTCACGGCAGGCGGCATCGCTGCTTGTTTTGTTCTAAGAGATAGGGGGCGGAATGAATTCGTGAACGCCCGAAGCGGAAAATGGCAAGGCTGGTATTCGCTTGCTCCTCAGGAATTGGCCGCTCCGGCCGCCGGCGGCGTGGATTTTTGTGCCGAAGCGCTATCCTCGGCTGCGAGCCCCAGTTCGAGCCCCAGTTCGAG
>CAYUYV010000118.1:0-3813 GCA_964449455.1 uncultured Alphaproteobacteria bacterium | reverse complement strand
CCCGGGGATTCGATCCCGAACAGATTGATGAGGCCGGGAATGCCGTGGACGGCGGGGCCGTCGATGCGGAAATCCGCCGCCGGCTCGCCGGGGGCCTGAACCTTGGGCCGGATGCCCGCATAGTCCGGCTGGAGCGCACCATCGGGCAGATCGGGGTAGTAGCGGCGGATAGCCTCGTAAAAGACCTCGCCCCGCTCCGGCGCCACCGTATAGGTTTCATCGTCGATCCATTCATGGTCGGGGCCGAATTTGCAGCGCCCGCTCAGATCGATGGTGAGGTGGATGCCCAGGCTCTCGGGCCGGGGCGCAGGATAGATCAGTCGGCTGAAGGGCGCCCGCCCCGTCATGGAAAAATAGCAGCCCCGGGAGAGATAGCGCGTCGGGATATGCTCCGCCTCAAGACCGTCTATCCGGCCAGCCAAGGCCTGCGCACCCAGCCCCGCCGCATTGACCACCGTGCCCACGGCGATGTCTGCCGTCTCGCCTGCCTCGTCCCGCGCCGTGATGAGGAAACCGCCGCCGGTTTGGGGACGGATCATCTCCACTCGCGTGTGGAAGGCGAAGGCGCCGCCGGCCGCTTCCGTATCGCCCTGGAAGCAGACCATCAGTGTGTGGCTGTCAATGATGCCTGTGGATGGGGACCAGACGGCCGCCACACAGGCCAGGGCGGGTTCCATCGCGCGGGCCTCCTCGCCGCTCAGCAACTCCAGGTCGGTCACGCCATTACGGGCGGCCTTGTCGATGATGCCCTTGAGGGCCTCGACTTCGCCCGGGTCGCTTGCCACGATGAGTTTACCCGTGTTGCGGTGTGGGACCCCGCGATCGGCGCAATAGGCGTAGAGCCAGTGTTTTCCGGAGACACAGCACCGTGCTTTCAGGCTATTCTCTGGATAATAGATGCCGGCGTGGATGACTTCGCTGTTGCGCGAGCTGGTTTCCCAGCCAATGCCCGGATGGCCCTCAATGACGAGCACGCTCTGGCCCGTCAGTGCAAGGCGCCGTGCCGTGGCGAGTCCGACGACGCCGGCGCCGACAACCAGTATGTCAAAATCGTGGATCATGCCCCGTAATACCCTCAACGATCGATCTGCCGCATTCCGTGCTTTTGAACGCATCCACACGGACCGTCCCCGCTTTCCACACTCAACCATATTGCGCGGGGATAGAATCGGCGCATTTTCAGGTGTGAGTAAAACGTCTCGCGTCGCCCTCAATTGCAAGGGCCGTCCAGATGCGCGAGACCGCGTGATAGCACATCCTTGGCACTGGCGGCATTCCTCAGGCTGGGGATCGCCAACGGCTCCTTCGGCAGGGGCCGTTGAGGGCCAAAGCCACGGCCCAGTCTCCCGGCGCTCTTTTCGGTCCAGGATTGGAGCCGGGCTCGCGTATCGGATGGTGGCACCCGCTCCGGGTCCGTCTTTTTCTCAACGCATGCGTTCCGTCGTCTTCATTCGAGGAGAGATCGTGTCGTGAAGGGGCATCCAGAGGCAACGGCCGACCTTGGTACACGGCCCGTGGAGATCGAAGCGCGGCCGAGGAAACGCGGCGCGCATGTGATCACCCTCGGCAATGAGAAGGGCGGGTCGGGCAAATCGACCACGGCCATGCACGTCATGGTGGCCCTTATGCGGATGAACCGCACTGTGGGTGCGATCGATCTTGACGGCCGGCAGCGCACGCTCAGCCGCTATATCGAGAACCGGGAGGACTGGGCCTCGTCCCGGGGCATCCGTCTGCCCATGCCGCGGCATTACGTCATCGAGCGGTCCTTAGAGCAGGACCGCCAAAGGGCGACGGATGCGGACCGCAACAATTTCGAACGCGTCCTTACCACATTGCGGGCGGCTTGCGATTTCGTGGTCATCGACAGTCCGGGGACGGACACCTATCTGTCGCGCCTGGGCCATGCCGTGGCCGACACGCTGATCACGCCCATGAATGACAGTTTTGTCGATTTTGACCTTCTGGCACGGATCGATCCGGACACCATGAAGGTTCTGGGGCCGAGCCTTTACAGCGAGATGGTCTGGGAGAGCCGGAAAATCCGGATGCAGACCTCTCGCACGCCCATAGACTGGGTGGTTATGCGCAACCGGATCTCCACTTTGGACGCCCGCAACAAGCGTCGGGTCGGTCAGGTGCTTGAGGCCCTGAGCACGCGAATCGGCTTTCGCATCGCGCCGGGCTTTTGTGAGCGTGTGATCTATCGGGAAATGTTCCCCATGGGGCTCACGCTGCTTGATCTCCATGAGCCCAATGCGGAAATGCGCATGACCATGAGCCATGTGGCAGCCCGCCAGGAAGTGCGCGAGATGATGACCACCTTGAAGCTGCCGGGTCTCGAACAGGCCATCGCGGCCCTGTAAACCGGCGATTATTATCAGGGTACGGGGGGGCGCATCCTATGCGTGTCCATCATGCGCCCGCGATACGGCGCAAGGTCTGTGCAATGCGGTCCTGGACGTCCGCCGGCTCGCTTTCGACCGCCGTGGCGAGGGCCTTCAGTTCCTGGCGCAGACCGTGGATCTGATCGATCAGGGACAGAACCACCGGCAGGCCTTCGTCATCAAGCCCCAAATCATCCCGGAGCTGACAGACCAGATTGATGCGCGCCAGATCCGCCTCGTCAAAGCGGGGCGTGCGGTCGGGGTCGGCGGGTACGATCCACCCTTCCCGGATCCAAAAGCGCAGTTCCGTGACGGTGAGCCGCGAGACGCGGGCTACAACCTGCTCCTCGGTCAGCGTCATTGGTCTCTCCACAATTTGGCGCGGGGGTCGTAGCCATGGGCCTTGCGCCACTCTTCAACAAAGGCCGCCAGGTCCGCATCGATCTGTGCGGGCATGATCACTTTCAGCGTGACATGCATGTCCCCGGCGGCCCCGCCTGACGGCGCGATGCCCTTGCCCTTCAGGCGCAGCACCGTGCCGGAATTGGCCCCCTTTGGCAGGGTCATGGTGACCCGGCCCGTCAGTGTCGGGACCTCGACTTTCCCCCCAAGGACGGCCTCGTCGAAACCGATGGGCAGCTCCACATGAATGTCATTGCCCTCGCGCCGGAAAAAGGCGTGGGCCTTCACGGCAATGCGGACCAGCGCGTCGCCTGGCGGCCCGTCTCCCGGTGCCGGACCGCCGCGGCCCTTCAGGCGCAGGGATTTGCCGTCCTCAATGCCGGCGGGGATGGTGACATCAAGGGTTTGACCGTCGGGCAGGGTGAGGCGCTGCTTGCCGCCATTGGCCGCCGTGAGGAAATCCACCTGAAGGGCATAGTGCCGGTCTGCGCCCGCCACGGGGCCCTGCCGCCCGCCGCGCATACGCTGGCCGAACAGGTCCGTGAACAGATCGGAGAGATCCTCAAAGCCCGAGGAGGAGCTGTAGCGCCCGGCAAAATTGTCATCCGCATACTGCCGGTAAAAGCCCTGGGGCCGTTCCGCACCGGAGGCATCAATCTCGCCCCGGTCATATTGGGCCCGCTTGTCCGGATCGCCGAGCAGGGTATAGGCCGCCGAGACCGCCTTGAACCGGTCCTCGGCCGATTTGTCTCCGGGATGGAGATCGGGATGCAGGTCCTTGGCAAGGCGCCGATAGGCCTTGCGGATGTCGTCCTGGGAGGCGTCCTTGGGGACACCGAGAATATCGTAGGGATCGTCCGCCATGGCTGGAGTCCATGCCCTTTATCTTGAATGCTACACACGTCTTTGTGGCGATGCCTGGGCGCCCTCCCGGAGCCTTCGCCGTCCCGGGCGCGCCTTCGCCATGATTGTGGTCCCATATGCGGGCGTTTGGCCCACTTGAAAAGGGGATCGGAGCGAAGGG
>CAYUYV010000117.1:12039-16231 GCA_964449455.1 uncultured Alphaproteobacteria bacterium | reverse complement strand
CTAGAAACAACATATTGCTCGTGTGGCTCTTGGGTCAGGCATTCGCGACGGAGCCTGCCGATCATTCGGGCGAATTCCTGACCCGCCACACTAGGGCGCCGTCTCCGACAAAAGCTTGCACCTTCTGTCGGCCCGGCGCCCTGGCAAGTCTTTGTTTGTACAGAAACGTATCCAGACGGATGTCAACCGGGGGCCAGACTCATCCGTCTGGGTCGCTGCATTAGAGTCCTTTCACAGAAGTCCGGGGCAGTGAAAGGGCTCTAACTCTTTGATTTATCGCGTTTTCGAACCGCAAAACCGCACACACTTTTGCTGAAAACGCTTTAGCGGTTCGGCCGAAACATTGGCGTTCCACGTGCGGCAGGCTCATTTGCAAATATCTCGGCTCCGGGAACCACGGGCAAGTGACTGTTTCTCGTGGAGCTTTTGGCTCTGACGCCGTGAGTGATGAGCGCCCGGCGAGGTGGGGTTCGCGCATCAGAGCCGCTCCACAAGGACAAAAGCGGCCGTCAGCCGTACAGGGCAGATTAGACCGTGCCCGGTACGGATTTTTCTTTCATGATCAGGCCTTGGCGCTGGGCCGGGCGGAGACCGCCTCGTGCCATTTGGCCAGGGCGGTGTGTTCAGGCTTGGGTTCGGCCTTGACCCATTTGGCAAAGTCGACCGTGACCAGCGCCGTGATATCGGCCAGGGAGTAATCGTCAGTGGCAATGAACGCGCGGCCTTCGAGGCGGGCATTGAGCATGTCGAAGAAGTGCTCCAGGCGAGCGCGCCCGCGCTCGGCCAAGGCCGGGATTTGTTCAAAGTCGTGGGGGCCGGTCAAGGCCCGGCCGGCCATCCGCCCTGCGGAATTGCGCAGCGTTTCCGCCACGGCGCCCAGGCCATCGAACTCCATCCGGGCATTCCAGGACAACACCAAGCCCTTTTCCGTCGCCGTCCTGCCCATGAGGGCTGGATCGGGCTTGTAGGCTTCGGCAAAGGCGGCGATCCCAATATTCTCGGTAATGATGGTCCCGTCATCGGTCTTCAGGGCGGGAACCGTGCAGAACGGGTTGATGGCCCGATATTCCGGAGTAAGCTGCTCCTTGTTCCCCAGATCCACCTGGACGTTTTCCACCTCAATGCCTTTCTCAGCCAGGAAAATCCGGGCACGGCGCGGGCTGGGCGCAAGGGTGAAATCGTAAAGTGTCAGACCCATCAAACAGTCCTCCCTTATGGGTTTCGAGGCCGGGCGGCGCCCCAGACCTCCACATGACCCCGGCGCTCGACACGTCGGTTTGTCCGCTTGTCAACGAGACCAAGAAGCCCAACATCGCCAAACAGGTCCCGCGCGGCTGCTTTGGCCTGCGCGTCGAGGGCATCATAGGTGTCCTGGAGACGCTGGAGCACATAGAACCGGTAGGGCAGGACGCCGGCACGAACCAGTGTTCCGCGCCAGGAGAACCGGTTCAAGCCAAGGACCCGCACGCCGTCTTCACCGGCCACGGGCACGCCCTCCGTTAGAGCGCTGTCTCCGGCAAGCCAGCCATTCACAAAGCCGAGCGAGGCCTCATATTCCGGCAGATATTCGGCAGACACGAAGCGCAAAAGGGCCTTCAGCGTGTCAGGCACACCGTCTTGCGCAATCCAATCCTCTGGATAGTCCTTATATTCGGACATGTCCGCATCCGGAGCGCCCATACGTTCCGTCCAGCGCCAGACCATGGAGGCGCGCGATTGCATCAGCATGGCCGGGTAGGGATCACGGCCGAGATGGGGCTTGAGAGCCGCATAGAGGGCATAATCGCCAAGGGAAGGGCGCCCCCCAAGAAGATAGGGGTGGACCTCAAAATGGCGCTCCAACGCATCAAGAAATTCTGTATAGAATGCTTCAATAGCCGGAATTGTTTGTGGCGTCACACCCAGCATGACAGCGGCCTCGCGCATCCGCCCCATGGGTGTCTTCGCGGCTTCATCCCGCTCGGCACGGGACGCTTCGGGGACGAGGATACGGCCGAATTCCTGGCGCAGAAAATCGTCATTCGCCTCCGGAAAGTTCCAACGATAGTGCATTGCCGGGCGCAGCAGGCCCTCGGCCCCAAACAGCTCAAACACATGGGCGATCAGGCGATGGCGCACCGTGGGCGGATAGGCCGATAGGCGGGCAAGACCGCGATGCTCAAACCAGTCGATGATATCGACACCATCCTGGACGATCTCGCCGCCGGGCGTTTCCAGCACGGGCACGATCCAGCGCTTGATCCGTGGCACGATGGTGTTGAGGAAATGCTCACTACTCGGAGAGACTTCCCGGTAGTCGATATGCTGCTTGCGCAGGTATGACCGTGCCCGCCCCGTGTAAAGGGAAACGGCTAGGCCATAAAGTTTGAATTGTCCGCTCACGCCCGACTCCTCGTGCCCCCACCGGACGGCCAATGTCGAATAGCAGCCCGCATCCTGGCCACCTGGCCGTGGTCACCGATCGGTGATCACGGCAATGGGGCAGATCGTCCGGTGTTTTCAGGAGCCTAGCCCTTGCGCAATTGGGGGGAAAGGGCCAAGGCCGTGGCAGCCCTGTCGGCGCAGCCTCAAGGCAATGCGCGCGCTCAGCTGCGGCAGAACGAAAAACGCGACCGGCTTCACACCGATCGCGATAAAGGCACTATCAAATCATGCGCTCCGGCCCGCCGAACCTGGGCCGGCCCCGCAGGGATTGCATGTCAGCGAATGCGGAGCACCACCACAGCGCGACGGTTTTTCGCCTCGACTTTTCCGTCGGCGGTCGGGACTGCAGGGTCCGTTTCGCCTTTCCAGGTGATGGCCACGGTGTTCGGATTGATGCCGCGCTGGTCCACCAGATAGTTGCGTACTGATTCCGCCCGGCGCTGGGACAGCTTCATATTGTAGCCAGCAGGACCGGCCCGGTCCGCATGGGCCTCGATCTGCACCGTGTCATATTGCGGCGTGCGCAGAAGAATGGCGGCCACTTCATCGAGGGTCGACGCCGCGTCCGAGCGGATCGCGCTGGCGTCGAAATCGAAATAGATGATGCGTGTGACCGCTTGAGGCTTGGGCGGCGGCGGAGCAGGGGCAACCGCGGCCGGGACGGTCTTGACCGGTGCGGGCGTTGCCGCGGGTGCGCCAAGAGCATAGCGCAGACCGACCAGGAGCGCGTGGCTGCGATATGCGCCATCGGCCTGCTCAAAGGTCGTGTCGATCAGGAAATCGCCAGCATCGAGATAGCGGTACCGGAATTCGATGGCGAGGCGTTCGGTGACCTCATAGGCGGTACCCGCCGTGCCCGTCCACGCGAAATTCGTTTCCGTCTCGTCCGGGACCGAACCATTCGGGAAGGCCGGGGTGAGATCATCAAGGGTCACCCGCGCGACGCCGATACCGCCACCCACAAAAGGCTTGATCTTCACATCACCGATGGTCAGCGAGAAATCCCGGTAGAAGGATGCCATGACGGCCAGCACATCGACATTGCCGCTGTCGAGCAGCAGCAGGCTTTCCGTAGCATCGAGATCCCGGCTTTCGAAATCCGCACCGATTTCAACCCGCCAATTCTCCAGGATCTGATAGCCGACACCGCCGCCGAACAAGAAGCCGGTGTCGAAATCCACCAGGATGCCAGAGTCAGAATTTTGATCCGGGTCGAGGCCCAAAAAGAGGGGATCATCCACATCGGCGCTGCCGCCGAAAACATAGCCCCCTTCGCCGCGCAGATAGAGCTTTGACAAATCCAAACCCTCAGCCATGGCCGGCTGGGGCTGCACAACGAAACCACCTGCCACCACGCCAAAGGCCGCAGCGACGAGCACATTACGGTTGGTCATCGGGATCTCCCTCAAGGCGGCCCTGCGCCAGACTGAGCCGGCTGCGGGGTCTGCCAGTGTTAATCGGAGAATAACAAATTCCGCAGGCCACTCCCATCCCCTAAGTTGGCCGCCCGCGGAGAATGACAGTTGTGCAATCTTTGCTCCGCTTGCCCGTCCAAATTTGGCACAGACAAACCTGCCCACGGGGTGGCGCAAAGCCGGCAAGGTCTTGAAAAGACGTGTCATGCGCTATGCCGAGATCTTTCGCCGGTCCTCCATTCGGGACAAGGCCCCTTCTTGTGCGCAGGATACCCGGGGGACAAATCTCCAATGGCGAGCAACAACGCCAAGCGCAGTCAGGGGACCAAGGCACTTTTTAGATGCAAAGAGTG
>CAYUYV010000117.1:2716-11939 GCA_964449455.1 uncultured Alphaproteobacteria bacterium | reverse complement strand
CTTTTTACGAATTGTGGTTGTGTCCGACTTGGGGAGTAGCAGTATGGCGCGCGTTCTGTTTCAGCGAATTCATTGGATCCGTTCGCGCGCAGCCATCGCTTGTGCAACCGGCTTGGTGTCCGCCTTCGCCCTTTTCGGTGCGACCTTTGGCTTGATGGGGAACGCGGGGGCTGCGGATCCGCGCAGTGAATCAGCGAGCGCCCAGGGCACCACCTATGTTCGCGGGGAACTCGGCTACACTTTGAGCTTCGATTCGGATGTGTCCGGAGCGCCGACCAGCACGGTCAATCTGGAAGGCAATTGGACCGGTGGCGCCGCGGTGGGTCACTATCTTCTCCCGAAGCTCCGGCTTGAGCTGAATTTCGGTTACAACACCAATGACGTGAAAAGCGCCACGGGTGGCTTTGGAACCCTGGGCGAACTCAACGCCCTCACCTTCTTCTCATCGGTCTACCGGGATTTCCTCGCCTTCCGGAATGTCCGGCCCTTTGTCGGCTTCGGCATCGGCCTTGCCCGCCTGCGACCCGATTATGCCCTCACGGGGCTCGGCGGTGCAGGCCCCTCGGACAGTGACATCAAATTCGCCTGGCAGGGCTCGGCCGGCATTGCCGTCGATCTCAATGATCGGTTCGCGATCGAGACCCGATACCGCTATATGCGCGCCGGCGAGTATGACTTTGGTCCGGCTGCGGAAGGTGACTATGCCCACCATACGGTTCTGGCCGGCCTGCGCTACACTTTCGGGCGCGACGGGCGCCAGATCACACGCCGTGCCCCGCCCCAATCCACGCGCGCGCCGGTGCGCAATCCCGAGCCGCCGGCCCCGATTGCGACCCAGCCCAGTTTGACGGGTACGGAGCAAGAGGTCGGGATGGTGTTTTTCGCTTTCAACAGCGCCGACTTGACAGCCGAGGCCCGGTCGACCCTTGACCGGATTGCCCCCACGCTCCGGCGCCGCGGGGTGCGGGCGGTCATCCTGGAAGGCCATACGGACACGTCGGGCAATCGTGCCTATAATCTGCGTCTGGCGCGGGCGCGGGCAAAGAGCGTGCGCGAGGCCCTGGTGGAACGGGGCGTGTCCAACCGGAATATCAGCATCGTGGCGCGGGGCGAGCAGGCCTTGCGCATGAAGACCGCCGATGGTGTGAAAGCGCAGCTCAACCGGTTTGTTCGCGTGAATGCCGTCTATAACTAACCCTGGCCACCGTCCAAGGTCTCGTCCTTCCGGGCTGGAAAGCAAACATTTTCCTCGCCATGTGACGTCCTGTGTGCCGAAGACAGGATAGAGAGGACCGCCATGGCCCATGACAGCCGGTTTTGGGATCGGATTGCAGCGCGATATTTCGCAAAGCCGATCAAGGATACCGAGGCCTATGAAGAGAAACTACGGCTAACGCAAGAACATCTGCACCCTGATATGGAGATGCTGGAATTCGGGTGCGGCACCGGGGGCACCGCAATCCGGCATGCCCCCCATGTCCGACATATCCACGCAGTCGATATCTCAGACGCCATGCTCGACATTGCCCGGCGCGAGGCGGACGCAGCGGGTCTCGGCAATGTCCGGTTTGAACGCTCGGACATCGCGGGCTTTGATGCGGCAAGCAGCACCTATGACGCCGTCCTGGGCCTGAGCATTCTCCACCTTGTGGAAGACCCGGGAGAGGTTATCAGGAATGTCCATCGCTGGCTGAAACCGGGCGGCATCTTCGTTTCCAGCACGGCCTGCCTTGGCGACACAATGGGCTGGTTCCGCCATGTCGGCCCGATCGGTCGCGCCCTCGGGCTCATCCCTTATGTCAATGTGTTCAGCGCGGACACACTGCTCTCGGCCATGACTGGCGCTGGTTTTTCCGTAGACACACAAATAAAGACCGGAGGCGGAGCAACGCTTTTCCTCATCTGCAAGAAGGACGCATGATGGGCGGTGCGCAGGACCATGATGCCTTCCGCCTTGAGGCGCGATTGGCCATGACCTGCAGGGACCAGTCAGTCCGGCGACGTGCTCAAGGGCCTTCGCGACGGGCCCTCGCCTCCGCCAAAATTTGAGTGAGGATCGAGAGGGCGATTTCGGGGGCGGAGCGGGCGCCGGCGGTGACGCCGACGGGGCCAATGATGCGGGCCGATTGGTCAGCCGGGACCCCGCGGGCGCACAGGCCATCAAGGCGTGCGGCGTGGGTGCGCCGGCTGCCCATGGCACCGATATAAAAGGCCGGTGTGGCCAGGGCCGCTTCCAGGATCACCGGTTCCCAGTCATGGTCGTGGAACAAGACCACAACGGCCGTCTCCTCATCCGCCTCAAGATCAATAGGGATGCGCGGACTGGTCAACCGGTCAACGGCAATGCCTACGGACCGGGCCAGTTCACCCGTCCGGTCATCCTGGGTCAGAAGATGCGCCGAGACCCCGGCGCCAGCGGCGAACTGGGCCAGATGGACAGGCACGGGGCCTGCCCCGGCCATGAGCAGGCGCAAAGGCGGTGTGTAGACCCGGACCAAAGCGCCGTCGTGCAGCCCAGACTCGGCTCTATGCTCCCCGGGCGCAGCGGACATGACACTGGCGGTGCCCCGGCCAACCACATCCGTATGCGTTGCTATCGCGTGCCGTTTGTCGCGGGCGGCATGGAGGGCCGTGACCACATCCCCGGTGAGCCCCACATCGAAATAAAGATCGATACTGCTGCCGCAGGGCAGGACGAGATCCTTATAGGGCGATCCGGCGCCATAGCGCACGAGCCGCCCCGCGCGCGCGCTCAGGGCGGCCCGCGCTTCTGTCACGATCGCTTCTTCAAGGCAGCCCCCGGTGAGATAGCCCCAGATCCCCTCACCGGGACCGCCTTCGGGCGCCACGACCATCTGGGCGCCAAGGGGGCGCGGCGCTGAGCCTTCAATGCCGACGAGGGAGATGAGCGCCCGGCCAGGCGCCAGGAACGGAACTATATCATCCGTAAACTGATCGGCAAGGGTTGGCCGCGCCGCATCACGGGCCAAACCGCCGGGCCTTTCATATCGGTCCAATGCTGCCTGCAACCGGCTCATTGCCGCCTCCCCGCCCGGACTTTTTCCAGGCTGCCGTTCTATGGTAGTCTTAAGGTGTTCGAGTCATCATCGCAGAGTGCGATCAGACAAGCGAGAGGACCCAACTCCTGAGCTTTGCGACAGCGGAAACCGTCCTTGAGGGCGGTAACTCCCCATCCGTTCATGGGAAGGCGGCGCCTTCCGATGCGGACATCGCCGATTTGATCCTGCAGTCCTTGGATGACGACAAGGCTCAAGATGTCGTCGCCATCGACCTGACAGGCAAGTCAACCGTTGCCGACTGGATGATTATCGCAAGCGGCCGCTCCCACCGGCATGTGGGCGCCATGGCCGATCACCTGGCCCGGCGCCTCAAGGAAGCCGGCCATGGCACGGCCCAGATCGAGGGCCTCCCCCATTGCGACTGGGTTCTGATTGATGTGGGCGACGTGATCGTGCACCTGTTCCGGCCCGAGGTTCGCGAATTCTACAATCTCGAAAAGATCTGGGGCATGGATGCGCCGCAATCGGTCTCCTGATGGGAGATCGGGCCTGACCTATGGCCGTTGCGGGCTGCCGGAACAGCCTCGATTGGCAGGACCGGCAGCGCGGCCATGAAGATTGTTCTTGGTGCGATTGGAAAGCCCCGGCGTTCGCCGGAAGCGACCTTATGCGCGGATTACGAAGCCCGCTTTGCGGCCCTGTGTCGGCCTCTGGGCCTTAAACCCCTCGCCATCATGACCTGGGACGAGCCAGCGGGCCCGGATCTGATGGACCGGGAAGCCCGAAAACTGCGCAAGGCGCTGGTTCCGGGCGGTCGTCTCGTGGTTCTGGACGAGCGGGGGGAGACGCTCTCCTCCTCCACGCTTTCAACCAAGCTGGCGCGCTGGCGGGACAGCGGAACGCCGGGAGTGACTTTCCTCATCGGCGGAGCGGATGGGCTTGACCCGGCCTTGCGGGCCCAAGCGGATCTCGTGCTCGGATTTGGCGCCGCGACCTGGCCACACATGCTCGTGCGCGTCATGCTGCTTGAGCAACTTTATCGTGCGGCAACGATCCTGGCGGGGCACCCCTATCACCGGGCATAATATGTGATGTAGAGCGCCATTTGAGCCGGCGTTTCCGGGCGTGTTTATGGACAGGTAGGTCTGCGACGATTATACCTTGTTGCATTGCAACAGAGTGGTCGGTCCACTGGAGACTCGCCTTCTTCCGGAGACTGGACCCTCTTGGGGGCTGCCTGTCTCCCACAGGACAACCGCAAGGAACCCGCCATGAGCCCGATCCCGCAAAAGCGCCCCGTCGTCCTGTGCATCCTTGACGGGTGGGGTTGGCGTGATGAGCAGGACAACAATGCGGTTGCCCTTGCCCGCACACCCACATTCGATCGTCTCTGGGCCACCTGCCCACGGGCTTTTCTTCGCACTTCGGGCCTTGATGTCGGCCTGCCGGACGGCCAGATGGGCAATTCCGAAGTCGGGCACATGAATATCGGCGCCGGCCGGGTGGTCATGCAGGACCTGCCGCGCATTGATCAGGCCATCGAGTCCGGCACCTTCGCCCAGAATGAAACCCTACATGGGGTAATTGATGCCCTGAAGGCCAGCGGCGGCACGGCCCATGTGGCCGGCTTGCTGAGCCCCGGCGGGGTCCACTCCCACCAACGTCATATGGCGGCCGTGGTCAACGGGCTGACCCAGGCCGGCGTACCGGTGACCATTCATGGCTTTCTGGACGGGCGGGACACGGCGCCGAAAAGCGCGAGCGGCTTTATCGAGACCTTTGAGGCCGGCCTGATGGCCGAGGCTCGCGGCCGGATTGGTACCATCAGTGGCCGCTATTACGCCATGGACCGGGACAAGCGCTGGGAGCGCGTCCAACTTGCCTATGACTGCATTGTGGATGGCCGCGGCGAGCGGGCGCCGACCTGGCAGGCCGCGGTCGATGCCGCCTATGCCGCCGATTTATCGGATGAATTCGCCCTGCCAACGGTGATTGGCGATTATGCGGGTATGGTCGATGGCGACGCGCTGGTGTTCATCAATTTCCGGGCAGACCGGGCACGCCAGCTCCTCGGCGCCCTGCTCGATCCAGAATTCGAAGGGTTTGAGGCCCGCCGTCCCAGCCTGTCCGCCTGCGCCGGCATGGTCGAGTACTCCACCCGCCTCGGCGATCTCATGACCACCATGTTCCCGCCGGAAACCCTGGAAAAGACCCTCGGGGAGGTCACCGCCGATGCCGGACTGACCCAGCTTCGGATCGCGGAGACGGAAAAATACCCCCATGTGACCTTTTTCCTGAATGGGGGCCGTGAGGAGGTCTATTCGGGCGAGGATCGCATCTTGGTGCCGAGCCCCAAGGTCGCAACCTATGACCTCCAGCCGGAAATGTCCGCCAAGGAGGTCACGGACAATGTGACGACTGCGATCCGCACTCTCGGCTATGATCTCGTGGTCATCAATTTCGCCAATCCGGACATGGTGGGCCACACGGGCAGCCTGGATGCCGCGAAAAAGGCGGTGGAGACCGTGGACACCTGCCTCGGACGCCTCAGCGAAGCGGTCCGGGAGACCGGGGGCGTGATGCTGGTCACGGCCGATCACGGCAATTGCGAAATGATGGTCGATCCGCGCACCGGTGGGCCCCACACCGCGCATACCACTTTTGTGGTGCCGGCTTTACTGGTAAATGCCGAATCACTTGGCACTGATATCCTGTTGGAGGATGGTCGGCTCGCCGACATCGCGCCAACCCTGCTTGCCCTTCTGGGACAACCCCAGCCGCCCCAGATGACGGGAACCTCACTGCTTAAGGCTGCCTCCTGATCCGGCCGTTTCCGCAAAGACCGGCCATCCGACAAAGGACGACCCGTCACCGGTGCCGACCGTCGCTGAAACAGGGTCCCGCGGACCGTTCATAGCCCGATGGCCCGCCGCAGCGGGTTTGCGGTCGGGCTGCGCCCTGGTCGGATGGCTCGCGCTTGCCCCCGCTGGCGCGCCCTTCGCCCAAACCTTGGACGGGGATGCTGTTTCCCAAGATCGCCTGCGCGAACTTGAAGCCACGGTCGATGAAAGCCGGGATCGGCTGAAGCAACAGCGCGCCGATGCCCGCCGCCTTGCTGAGGAAATGAAGGAGATCCGGGCGCGCTCCGTGAAGGCGGCCTTTGAGGTGCAAAAGCGCGAAGCCCGGCTCAGTCGCATTGAAGTGCGCCTGACGGATCTGCTGGCTGAAGAAAACGCCATTGTCGACCGGCTCAAGGACCGCAAGGACGCCCTCGTTTCCGTGCTCGCCGCGCTCCAGGCCATGGAGCAGAACAAACCGCCCGCCCTGTTGGTCCGCCCTGACGATGCGGTGAATGCCGCGCGCAGCGCCATGTTGCTGGGATCCGTTGTGCCGGACATTCACGCCCAGGCCAAAGCCCTTGGCGATGAGCTGCAGACTTTGACGCGGCTGAGGGCACGGATCGAGACCGAACGGGACGATTTACGGGTTGCCAGTGCCGAATTGCTGCGGGAGCAGCAGGAATTGGCGGCCCTTCTGGTCGAAAAACAGACCCTCGAAAGGGCCACACGGGCCGCCGCCAAGGAAGAAGCCCAGAAGCTTGCCCGGCTCGCCAATGAAGCACGGGATCTGCGCGGCCTAGTCGAGGAGCTTTCGGAGCGGGCGGCTGGTGTTCAGCCCATGTTGAAACCGGTCACCCGGCGGCCCGTAACCACATTCGCCGGCCCCTCGGTCACGCCAGGCCTGCAAAAGGCCAAAGGCAAATTGCGGGCGCCCGTGGCGGGCCGAATCGTGCGTCGCTTTGGCGTGGAGGATGCTTCGGGCCGGGTCTCGGAGGGCTTGGTCTTTGCCACCCGTCCCGGCGCGCAGATCGTGGCCCCGTTTGACAGTCGTGTCGCCTTTGCCCAGCCCTACCGGAATTATGGACAGGTGCTGATCCTGGCGGCCGGCGACGGGTATCACTTTGTCTTAACGGGCCTTGCGCAGATCTACGGTGTAGTGGGACAGGAATTGCTGGCCGGCGAGCCAATCGGCGTCATGGGCAGCCCGTCCGAGGTGGACGGCCCCGACACGGGAGACACCATGTCGCGCACCCTGGCGATGACGGTGGCTGGCGCGTCTTCGGCCGGCGGACTTGGGGTCTCCCTGGCAGCGCCAGGGCCAACCCTCTATTTCGAACTCCGCCGCAATGGTGAACCGATCGACCCTTTGCCCTGGCTGACGGGTTGGACACGCAAGGTCGGCGGTTAAGATAACAACGGGACGAGAAGCGGCGCTGGTTGCCGCCTCGGGCCTTGCTGGTCATTGGGGATACAAAACCCTCGGAACTTGCAGGGCCATCGGTGATATAGATCGGAAACGGCTTGTGATCGGGCAATGGGGCTGGCAGGCGCCCTGGGTCCTGAACGGTACGGCAGAAACGAAAAGGACGGGTTGGCCCATGGAACGGCACGGTTTCGCGAAGATGGTCGCCAGAATGGTTACGGGTACCGGTGTCGGCGCCGCCCTGAGCCTGATGGCGGTCGCCACGGCGGGCGCAGCGACGTCTGAAACATACCGCCAGCTCAACCTGTTCGGAGATGTCTTTGAGCGGGTCCGCTCCGACTATGTGACGGAAGTTGAGGACCAGAAGCTCATTGAGGACGCCATCAACGGCATGCTGGCCGGCCTTGACCCCCATTCAAGCTATCTGTCACCCCGCAACTATGAGGACATGCAAGTCCAGACGCGGGGCGAATTCGGTGGCCTCGGAATCGAAGTCACCATGGAAGAAGGCGTGGTGAAGGTCGTTGCGCCCATGGACGACACGCCCGCCTCTCGCGCCGGCATCAAGTCAGGCGACCTGATCACCCATCTGGACGGTGAGCCGATCCTGGGCATGACCCTTAATCAGGCCATCGACCTGATGCGCGGCGCTCCGGGCACGGATATTGTCATCACGGTGTACCGCGACGGTGTGCGCGACCCCTTCGACGTGACGATCACGCGCGCCATTATCGAGCTGACGGCTGTTCGTTACCGGGCCGAAGGTGGTGACGTGGGCTATGTGCGGATCATCACCTTCAATGAGAACACGGAGCAGACCGTGCTGTCGGCCGTGCGCAAGCTCAAGCGCCAGCTCGGCGACGATCTGGCTGGTTTCGTCCTGGACCTGAGAAACAATCCAGGCGGCCTTCTGGACCAGGCCATTGATGTGGCCGATATCTTCCTCAATGAAGGGGAGATCGTCTCCACCCGGGGCCGTTATCCTGAGGACATGCAGCGCTACAATGCCCGGCGCGGCGATGAGATCAACGGACGCCCGATCATTGTGCTGATTAATGGCGGATCGGCATCAGCGTCCGAGATTGTGGCCGGCGCGCTCCAGGATCAGCGCCGCGCGGTGGTGCTGGGCACCCGATCCTTTGGCAAAGGGTCGGTCCAGACCGTGATCCCCCTTGGCGCCAAAGGGGTGAACGGCGCCCTGCGCCTGACCACGGCCCGCTACTACACGCCGTCGGGCCGGTCGATCCAGGCCAAGGGCATCGAGCCCGATATCGAACTGGCCGATGCCAGCCAGCCGCGGCCGTCCGAAGCTGACCTGCCGGGTCACCTGCCGGCCGAAGCGGGCGAAGAAGAAGAAAAGTCCAGCGACGGGACAGAAGAGACGTCATCGACACCACCAGCCCAGGCCACGCCGCGGCCGGAAGCCGATTCCGAAGACAGCACGCCCGTTGACGTCCAGCTTGAGCGGGCCCTGGAGCTTCTGCGCGGGATCCAGGAGAACAGCGCGTCCCTGCCCCAGAGGACGGCCCGCCGCTGACGGGCCACCGTCTCAAAGCGGCTTTAAGCGTTTTGCGTCTTTATGGAGACCATGAAAACAGGGTCTCCAGATATGGGCGCCGGCTTGGCCGCGGACGGCTTGTCGGCGAAGCCGTCCGTTTTGGGCGCGTTGGCGCACCGCCTCGCCCCCATCGGGAACACCGAACCTGCCCGCTCCCTTGCCCTCCTTCTGGGGGGACTGGCCCTCATTCTGGGCTGGCTGGCCATCAGCCCCGCGCCCCGTCCCCTGCCTGTAAAGCTGGTGCTCGATATTGACCCGCCGGGTCATGGACCCTCGGATGACGGGGCTCACGGCGCGGACCACCACGATGACCATCATGATGACCATGGTTCAAAAGCCCATCACGGGTCCGCTCACGAGGCCAAGGACAATGACGCGGCCA
>CAYUYV010000117.1:0-2616 GCA_964449455.1 uncultured Alphaproteobacteria bacterium | reverse complement strand
CACAAAGCGGAAGAGAGCCATGGCACGCAATCCCATGGCCATGACGGTCACACCGAAAAGAGCCATGGGCCAGCCGGGCCGCCGCCCACCAAGGACCCCATGGCCCAGCTCGCCCTCTCCGACGGTGCATTGGAGCCAGCCCCAGATCTCGGTCTGATTGAGGAGGGAGCTGGCGGCTTCCTGCCCCGGATTGGCGCCGATGGACGCCGGCCGGACCGCATTTATGCCCGCCCCTTTGCCGATCCCTCGGGGCGTCCCCGCATCGGGATTGTCATCCGCGACTTCGGTCTTGGTCAGACAGCCAGCAATGAGGCCCTGTCCGCCCTGCCGCCGGAAATCTCCCTTGCCCTCTCCCCCTATGCCGGCCAACCACAGCTTTGGACCAATCGGGCCCGGGCTATGGGCCACGAAGTGCTCCTGGAGCTGCCCATGGAACCCCGCGCCTTTCCGGAACATGATCCTGGCCCCTATGCCCTGTTGACACGCCTCGCGCCGCCAGAGCGTTTGGTGCGTCTCCATCGATTGTTGTGGAGCACGACGGGCTATGCGGGTGTGCTGACGCGTATGGGTGCGGCATTTCTGTCGAGTCCGGAAGATCTGCGTCCGGTTCTCTCTGACATTGCAAAACGGGGATTGTTTTTCCTCGAAGATGGAACGGCGGAGCGCTCCCTGGCCGGAAAGATAGCGCCATCCCTCAAACTCAACCACGGCCGGGCGGATCGCACGCTTGATGGACAGCCCTCGCGCCGCAATGTGGACCTGTCGCTTCTGGAGCTGGAGGCGGTGGCGCGGGCCAAGGGAACCGCCATCGGCGTGGGCGCTGCCCTGCCCGTCACGCTGGCCCGCATCAAGGCATGGGCGCCGACTTTGGACGCGAAGGGTCTTGTTCTCGCTCCCGTTTCGGCAATGATAATGCCATTAAAAAAACGGGAAGGAGTCCAGCATGCCGCCCTCACAAAGCCCTGACAATTCCCTTAGACGGGCTGTGGGTATTGCCTTGCTCAACAAGCAGGGCCTGGTCTGGATGGGACGCCGAGTGTCCAGTGCCGAGTCCCGCTCCGGCTATCAGTGGCAGCTTCCCCAGGGCGGCATTGACAGCGGCGAGACACCCGAGCAAGCGGTCTTTCGCGAACTCCACGAGGAAACCGGCGCCCGCAGTGCACGGATCATCGGTGAAATCGAAGACTGGCTCGAATACCATTTTCCCCAGTCCGTTTATGAAAATTTGCGCCGGCGCCATCGGGGTCAGACCCAGAAATGGTTTGCGCTGCTGTTCACGGGCGAGGACGACGAGTTCGACCTTGAGGTCCATCATCCAGAGTTCGATGACTGGCGCTGGGTTCCGCTGGCGGACATTCCGGAGCTGGTCATTCCCTTCAAGCGACATGTCTATGAAGCGGTGGCGCGGGAATTCGCTCCGCTTTCGGAAAAACTGGGCAGGGGGGAAACGATTTGAGACCGCCGGTCGTGCTGCTCCATGGGGCCTTTTGCGGCGGATGGGCGCTTGAGCCCCTTCGCTGGGTCTTCGAGGCGCGGGGCCATGCCGCCATCTGCCCCACGCTGCGCCATCACGAGCCCGACAACGGCACCCGGATCGCGCCTGAACTCGGCCAGACCAGCGTGCTCCATTACTGCAAGGATCTTGAGGATCAGGTGCTCTCGACCCTGGACGAGCCGCCGATCCTGGTTGGCCACTCCATGGGGGGGCTCTTGTGCCAGATGCTGGCCGCGCGCAATCGGGTGCGTGCCCTGTGCCTGCTGGCGCCCTCCCCGCCCTGGGGGGTGCTGCCTTCCACAACCCTTGAGCTGATGTCCGCCCAGGGACTGTTTCTTGTGGCCGGCCAGTTCTGGAAACAAGCCCTGGTGCCGAATTTCACCCTGGCAGCCGAACACACCCTGGACCGGCTGAGCCCGGCGGCCCAGCGCGAAGTGTTCGCGCGGTTCGTGCCGGAATCGGGACGCGCCATGTTCGAAATCCTGCACTGGGCGGCGGATACCCAGCGCGCCAGCTCGGTCAACAGCCTTAAAGTGGCCTGCCCGGTCCTGTGCATCACCGGTTCACGGGACAAGGTCAATCCCAGCGGCACGGTCCGTCGCATCGCCCGGCGCTATGAGCTCGGCACCTTCCAGGAGGTCAAAGGCTTCAGCCATTGGCTGATCGGCGAGCCGGGCTGGGAGGATGTGGTGGGCCTGTGCCTGGACTGGCTGGACACGACCGGCGTTTCCCCCGCCTGACGACCGACTTGCCCTTGACAGTGTCGATCGCCCGATGGCACACGCGCAGTCTTGACGTCGTTTTGCCGAATTGTGACAGCACATCGGTTCGGACGTCCTGCGCCGCCGATTTGAGCCGCTTGGCAAAACCAGGCCCAACGGGCCACGCGCATGACAGGGGAGCGCTTTCAGGACAAGAAAGACACCGGTTTTCCGCCCGAAGGCGCTCCACCAATGGCTCTAAAGCATTTTCCCGATCCGGATTTTGGTGAGAATGCTCTAATGTGGCGGGTCAGGAATTCGCCCGAGAATGATCGGCAGGCTCCGTAGCGAGTGCCTGACCCGCCACACTAGTGTCGTGGATCAGAAGTCCGCATGAGAAGTCCCGGCACGTCCGTCTGC
>CAYUYV010000116.1:12532-16243 GCA_964449455.1 uncultured Alphaproteobacteria bacterium | reverse complement strand
TCATCACCATTGATGGCGGCCATGAGGTGAACGAGGTCTATTTCGACAATGTCGAAGTGCCCGTCGAGAACCTGATCGGTGTCGAGAACGAGGGTTGGACCTACGCCAAATTCCTCCTTAGCCATGAGCGCTCCGGTATTGCCGGCGTGGCCCGCTCAAAGCGGGGTCTGGAGCGTCTCAAGTCCATCGCGCGCACCGAAGAGCAGGACGGCAAGCCCCTGATCAATGATCCTGAGTTCTCGCGCAAGATTTCCGAGCTGGAGATCGATCTGACGGCGCTCGAATTCACGGAGCTGCGCACGCTGGCCTCCGAACAGGCCGGTAATGGTCCGGGTCCGGAAAGCTCCATCCTGAAGATCAAGGGTACGGAGATCCAGCAGCGCCTGACCGAACTCGTCGTCGAAGCCGTGGGATACTACAGCATGCCCTTCGACAAGGACGGCGAGAAGGAAGGATCCAACATCTTCCCCGTGGGGCCGGATTACGCCGACGGCGTGGCGCCGGTCTATTTCAACATGCGTAAGACCTCGATCTATGGCGGTTCCAACGAGATCCAGCGCAACATCATCGCAAAAATGATCCTGGGCCTTTGACGGCGGGATCAGGCGGCACCCCTAAGCGGGGCGGCCCAACGAGGGAGATAAGACATGGATTTTTCGTTCACGGAAGAACAGACCCTGCTGCGCAACAGTGTTCAGCGTTTTGTGCAGGACCGGTATGATTTTGACACCCGCCAGTCCATCGTCGCCAGCGAAGCCGGCTGGCGGAAGGATTACTGGGCCCAGTTCGCCGATCTCGGCCTGCTGGCAGCCTCCTTCCCTGAGGAGCTGGGCGGTTTCGGCGGTACACCCGTTGAGACCATGATCCTGATGGAAGAGTTCGGCCGCGGCCTCGTGGTCGAGCCGTTCCTGCCGACGGTGGTCCTCGGCGGGGCAGCCCTGCGCCATGGTGGCACCACGGCCCAGAAGGAAGAGCTCATCCCGCAGATCATCGCCGGCGAGCTGATCCTGGCCTTTGCCTTCGCCGAGCCCCAGGGCCGCTATAATCTTGCGGACCTGAAGACCACGGCCCGCAAGTCCCGCACCGGCTTCGTTCTCAATGGTCAGAAATCCGTCGTATACGGTGCACCGTGGGCGGACAAGCTGCTCGTGTCGGCCCGCACGGCCGGCGGCCAGCGTGACGCCCTGGGCGTGACCCTGTTCCTCGTGGACAAAAACGCGCCGGGCGTATCGACCCGCGACTATCCGACCGTGGACGGATCCCGCGCCAGCGAAGTGACCTTCGAAAATGTGGACGTGCCCAATGAGATGGTCATCGGCACTATTGACCGGGGTCTTTCCCTGGTCGAGCGCATTGTTGATGAAGGCATCGCGGCCATCACGGCCGAGGCGGTCGGCTGCATGAAGATGCTGACGGACACGACGGTGGCTTATTCCAAGCAGCGCAAGCAGTTCGGCGTGGCCATCGGCAAGTTCCAGGTGCTCCAGCACCGGATGGTCGACATGTACATGAACTATGAGCAGTCCGTCTCCATGATGTACATGATCACCCTGAAGCTGGGTGAGGACGAGGCCGAGCGCAAGCGGGCCGCCTCCGCCACCAAGGTCCATATCGGCAAGGCCGGTCGTTTTGTCGGCCAGGAAGCCGTCCAGATCCATGGTGGCATGGGCGTGACCAACGAACTGAATGTGGGCCACTATTTCAAGCGGCTGACCATGATCGATACCATGTTCGGCAATATGGACTACCACATGCGCCGCTTCACGGCCCTGTCCGGCAACGACCGCGCGGTTGCCGTGGCCGCCGCGTAAGCGGACTGATCCTTAAACGGACAAAGGGGCGCCCTTTCTGGGGCGCCCCTTTTTATCTGAAACCGGCATCAGTTATTGGACCGCTGACCAGTCCGCCGCCGCTGCTTCCACCTGAGCGACAAGAGGGGCAAACATGCCCCGCAGCGCCTCCGCAAGCTCCTCGGGTGCGCTCTCAGGCGTTCCGGCTGTGAAGGGGGGCTCGGGCGCATATTCAGCCTGGAGCTGAATGGCCTGTGCGTAAGGCGCGCCGCGCAGGGACGCCAGGATCTCAAGGCCGAAATCAAGCCCCGCACTCACACCCGCACCCGTCACCAGATTGCCATCGCGCACAACCCGCGCATCGACGGGCGTCGCACCGTAGCGATCAAGGACGTGACGCACCACCCAATGGCTCGTGGCCTTGCGCCCCATCAAGAGGCCGGCCTGGCCGAGGAGCAGGGACCCCGTGCACACGCTGGTCACCAGGCCCGCCTCAGCACCCCGTGATGCCAGGAAATCGATCAGTGTCTTGTTCTTAAGGGCCGCCGCTGTACCGGCCGCTCCTCCTGGTGCGAACAGAAGATCAAGCGTCTGCGGACAATCTTTGATCGTCACGGTGGGCGCGATGGCAAGCCCCGTATCGCTCATCACCGGGGCGAGGTCCGGCCCCTGGGTCACCAGATGCACCGTGGCGCCCATCATGGACGCGAACATATATTGTGGCCCGACCAGGTCGAGGGCGGTGAAGCCGGGATAGAGCAGCATCGCGATCTGTTCTTGCCCCATCATCCGCAGTCCCTCAATGTTCATCAGGTCATTATGGGCCTGTTCAGAGCGGGCCATGGCGGCGGCACGTTCGTCCTCTGTCTGAGCGACGGCTTTGGCCAAGGCAAGAAAGGGGCCGAGGGTACCAACGGCCCCCAACATCAAGCCACGTCGTGAAATGCTCATAGGTCTCTCCGTATAAAGAGGGGTTAGAACTGTACCGACAGGGTGCCGAAGGCTGAAAGGGGTTGGGTTGGGCGCACAACGTCTTGAAGCAGGAAGGCGTGGGGCTCAAAGAATTCCCGGTCTGTCAGGTTGCGGATATTCACGGTCAGTCTGACAGGCCCCCGTTCATAGGTTGCCTGGGCGTCGACAACGTAAAAGGCCGGTGCCTCGACCGTGTTGGGCAGTGTCAACTCTCGTTGCGAGCCTGCGGTGATGCCGGCGCCGATGGATAGCCCGTCCAACATGCCGTCCAGGAAACGCCAGCGCACGGCGACCCGTCCGCTATGAACGGGAATGCGGGCCAGGCGATCACCGGCTGGAATGGGCAATCCACCTCCGGAGATATCATCGGTCGAGTTGATGGCATCCGTATACGCATAGCTTGTCAGGAGCGAGAGTGCGTCTATGGGCTGCCATACGAGGTCAAGCTCAGCGCCTACTGAGCGTTGTTCGCCCACCTGAATGCTGGTGAACAGGGTCGATGGATCAATGACGGCCACATTCTCCCGGATGATGCGGTAGCCTGCAATGGTGCCGCTGAGACCAATATCCTCCATGGAGAACTTGATGCCGCCTTCAATCTCCCGGGATTCCTCCGGAACAGGAAGATCGTCGCCCAGGAAGTTGAGTACCGCCTGGAAGCCCTCGCCATAGCCGGTGAAAAGGCTGATGCCCTCGGTCACCTCGAACACAACGCCGAAACGCGGCGTGAAGCGCGTGTCGGACGAGACCTGCCCCAGTGTTCCGTCAGGCAAACCGAGGGCCCGTTCCTCCACCTCGATCCGTGTCACCCGACCGGACAGCAAAACATGCAGCCGGCCCAACAGGGTGATCTGATCCTGGATATATCCGCCTACGGTCTTATAGAGATTGTCTTGGACGCTCCCCGTGGACAGGTCCGGGATGGGACCAAAGGGGATGTCGTCGTCCG
>CAYUYV010000116.1:8906-12432 GCA_964449455.1 uncultured Alphaproteobacteria bacterium | reverse complement strand
TGGACGCTCCCCGTGGACAGGTCCGGGATGGGACCAAAGGGGATGTCGTCGTCCGGGTCCGACAGGTCGAGCAGCCCGGAAAAGCCAAAAGCGAGGGCAGCGAAATTCGTCGTCCGATCGAATTCAAAGCCAACCAACACTTTGTGTTCGGCCGGGCCGGTCGTCCATGTGCCGGTCAGATTCGCGTTCAGGTTCACCTGCTCCGTATCGGTCGGCAATTGGCCGGAGAAATAAGGCGTCACCGGATCATTGGGATCCACGTCAAACCCGAAAAAGCTCGCGAAGACCGGGCTTTGAAACGTGCTGATTTCCTGAAACTCACTGTCCATATAGCGCACCGCGACCGAGCCCTCGATGCGGTCCGTGAAGCCATGGCGCAGTTCGGCCGTGAACAGGGCATTTGTGTTGGTGTTTTCTGGCACATCGCTGGCCCCCGGAAACCGGAAGCGCGGGATCGTGAAAGGTGCATCGACCACCGTACCATTCGCGGGCAGGCCGGAATATTCGATGAACTCGTTGCGGCTGTACTGGCCGCGCAGGATGACGTGGGTTCTGGGTGTCGGGTGCCAGGCAAGCGTTGGAAAGATCGCGATGCGTTCCTGTTCCACGACATCAATGAAGCTCTCGGAGGACTGATACTCACCAGACACGCGGAAGAGGAGCTTGTCTCCCACCAGTGGCTGGTTGATGTCCCAGAACGGATTGATCGTCTCAAAGGAGCCGCCGCGCAGACCAACTTCCGCGAAGCGTTCTGCCTTTGGTGCCTTGGTGACGACGTTAATGAGGCCGCCCAGCGGCGCGCCGGTGCCGCCACCAAACAGAACACCCGTCGGGCCTTTGACGACTTCGACCCGTTCCACACTGGCAAGGGACGATGGATCGACCGTATTCGTCTGTCCAAAGGCAGGCAGGCCGTCGAAAAACACGGTGGCCGCAAAGCCGCGAATAAAGAAATTTGTCAGCAGGCCCTCGCTCGGGTCAGCGGGGGCCACGCCCGATACGTTCTGCAGGGCGTCCGACAAGGTACGCGCATCCTGGTCGCGCAGCAGTTCTGCGGTCAGCACCTGGATGGATTGCGGGATTTCATCAAGGGGCGTCAGAGTCTTGGTGGCGCTTCGGGCGTCTTCGGCAATGTAGCGGTCTTCTGTGTAGGGTTGGCCGATCACAAGAATGCGGTCCATATCCGGATCATCTGCTGATGCGCTCGCGGATGTTGGCTCTTGTGCCAGGGCAGTCACGCTCACCAGAAAGGGGCCGAGGGCGAGGGTCAGGCCTGATCGACGTGTCGAAACAGTCATTGTCGGGTGTGCTTTGATCTCGTGATCCGCAGCCTCGGTCAAGCGCCCCCGTGGCGGCCTTTGCCGTCCCGGAACTGTCCTGCTCCGGCGCCGCTCCGGCAGCCTGAGGTAAAGGGACTTGCCCGAGAGTGTCACACAGGACACGGGATCTTTGGCGATCAGACTCGCAAGGAGAGGCCGTCCTCAAGGGAGCGGGAGAAGGCTTGCCAGGCGGGCAGGGCCCCTAATGCGATGGCGGCAGCGGTGATGCCGAGGACCAGCTTTACATCGAACAAAGATGGACTGAGCCCCACCAGAGTGAGATTGGCGCGCGCCTCAATGAGCGGTGCGGCGGTGATGAGGCCGAGATAGGCAATCACCAGGCCCAAAACGCTGCCGGCAAAGGCGAGCAGGCCCGCCTCGCTCAGCATCAGAATGGCAATGTCAAAGGGCCGTGCCCCCACGGACCGCAGAATGGCCATTTCCCGGCGGCGCTCATTCAGGGTGGTGAGGATGCTTGTCAGGATACCGACCAGTCCGACCACAATCACGAACAAGGCGATGGCAGAGAGTGCCGTCTCCACCATGGCGACCACGGACCACAGCTCCGCCAGCACGACCCCGGGAATGATGGCGAGCAAAGGTTCCTGGCGATAGGTGTTGAGCTCCCGGCGCAGACGCAGCACGGCAATTTTCGACTTCAGTCCCACCAGGAAGGCCGTGATTTGTTCAGGCTGCAGGTCCATGGCCCGCGCCCGGTCCGGCGTCATCATATCCGCCAAGGGTGTTTTGCCGCCGCTCTGCCAGCCCAGATGCATGGCCTCAATGCCGGCAAGGGACACATGAACGGCCTTGTCGACCGGCGTGCCCGTGGGCTTCAAAATCCCGGCGACCCGGAAGGGCATATTGTCGTGATCGGCGAAGCTGACGGCCCCGATGCCATGGGCGAGTACAATCTGCTGATCGAGCCGGTAGCCGAGCCGGCGGGCGACGTCGGCCCCGATGACCGCATCGAACAGATCGTCGAAGGGCTTGCCCGCGGCAAACTCCAGCGCCCGTCCGCCGCCATACTGGTAGCGCTCGAAAAAGGCTGGTGTGGTGCCGACAACCCGGAAGCCGCGATGGCTGTCACCGAGAGAGATGGGCACGGTCCAGGCAATCTCGGGCTTGGACGCCACGTCCTGGTAGGTCTCCCAGGTGATGTTGTTCGTGGCTGAGCCCATGCGGAACACGGAATAAAGCAGCAAATTCACAGGACCCGAGCGGGCCCCGACTATCAGGTCCGTGCCGGAGATCGTGCGCTCGAAACCGGCGCGGGCGCCGAGGCGGATTTTCTCCACACCGACAAAGAGGGTCACGCTGATTGCAACGGACACGATGGTGAGGCCGGCCGTCAGGCGCCGGCTCATCAGACTGCGGATCGCAAGGCGCAGGATCGGTGCAAGCCGGGCGATCATGGGGCCACTTCCGTCTTCGCGGCCGATACGGCGCGGTTGAGGCTCGTGAGATCCACCATGCGGTCGAAATGGCTGGCAAGGCCGGGATCATGGCTCACGAACAACAGGCTGGAGCTGTGGCGGGCGCTCTCCTCCACCAGGAGGGCCAGAAAGGCATCCCGTGCATCCGTGTCGAGGGCCGAGGTGGGTTCGTCGGCAATGATGAGGGCCGGTCCGCCGATCAGGGCCCGGGCGGCGGCGACCCGTTGCTGCTGACCAACGCTCAGTTCCCGGACAGGTGTGGTCGTGATCGTCTCGCCGTCGAGGCCAAGGCGGGCGAGCAGTCTTTGGGCTTCCCCTTCAACGCCGCCGGGCACATCCGCAAGCCGGGCGGCCCGCTCGGCCGAAAAGCGGCAAGGCAGGGTAACATTGTCCGTAAGCGACAGAAAAGGGAGCAGGTTGAACATCTGGAAAATGACACCAAGATGGGCTGCCCGCAGAGCATCCCGCTCCGCACCGCCCAGCCGGGTCAGATCCTGGCCCAGGACGAGCACTCTGCCGGACCGGGCCATCAGTACGCCGCCCAATAGACCCAAAAGGCTGCTCTTGCCGCTGCCCGATGGCCCGCGCAGGAAGACCTTCTCGCCGCGCGCGATGGTGAGCGCTGGTATGTCGAGGAGCACGCTGCCCGCGCGCCAGCCAAAGACCACATTCTCCAGGCGGACGACCGGCTCCAGGCTGACGACCGGCTCAAGGCTGACGACCGGATCCTTGATGAAGTCGGGCTCAGCTGCCATAGGGCTCAAGCTTGGT
>CAYUYV010000116.1:0-8806 GCA_964449455.1 uncultured Alphaproteobacteria bacterium | reverse complement strand
GACGACCGGATCCTTGATGAAGTCGGGCTCAGCTGCCATAGGGCTCAAGCTTGGTTAGCGCGACAGTGTAGGCCGCATCGCCCGTATCATTGTGGTGCGACTGGGTGCTCATCACCCCTTCGACCCAGAAGGGCTCCCACAGATACTCGATCGTCACCGCTGGATCGGCCTGGATATAAAGGATCTGATTGGGCGGTGGCGGCGGCGTGTGGATACAGGCCCCGAAATAGGGCACGAGGAGGAACTCCGTATACACATTGCTTTCCACGGAGGTCAGGGGCACGACATAGCCAGGGATGCGGATGGTCTTGCCGTCAAGCGCCTCCACCACATTGAAGGTGCCAAGCTGCGGCATGGAGTCGGCTGCGCTGCCTTCGGCGATCGCGGCCAAAGGCCCCATACCGTCCGCACCGCCGGACTGACCCATCCGGCGCTCCAGATCCGCGAAATACTCCTCGTAAAGCTCCTGGATCCGCTCCACTTCCCCAGCAGGCAGCAGGTCGTTCCAATTGAGGAGTTCAGCTTTGGTCGTTTGTGTCTTGGACGGCTGGTCCCCGGGCGCTTCGGGAGCGGAGGTGTCCTGGAGACCGAAAACCGTCAGGCTGGCGATGGCAATGGCGGCCAGCACCGCCACTACCGAGAGGATCACGCGGGTCATGCGGCTTCGTCCCGTGTTGCCGAAATTTACCGCAGACTAAAGACGGGGCTGTCCGGGTTCAAGGTCGCCGCAGCCTGAACTTTGGCGCTGAGGAAGCTCGCCTTGACCTCTTCCAGGCGCTCAAAGCGCTCAAACAGGGTGACGGAGAACTGGTTTAGGGCCTGGGGGCGTGCGCATGTGAAGCTGTAGCTCGCGACCAGGTCCTTGCTGTCGTCATGGTCATGGCCGGCGTGGTCGTCCTCACCGTCCTTGTGATCCTCGTGGTCATGCTCGCTGTGCTTATGCTCGTCATGATCATGTTTATCGTGGTCATGATCGTCGTGATCATGGTCATCGTGCCCATGATCTTTTTCGTGATCATGATCCTCGTCGCCCTTGGCTGCGCCCAGATCGATGTCCTTTTCGTGCTGGGTGCAGCCGGCGGCTTCCGGCAGGCCAAACAGGGAGAGGCCATCGGCCAGGGCAGCCATTGCCCCTTCAACGGCTTGTTTCTCCTCAGCGCTTCGCGCTTCGCGCTCAAAGCCGAGCACATTCCACAAGGCACTGCGCAATTCGATCATCAGGTCTTTGCCATCCAGTGCGGCGTTCAGCTCTGCCGCGCCATGGACATGGGACCCAGCAGACCGGCCATGCTCGTCCTGGGCCTTGAGCGGCGTGGTCAGGGACAAGGTGACACCGGCCAGGAGTGCAGCGGTGGCCGTGGTCAGGGGCAGGCGGCGTGTCAGATGTGTCATGGCGTCGGGCTCCGTTGTTCGGTCTCGATAGGGGCCGCATCACCCTCCGTGTCTGTCGCAAATTGTGCGGAGGGGGACTGGCCGGTTTTCGATGGTGCCGGTTCGGATCCGGCATGTTCGTTGTGCATGATCGGCGGGCCAAAAGGCCCGTGATCGTGGTCATCGTGATCGTGGAACAGGCTTGCGCCGATGCCGATCGCGCCACCAAGCAACAGCGGCGGGATCTTTTTGCGCAGAGGTTCGTGGTCGAGATGGGGCAGAAGATGGCTCGTGCCGATGAAGAGCAAGATGCCCGCCGTCACCGCAAAGAGCTGCCCGAAACTGGACGGGTCGAGATCCTGCAGAAAAAGGCCCGTGGCCAGCGTGCCGGCCGGCGTGGTCAAGGCCGCGCCGACAAAGGCGAGGGCGAGTGCTGGGCGATTTCCCAGACCTGCGCGCTGTAGCAGGGTGAAAACGATGATGGCTTCAGGCACCTCATGGAAGATCAGGCCAATGACGGTCAGAACACCCGTCGTAAAATTGGCCGAGAAGGTGACCGCATAGGCCATGCCGTCCACGAAGGAATGGAAGGAGATTGCGATAAAGGGCAGAACGCCGGCCGCCCAGGGTCGCGAGCCGTTGCCATTGCCGGCAAAGGCGAGGACCCCGCTGTTGAGGAAATAGGCCCCGGCAAAGCCGAGCATCAAAAAGCGGGGCGCTGAACGGGTGGCTTCAAAGGCTTCGGGCAGCAAGTGGAGGAGGGCAATGGAAACAAGAGCGCCAGCGGCAAAGGCGGCAAACCATGTCGTCCGCGAGCGGGTTTCCTCACGCCAGATCGCCACAGCGACGAGGCCCGCGGTCGTCACGCAGGCGGCGCCGACGGCAAATAAAAGAGCGTCCGTCTGCACCATCCAGCGGGCCTCCCCCTTGGGCCTGTTACAGGATACCATTTACCTATGGGGGGCGATGCAGCGCGTCAATGGCCGGCAGCGACGGAAAGGGCCGGCAGCGACGGAAAGGGCCGCTATCCATGTCGATCGACACAAACCGGCGCGCCAGAGCCCTGATGATCCAGGGGACCGGGTCCGATGTCGGCAAATCGGTCATCGTTGCGGGCCTGTGCCGTTTGGCCCGCCGCCGGGGACTGCGGGTCGCGCCCTTCAAGCCCCAGAACATGTCAAACAATGCTGCTGCCTGCGCCGATGGTGGGGAAATCGGCCGCGCCCAGGCGCTCCAGGCCCGGGCCGCAGGCCTGCCCCCCGAAACGGACTTCAACCCCGTGCTTCTGAAACCCCAGAGTGATCGCACGTCGCAAGTCGTCATCCAGGGCCGGCCGGTCAGCACCCTTCAGGCCGCCGATTTCAAGACCCGCAGGGCCCTGTTTCTGGATGCGGTCCTCGAGAGTTTCGATCGGCTCTCAAAGGCCTATGACCTCATCCTGGTGGAAGGGGCTGGCAGTGCCTCTGAAGTGAATTTGCGGGCCGGGGACATTGCCAATATGGGCTTTGCCCGCGCCGCCGGTGTGCCCGTGTGCCTCGTCGGCGATATTGACCGGGGCGGCGTGATCGCAGCCCTTGTGGGCACACAGACGGTTCTGGACGCGCAAGACGCCGCCCATATCGTCGGCTTTGCGGTCAACCGGTTCCGCGGCGATCCGGCTCTGTTCTCAGACGGTGCACGCTTCATCACCGAGCGTACGGGCTGGCCCTGTTTCGGGATCATCCCCTGGCTGCCCGCAACCGCCCGTCTGCCAGCGGAGGATGCCGTGGTGTTGGAAAACGCGGTCCCGGCGGGCCAAAGTCCGGCCCGCCCAGGGCGGCTGCGCATCGCGGCGCCCATGCTCTCCCGCATCGCCAATTTTGATGACGCGGATCCGTTGCGGCTGGAGCTTGGTGCGGTGTTCTCATTCGTCCCGCCGGGCACGCCCATTCCCCGGACTGCGGATGTGGTCATCCTGTTCGGCACCAAATCCACCCTCGGCGATCTCGCCTTTCTCCGCGACCAGGGATGGGATCACGACATCATCGCCCATGTGCGTTCCGGTGGCCGTGTCTTGGGCATTTGTGGCGGGTTTCAGATGTTGGGGCGGCGGATCATCGACCTGGCCGGCCATGATGGTGCCTCGGGCACGGCCGAGGGGCTTGGTTTGCTTGACTGTGAAACCGTGATGACCGGCGACAAGACCGTCCGCCCGGTGGAAGGCCGCTGTGCCCTGACCGGCCTTGCTGTCCATGGCTATGAAATTCACACCGGACACACCACGGGCGCCGCCCTGGCCGAGCCCCTGGTGCAGCTTTCCCATGGTCCCGACGGGGCAAGGGGCGGCGCGGGCCTTATTGAGGGAACCTATGTCCACGGACTGTTCGCAGCGGATGCGTTTCGGCGGGAATGGCTCGCAAGGGCGGGTGCTGCGCCAGGACCGGCCCTTGCTTATGAGGCCGGTGTCGAGGATGCGCTCGACGCCCTTGGCGATGGCCTTGAAGCGGCACTCGATGTGGACGCGCTTTTCGCCCAGGCCCGCTTGCCCGGTTGGACGCCGGAACCCGCCGAAATGTGAGCGGGGCATCGCACCGCTGGCCACAGTCCGGGCCGTCGTTTATGGTCCCACTCAAGTCCCATGGCGTGCGGGGTGGCGCTTTGGCCGCCCGCCTAACGGTTGAGGGAGGCGTCCCATGTCCTTGAGTGTCTGGCAGATCCTGATCGTGGCCCTTTTGGTTGTGTTGCTGTTCGGCCGGGGCAAAATCTCCGAAGTAATGGGCGACGTCGCCACCGGCATCAAAAACTTCAAAAAGGGCATGTCCGACGACGAGCCCGAAGAAAAGCGCATCGAACAGAGCGCGGAGCAGCCCGTGGAAACGGCCTCCAAGTCGAATTCCTCTGTTAGCTGACGACAGTGGAGTGCGCTCTGGCGCACCGGTGAGGCTATCCGCGTTCCTGACGGGCAGCGGGTGGTGGCCGGTGGCGCACCAGGGCGCACCCTGCGAAGGCGAACATGGCCTGCGCCGCTGGATAGCCACCATGACCGACGACCTCCTTCCCGATCCGGCGACGGATATTCCCCCTGGCTTTGAACCCCTCAACTGGGTGCGTGGTTTCGGACGCCAGATCGGGCCGCTGTTTGAGCGCCGGGACGCCGACGGATCCTACACACGCGGTTTCTACGTCGCCGAGCACCACACCAATGGCATGATGAACTGCCATGGCGGGATGCTGATGGCATTCGCCGACACCGCCTTTGGTCACTGTGTGTCTGTGCGCTATCCAAACCGGTTCTGGGTGACGGTGCGTCTGCTGACGGATTTCATTTCCGCCGCGCGCCTCGGCGAATGGGTGGAAGGCACCGGAGAAATCCTGGGCGATCAGGAGGACTTCATCTCTGTCCGGGGGCGGATCTGGTGCGGTGAGCGGACCTTGATGACGGGCACAGGCGTTTTCAAGGTTCTCGGCGAGCGCCCTTGACGAGCACCCTTGATGGGCGCCGCGCGGGACGGGAGGGGAGCGTGAACATGGGAAACGGTAAGGGCCGCGGCGGCGTCACAGCGATCCTGGTACTGATCGCCCTTTGGCAGCTCGCCCTTTGCCACCTGGTCCTTGGCGGCCATGCGGCGGCCCAGACGACTCACAAGCCGGTCCGCATCGCCCTTGCCCATTTCAGCCATGAGGCCACCACTTTTTCTCCGGCCATGGCCGGTGTGGACGGCTTCTCCCCGACCACGCTCGAAGGCGATGCGCTGCTGCACTTTGGCAATGCGATCCGGGGGTTCGTTAAAGTGGCCAGCGAGCACAGCGACGTTGATCTTGTGCCCCTGCGCTCCTTCGGCAGTGTCATTGGCGGCAGTTCCGTCGGTTACATCACCCGGGAGGCCTTTGATCTCTACGCAGACCGCATTGTGGAAGACCTGAAAGCGGCCATGCCGGTTGACGCAGTGTTTCTGTCCCTTCATGGAGCCGCGGCGGTCGAAGGGATTGCGCGCCCTGAAGCGGATCTGGCGCGCCGCGTGCGCGACGTGGTCGGGCCGGACGTGGCCATCGCCGGCACCTTCGATCCCCATGGCAATGAGGACGCGGCCTTTCTTCAACAGGCTGACTTTGCCTTCTGCATGAAATATTATCCGCATTATGATGGCCGTCTGCAGGGCGCACGGGCGGCTCGGGCCCTCATCCGCGCGGCCCGGGGCGATTATGTGGCCACCACGGCAACGCGCAAGCCAGGCATCATCACGCCCACAGTCCTCCAATGGACGGGCGCTGAACCCTGGATGGGCATCGTCCAGCGGGCTCTGATCTGGGAAGCGCGGGAACCGGACGTTTTCGTGAATGTGTTTGCCGGATTCCCCTGGAATGACTCCGTTGAAGCCGGCGCGGCGATCCAGGTCATGACCAATAACGACCAGGCCTTGGCGGACCGGATCGCCGATGACATGACGGCCTATATGCTCCGCCGCCGCCGCGAATTGTTCACCGTACCCATTATCGCGCCCGGTAAGGCCGTGGCCCAGGCGGTTGACGCCACGGCCGCCGGGGCTGTGCCCATCGTGCTGGCCGATTATTCCGACCGGGGCGGGGATGCCACCCATATCCTCAAAGAAATCATCGCACAGGATCTGGGCGGGGTGCTCATCGCCACCCTGCGGGACGAGCGGACCATCGATGCCCTGCTGGCCGAAGGCGCGAAAGCGGGCGATGTTTTTGACCGGAGGGTTGGCGGTTTCGCCATCATGCCGGCAAGCGGCGAACCGGTGCGGGTGAAGGGGCAGCTCATGGGCCTTGGCGCGCGCCAGGTTCGCGGGCGGGCCATCAAGGTGGCGCTCATTGCGTTCGGGCGTGGCAATCTCCTGGTTCTGACGGACCGCCTGGTGCAGATTACACGTCCGGATCAAATGGCGAGCTTGCCCATCGATCTTGATGCCTACACGACCTGGGTTCTCAAATCCCGTGTCCATTTCCGGCGGGGCTTTGACGATACCGGCTTTGCCAAGACCATTGTGATTGTGGACGCGCCGGAGCCGACCCTAGGCACGGTTTATCTGGACGCGCTCGATTACAAAGTCATCGATCTCCAGTCTTTCTTCCCCTATAGCGAAGGCGGCCTTGATGCGGCGCGCGCCGGCCGGCCATGACCTTGTCTGCGGGCGACCTCACCGGGCTGGAGACACCCTGCCTCCTTCTTGATGCGGATGTTCTGGCGCGAAACGCCGCGCGCATGGCAGGGCGCATCGGCCGGCTGGGTTGCGTCTTGCGGCCCCATGTGAAAACCCACAAATCGATTTGCGTGGCTCAGGCCGTGGCCGAGGCCGGGCACAGCAAGGGCATCACGGTGTCCACCTTGCAAGAGGCGGAGTATTTCTTCCGCAATGGGCACACCGATATTCTCTATGCGGTGGGCATCACGCCAAACAAGCTCGACCATGTGGCGGATCTCATGGCCCGGGGCTGTGATCTGAAGATCATTCTTGACCATCCGGACATGGCGCGGGCCGTCGTGGCCCATGGGGCGGAGCGTCGGACCAGCCATCAGATCCTCATTGAGGTGGATACGGACGGGCATCGTTCGGGCGTGGATCCCCGGGGCGATGAGCTGATAGAGACGGGGCGGATCATCCGGATGTCCGGCGGCGGACGGCTGGTCGGCGTCATGGCCCATGCCGGGGGCTCCTATGGCTGTGAGACGGCGCAGTGCCTGCTGGAGGCCGCCCGGCGGGAGCGCGACCTGACTGTGCTCGCCGCGGAACGGCTGTGTGCGGCGGGCACGCCCTGTCCGGTGGTGTCCATCGGATCAACGCCAACGGCTTTGTCCGTGGACCACCTCAAAGGCGTCACGGAAATGCGCGCCGGTGTTTACGCCTTTTTCGATCTGGTCATGGCGGGCATCGGTGTGTGCGGGGTGGATGACATTGCCATCAGCGTCATGGGAACCGTCATCGGGCACCAAAGGGACAAAGGCTGGGTGATCACGGATGCGGGCTGGATGGCTCTGTCCCGGGACCGAGGCACGGCGGGGCAGAGGGTGGACCAGGGCTATGGCCTGATCACGGATCTGCGCGGCGTGCCGATCAATGGGGTGGTGATGGAAAGTGCGAACCAGGAGCATGGACTCATCGCCGCACGGGATGGCACGACCGTCGATTTCGACCGGTTTCCCCTGGGAAGTATGGTCCGCATCCTGCCCAACCACGCCTGCGCCACGGCGGCCCAGTTCGACCGCTACCATGTCATTCGTGGTACCCGGATCATCGACACCTGGTCCCGCACAGGCGGGTGGTAGGGTTCTGGCAAAAACTAACGCCGCCTCAAGACCACATTCAACCGGGTGTCGAGATCAACCCTATAGCCCGCATCGAGACAGCGGCGCAGCACGGGCTGGTTTTGCTCATCCGCCTTGCTTTCCATCAGGATAAGGCGGGGCCAGCGGTCTTCCGGGTGGGTCTCGAACAGGCCCTCAAAGGCCGGCCCTTCGGCACCCTCGATATCGATCTTCAGGGCGTCGACGGCCCGATCCGGCGCCGCTACATCAAGGGCATCGCCCAAGGGATGGCCGTCCACCGTGAGTTTGGCGCCCAGGCCCTGATCCGTCAGGCTGGTCTCGCCGCGATTGTGAGGATTGGTGAACAGATCAACCGGCCCCGGATCTTTGGTTATTGCCCAGGGCAGGATTGTCGCGTCGCCGGCGCCGCTGGCTTCGAGATTGAAGGCGAGACGGGCGCGGGTGTCCGGCTCCGGTTCAACGGCCACGAGGCGCACAGACCGGCCGGCCCGGGCCGCCGCCGCCCGCACCGACAGGCTGTAAAGGCCGGCATTCGCGCCCACATCGACAAACGTGAATGGCTTCCCTGTGGTGCCGTCGGCGATCGCTTGCGCCAAATAGGCCCGTTCCTTTTGGTCCCAGAGATTCGGGGTCAACAGGACCCGTTTTTCGGAGAGATTGTCGAAAGGGCGCAGGCGGGCCCGCTGGTCGCCGAAGACCACCATGTCAAAGGTCGCGCCATCCCGCTTGGCACCGGACAGGCGGGCGAGCAGTGACAGCCAGAGTCCATTGGCCCCGCGCCGCGAAGGCAAGGCGCGGGAGCGGGCCAGGCACCAGGCGCTCATGCCCTTGGGGGCAAAAGCCCCGAAATCCGGTTGTGTCATCTCACTCCCCTGTCGGTCCGGCGCGATCCTGCGGCGAACCCTATCCTGAAGGGGTCTGTTAGGCGATACGGATGTCGGGCGATACAATGTTTGTGGGAAAACACCGGTCTATCGGCGCGCGCAGGAGGGGAGCCATATGGAAGACGATACTCTGACCACGGAGGGGAGCGAAGGCGAGGCGTCCTCAGCTATTTCGCGGTGACGCGGTCGTTATGAGCTGAGGACGCCAAGAGCCGTGGGCTGATGACCGGGCTTACCGGGCGCGGATTTCGACGGTGATGGTGTCGGCATAGTCGCCGGCGACGCG
>CAYUYV010000115.1:9307-16313 GCA_964449455.1 uncultured Alphaproteobacteria bacterium | reverse complement strand
GATGAGGACATGGCACAGAACCGGTTCGTCGGTCTTGATTTTGGAACCTCCAACTGCGTGCTGGGCCTTGCCGACAAGGGTGAGACGCCCCATGCGGTCAAATTCCGTTCAGGGAGCAATTTCCCATCGGTCCTGTGCTTCTATCAGGACAGTGACAAGAACGGCCGCGATATTGTCGTTGGCACAGCCGGGCAGAAGGCGATCGAGACCTATCTGAAGCTTGGGTCCGAATGCCGGCTCATCCAGTCCATCAAGTCCTATGTGGCCAATCCGACCTTCACGGAGACCAATATCCACGGCCGCCGCTATGCCATTGAGGATCTGGTGGCCGTTATCTTAAGTGAAATCCGCACCGAGGCGGAGGATACGGATGGTGCCATTGGCGACCAGGTGGTCAGCGGCCGCCCGGTTGCCTTTGCGGGCATGCGCGCCGACGAGAAACTCGGCCTCATGCGCCTGGAAAACGCCTATCACCAGGCCGGCTTCAGCCAAGTGTCCTTCGAAATGGAGCCATTGGCCGCCGCCTATTATCATGTGCGCGATCTGGAACACAGCGAAGTGTGTCTCGTGGCCGATCTGGGCGGTGGTACGAGCGATTTTTCCCTGGTCCGGTTCCATCCTGATGCAGAACAGCCGTGGACGGAGCGGCTGGCCCATGCCGGTGTGGCAGTGGCCGGCGACCAGCTCGATTTCCGCATCATTGAGCATGTGGTGGCCCCGCGCCTTGGCCGGAATACGACCTACCGCTCCGACGGCAAGGACCTGCCCATCCCGGCCCATATCTACACAAGCTTCCAACGCTGGAGCGAGCTTTCCATGCTGAAGGCAGGGCGCACACTGCGTGACCTGGAGGAGATCCACCGCAGTGCGGAGGATCCTCAGGCGATTGCCTGCCTGATCCATGTCATCGAGCAGGAACGGGGCTACAATCTGTACCAGGCGGTCGGGCGCACCAAGGCGGCCCTGTCAAGCGCGGAGGAAGCGCCGTTCCAGTTCGATGCCGGTCCTCTGCATATTGACGAGACTGTGGCCCGAGCAGACTTTGAAACGTGGATTGCAGAGGATGTGGCCCATATTGTGGACGCCATGACGGATATGCTGAAGACGTCCAATTTCCGGCCCCAGGATGTGGGCAAAGTGTTCATGACCGGGGGCACATCCTTTGTGCCGGCCATCCGCAAGGCGTTTGGCGAGATTTTTGGGAAAGAGCGTCTGGGCACAGGCGACGAGTTTGTGTCCGTGGCAACCGGTCTGGCGCTCATGGCCCGCAACAATGCGGCCGTCCAGGCCAAGGACACCGGGCCGGACCGCATGTCACCCCCCTCCCCTTCGCACTGATCGACCGCCCCCCGAGGACCGCGCCCGCGGCCCCAATGAAGGCGCCAACAGGCAATGGAACCGCGTCCTTCGTTCCCGGTTTTGTTCCTCATACTGATGCCAATGGCGACCGATGCACCCCCATCGTCATTACAAGCGCAGTCATGAGCGGTTTGGGAGGGCCTTTCGATTATGCGGTCGCCTTTCGATCAGGCGGCGTCCGCGTTACGCGCCAATTGATCGACTTTCAGCAGGAGATAGTCGATATCGCCGGCGGCCATGTCCTGACAGTCCGTCAGGACCCGCTCGATCATCCGGGACCGGAAGGTACGCCGGTCGATCTCGGCCCCGTCCCGGGTCAACTCGCGGTGCCCCTCCAGTGCCACGGCGAGGATGGGAACGACAAGCTTGGGCAGGCCGGCGGCGGCCACGATCCCCTCAATGCCTTCCCGCCCCTTGGTGTGGAGTGACCGCCATGCCTGGGTCACGGAGAGGCCAGCCCGCCGGGCAAGGGCGGCTTCGAGGAAATCCATATCCCCAATGCAGGCCGCGCGCAGCAATAGGGAGGGCGTCAGGCGGTTCGTGCGGGCAAGCTGCTCCACCATCACGGCAATGTTCCGCCCCCGGCCATAATCGTCAAACAGGGAGATGGTGGCATGGCCCCGGCTGTGCTCGGCAAGAACATGGGCGAGCGAGCGGGAAAAATCGGGCCGTGAAGCGAGATAGGCGCGCAGATTGTCCGACACAAGAGTGACAAGGCGCTCCGCGATGGTCACGGGAAGGTCCGTACGCTTGGCTAAAGCCTCGGTCACCCGTTCGCTCTGGCCGAAGCGGTCAATGGCCTTGTCCATGGTGGCACCGGAGAGTTCAGCACCGGGATTGGCGACGAGGGCGCTGACGGGTGTCTCGCTGCCCTCTTCCACAATGGCACGGGCCAGGGCGTCGGGAACATAGTCCCGCTGGGCGATGGCAGCTTGCTTGCCTTCACTCCCGGAGCGGACAAGTTCAATCAGTTCGCCTTCGGTGAGGAGCGGTGAATTGCGCAGGATAGGCGCCGCCACCCGGTCGAAATCCTCCGCCAGCCGCAGGACCACATCCTTGGGGATATCCGGCAGGGCCCCAACAATTTCAGCAAGGCCTTCACGCACGCGAACGGCGGCATCCCGGGTCATCAGCCGCAAGATATCCGCAGCCATGTCCCGGTCCGCCTGGGACAGCTTTCCGCCTTGGACGGCGCGGATAATGTGACTGGCGACGTCGAGCCGGCGTTCCGGGGTTGGCGACGAGGTCAGTTCGACAAGATCGGCTCTCGACAGACGGGACATGGCATACCTCGTCCCAATCGGGCCTCGTCCCAATCGGGGTTTGCAGTGGCGCCATCATGCGCGGGTCACGCACGGCGTCGACACCGGTTAGGATCTGTACCAACTGAGTGTGTACGCGCTTCCTTAAGAAATGGAGAAAAGCTGACGCTCAAGCAGGCGACAACACGCACAGCGCCTCCGCGAGCATAGTGCCCCGCGCATCTTCCATCTCACTGTGGCGACCCAAGAGCGGTGTGGTTCGCTTCAGGTCGCAGAGCTTGAACAGCGCCGCAAAGGCCCCATCGGGCCGCACATTGAAGATCATCCTGACCGTGATGGATAGGGGCCGAACGCGTCCGCGAGGACCTGTGACACGGGGGGCGGCCGCGTGGCGGATATGATCCCGGTCCACAGTGCCCAAGGGTTAAAGGGCCATGCGAATAAGACCGACGAGGCGGGCCGCAGTGGTTCGCGCCCCCCGGCGTCGCCACCGGATCAGGCACGCCGCCACGGGGCTCGGTCCGACAGAGCTGAAAATCAGTCGTCGTTGAGCACCTTATCGCGCTCTTCGATCCAGCGGCGCTCGGCTTCCTCGACCTCAAGGAAGGTCCACTCGACGATCCGCTTCATGACGGCGCCCATGGCTTCGTCATAGGACCGGACGATCTCAGAAAAGCGATCGCTGCTCGCGGTGACGGAGCGCTCAAAGGTCTCCGAGGCGACAATGCGGGCCCTGGGCTGGGAAATGAGCTTTGCGTTCACGACCACAACCACCGTCGGCGCGCCTGACTCACTCTCGCGGGCTTCGAATTCGCGAAGCTCCGTCAGCAGATCGTAATTGCCCAAAAGGCCGATGGCCTTGCGGCCGACGGCCGTGATCTTTTCCGTATTCTCAAAGGACTCGATGAGCCGGGTCTGGAACATCAGTGTCGCGCGATCACTCCAGCGGACTCCCTCAAAATAGCTGACCTCAAATTCACCGAGGCGCACCGCAATGCGGTTCGTATCGATGCTGCTTGAGGCCGTCGGCTCCTCAATGACGAGCTGGACCTTCATCTCCGGGAGGTCCTCATCGAATGTGCTCTTAGGGCTGAGATCATAGATTCTCGCCTCTTCAGCTTCGAAAAGGCTCAACCCGCCGCACGCCGCAAGCGCGCAGGACAGAACGCCCGCAAAAAGGGCGTTGCGGATGAATGGGCGCCTGACCATCGATTACTCCTTGCGGGGAATTTGTTGCGGCGTGGTTCCGCCAAGCAGGAGGCCTGACGGGTTCGCCTCAAGCCGCCGTGTGAAACGCTCCAGGCGCACAGCAAGCCGGCGGGCATCGGACACGAACAGGGCAAGCTGCGCCAATCCCTGATTGGCGAAGGTGCCAAGAGCCACCTCATTGTCTCGAATGATGCGGGACAGGTCGCTTGCCAACACATCAATGGATTGGGCTGCTTCGGCGAATTCCGCGATTGCTTCTTGACCCTCCCCGCCAAGGAAGGTGTCCACATTCTTGGTCAGCGCATCAAGGTCCCCTATGAGGACGGTTGCCTGCTGGGCCAAGGTCGTGGCTTCGCCGGTCAGTGTCGCCGTGTTGCTGATGATGCGCCTGATATCCTCGTCGCTGTCCGCCAGTGTTCCCGTCAAATCAGCAACGCTGCGCAGCGTATCGCTGATCACTTGTCGGTTTTCCGCGTTCAGGAGGGCCCGCAAATCATTCAGAAGGGCATCGCCCGTTTTCAGCAATTGCGGGAAATTCGAGAACAAGGATTGCAGGGATGATGGCTCATACTGGATGACATCGTGCAGGCCATCGACCGAGTAGTCGATCCGTAGCAGATCGCCCCCCGTGGAGGGATTGGTAATCAGCACAAAAACACCGCCCGTAAGACCCTGAATTTCCAGTGATGCCTTTGTCGTGGTACGGATTTCAATGTCGTCCCGCTTTTCGACGCGTACGGTGACGCGAATTTTCTCCCTCTCCACCGGATCAACGCGAATCTGGGCGACTTCACCCACGAGGATGCCCTGGTAGCGGACATCCGAGCCCACATTGAGCCCGGCCACCGATTCCGGATAGACGATATCGTAATAGACGAATTGCCGATCGAACTGATACTTCCCAAGCCACAGGGAAAAGCTGACGCCGATCACAATGAAGCCCAAGACGAAGGCCCCGATCAGGGTGTGATGCGCACGCGTTTCCATTTCTCAGCCGTCCCTGTGTTTGCCGTGCTGCCGCCGGGTTTTAACCCACGCTGAACAGTAGCAGATTGGCGTGTGCAGCGCTGCCTGGCGCCAACTCTTTACAGTCCACTCAGTCTCATCGTTCCGTCGCTGCCAAGGCCGCCCGGGCACGCGGTCCCGTGAAATATTCCTGGATCCACGGGTGATCGGCATAAGGATGGTCGCCATTGACGATATAGTCGATCGATCCGGTCACCAGGACGCGCCGCTCGGCGAGCACGGCAACCCGGTCGCAGATCGTGTAGAGGCTGTCCAGATCGTGGGTGACCATGAAGACGGTAAAGCCCAGGGTCGCCCGCAATTCCAGGATCAGATTGTCAAAGGCCGCTGCGCCGATGGGATCGAGCCCCGCCGTCGGCTCGTCGAGAAACACGATCTCCGGGTCCAGGGCCAAGGCGCGGGCAAGGCCGGCCCGCTTGCGCATGCCGCCCGACAGTTCCGATGGCAGTTTCGGACCCGCGCTGGCATCAAGACCCACCAGACCGATTTTCAAAGCGGCGATCTCGTCCATCAAATGCTGCGGCAGTTTCAGATGCTCGCGCATTGGAACCTGGATGTTCTGGGCCACACTCAGGGACGAAAACAAAGCGCCGTCTTGGAACAGAATGCCCCAGCGGCGCTCAATTGCGCGCCGATCCTCGTCCTTCAGGGACGCCAACTCATTGCCGAACACGCGGATCTGGCCGGCCGCCGGGTGATTGAGCCCGACAATGGACCGCAGCAGGACGGATTTGCCTGTGCCTGAGCCCCCGACAATCCCGATGATCTCGCCGCGGTAGATATCGAGGTCCAGATCGTCATGGATGATCTGCGCGCCAAATTGGTTGCGCAGCCCGCGGATTGCCAGGATCGGCTCTTCGCCCTCCCGCGCGCCGGGTTCAGTGATGCTGGTGGATATCGACTGGGCCATGGGTCAGATATCCAATTGAAGCAGGACAACGGAAAAGGCGGCATTGGCCATGATCACGGCGAAAATCGCTTGCACCACCGCTTTTGTGGTGCGCCGTCCGACGGATTCAGCGCTGCCATCCACCATCATGCCCTGGTAACAGCCGATCATGGCGATGAGCATCGCATAAATCGGTGCTTTGGCGACGCCGACCAGGAAATCGGTCAACGTGACCTCGGCGTCGAGGCGGGCCATGAAAGCGCCCGGAGTGATGCCCAGATTGCCCCAGGCAACCGCAGCGCCGCCGATCAAACCCAGAAAATCCGCCGCGATGGTGACGAGCGGCATGGCGACGATCAAGGCGAGAACCCGCGGCAGGATTAGGATATGGACCGGATCGAGCGCCAGGGCGCGCATGGCGTCGATCTCCTGTTGTTGCTTCATGGAGCCGATCTGCGCCGTGAATGCGCTTCCCGATCGCCCGGCAACCATGATGGCCGTGAGCAAAACCCCGAATTCGCGCAGAAATGAGTATCCAACCAACAGGACAATCAGATCCTGCGCCCCGTAATCGCTGAGGATATTGGCGCCCATAAAGGCCAGAACAGCCCCCACCAAGAACGACATCAGGGCAATGATCGGCAGGGCATTAAGGCCGGTCTGCTCGATCTGGACCACAAAGGATGTGAGGCGGAAGCGCCATGGCTTCAAAATCAGGGTGCCCGTGGCGGCCATGAGCTGCCCCATGAGGCCCATAATGGCAATGCCCTCATTGACGGAATCGACAAAAGACTTACCAGTTCGATTGAGCGCGTCGATATAGGGGTTCACCATCGGCGGGGAAATATCGCAGGCCGTGTAGCGCTCATCCACACGCTGAATCAGGTGGCTGTGGCCATCAGCAAAGCCCGCCAGCAGCACATCCCGTTCTTTCTCGAACCGATCCCGGGTTTGATCGACGATCCACGCTCCGGCGGTGTCGAGAAGAGTGATGTTGGAACCATCAATGACCAAGGGTCCCGGCCCGTCCAGGACAAGGCTTTCGATGGCCGCGTCGAGCGCTTCCATCTGCGAGATGGTCCAGGAGCCGGACAAAGTCATCACGGCTGCAGCGCCACCCTCGGGCCAGTCGCCCCTGCCGAGACGAATCGAGGATGCCGAAGCCTCAAAGGTCCAGCCGTCTGCGCGGTTCCAGCCCGGTGCCGCAGCCGCCACCATAGTTCCCCCAATTCCTGCGCCAGTGATCCTGCGCCAGTGATCC
>CAYUYV010000115.1:0-9207 GCA_964449455.1 uncultured Alphaproteobacteria bacterium | reverse complement strand
GGTGATCCCAGGCCGGTGATCCCGGGCCAGTCGCGCTCCAAGGAGTGAGCCAAAGAGCGCGAGCGACGCCTCGTGCGTCCATCCTGCCCACAAATTCGTGCAATAGTCCCGGCCTATGGATGCCGTCAAGCGGGCCTTGCTCATTTGCGCATTGTGCCCGTGCTGGCCGCACAGCAAAAGTCCCTGTAGTCTGCCGGCTGAGGACGAGGGGCCGCCATCTAACATCATTATATGGGGACACGGCTGTATGCGGTGGCAATCGGCGCTGGGCTTGGTGAAGGGCATGGGCGACACGACCAGTGGGTCGGGCGAGACGGATCAGGGGGGTGACGGCGTCCTGTTGTTGGGCCCGGCCAGCGTCCTTTTATTCCTGATTACGATTGTGAGCCTGAATCCCCTGGGGCTCGCGAGCCAATGGCGCGATCTGGGCTTTGACTGGCTGCGCCGCACCGCAAGTGTCGACGCCCCGATGGACAACTCCCCGGTGCTGCTCGTCGAAATCGACGCCTCCAGCTTGGAGCGCCTCGGCGACTGGCCCTGGCCACGAACCCGCTATGCCGAACTGGTGGCTGAAGCGGAGGTGGCCGGCGCCAGGGCCATTTTGGTCGATGATCCCCTGAACCGTGCCGATCCGACGAGCCCGGCTGTTGTCACGCGCCATCTTGATGGTCTTGCGGCAACAACGCCCGTTGAGGCGGTTCTGCCCGTGACCAGCGAACACGATGCGGCACTTGCCGAAACCCTGTCATTCTCCCGCGCTGTAATCCCGGTGTTGGTCCGCCGGCCAGGGGAATATCCGGGCACTGCGACCGTGGATGCGGCCCAGACAGACGGTCTTGCCTGGGCCAGCAGCGGTGCTTTGGAGGTCCCGGAAGAGGTCCGTCCGTTCTTCCTGCCCCTGACGGTTGCGGACAGCCCCTTGCCGACCTACACGGCTGTCGGTGTGACTTTTGGGGTCGATGGCGCTCTTCCTGACCAGGACGGTGTGCTGCGCAGCCTGCCACTCGCGGCCCGCATCGGCCCCCTGCTTGTGGCGTCCGATGTGGTGGAGACCGTGCGCCTGAGTGATGGCCGCGATGGGGTGCGCGTTGCCAGCACCGGTGCGCCCAACCGCTTCACCTTGCTCGAACGCAACGGCCTCCAGTCCATAACGCTTGGAGAGCGGACCATTCCGGTCACCGCAGATGGCCGGATGCTGTTTCATCCGCGCAATCTTGATGATCTGGCGCGTCTGCCCGCTTGGCGTCTGCTCCAGGATCCCTCGATCCGCAGTGTTCTGAGCGACCGTGTGGTGGTGATCGCGGCGACCGCAGGTGGCACCATGACGCCGATGGTGACCGCGGGCGGCGACCCTTTGAGCCCTGGCGAAGCAAAGGCCATGGCTCTGGACCAGATCCTTGCTGGACGGCATCTGACTCGTCCGGACTGGGCCTCAAGCCTCGAAGACAGCCTACTGATCGTTCTGGGCCTCGGCCTCGTGGCCATGGCGGCCGTGGGACGGTCTCTCCTGGCCATCATGGGTGCGGTTCTGGCGGCACCAGTGCTGGGCCTTGCATCCTGGTATGCATTCACGGGTCACGGAATTTTGTTCGACGCGGTGGTGCCCTCCATTGGCCTGGGCCTGCTTGCGGTCTCGATCGCGTGGGTTGCTCTTGCGCGGCGGGCCGGCCAGCGGCGGCGCCTGTTCGTGGCCCTTGAGAGCAAATTGCCATCGGCCACGGCCCTCACCCTCGCGTCCCAGGGCGGTCACCGGCATTTGGCCGGCGAGGTCCGCAAGATCACTGTGCTCTATTGCGATCTTTTGAAAGCGGATGCCTTCACGGAGGTGCACCGGGATGATCCAGCCTGGCTGACCCATCAGATCCAGCGCTTCCATGGGTTTATCAGCGAGCGGATTGCCGCAAGTGGCGGCGTGGCGGATGTGCGCAATGGCACGGCGGTTCTCGGCTTCTGGAATGCGCCCAAGGAAGACCCCAACCATGCCAAGGCGGCCTGTGACTGCCTGCTGAAGATCTTGGACGGCCTTGAGAAGTTCAATATCGGTCTGGAGGCCGAGGGCGGCGGTCGCCAATATGTGACCCTGAGCGTGTCCGCCGGTGTAACCACCGGCCACGCCCTTGTGGGCAATCTGGGTACGGAAAAGCGCGTGGACTACACAGCCCATGGCGAGCCGGTGACCATGGCCCGCCAGCTGCAACGCTATGCGGAGGTCTATGGGACCCCCGCCATTCTCGGCGAGCCCACCTATCACGCGGTGCGTCACCGCTACGCCATGCTGGAAATCGACCGGCTCGGGATCGAAGGACGGGACTCCAGCATCCGGGCCTATGCCCTGCTCGGCAATCCGGTCTTACGGGCCAATCCGCGCTTCAAGGCATTGCAGCAGGTCCATGCCGATCTCTGGCAGGCCTATTGCGGGCAGAACTGGCCCCATGTGCGCGCCATCATCGCCCAGGCCCGCCAGATGCCAGGCGCAATCGCCCCTCTTTATGACTTCTATGAGCAGCGGGTGCGCTTCTTTGAAGCCAATCCGCCATCCGGCGATTGGGATGGCACCTTCCGGACGCCGATCCGCTGAGACCGACGAGACGGCTTTTGGCACGGAATGGGACGCCATGACCGGTCAACGGCAACCAAAGCAGGACATGCCGAAGGGGCTGCATCCAAATGGTGGTGTCGTCCCTCGAAAGGTCAGCCATGCGCGTGACGCTGACCTTGTAGATTCAGGTGGACCACGGCATCTATGACACGAAATCATGGAAGCTTTGACGTAGAATGGCCTTATCTGGAAGCGACACCGAAACTGTTGCGTCCGTGGCAGGGCGACGTTTACGGACAGGCGTTAAGGGACAGGTCACTGGCCGTCCCGGCGCCAGAGTGTGGATAACCCTGCCAATTGGTGGTGTATCCCACGACGGTTGGGTCCAGCCGGTTTCGCGGCGGCGGTTTCGCGGGCGGCAGTGAAGGTGAAGTGGAGGGGTTTTGGTGGTGACGAAGACACAAATGGGGTCCGGAACCTCGCGCGGCTGGATCGTGTTCTGCCTGCTGGCATGCCTTATGGCGCCGATGGCGGGTGCAACGCTTTGGAGCGCACCGGCTGCCGCCCAAAGCAACGACGATCGCCCGGCGGAAGAGGAGGCCCGTGCCTTCGTGAAGGACCTTGCGGACCGGGCCATCGGCATTCTGCGCAAACAAGGTGTGACCAAGGCTGAGCAGCTGCGGGTCTTTGAGGGTCTTCTGTCGGAAGGCTTCGATCTGCCTTTCCTAGCCCGGCTCGCCCTCGGCCGCTATCGCCGCGAGGCGACGCCGGAGCAGCTTGAGGAATATGATCGGCTCTTCGCGAAATTCGTCCTCAACAAATACAGTGCTGTCCTTGGCGCCTATTCCGGCGAGCAATTGGCCGTCACGGCCAGCCGGGCCGCCGGGCGCCGGGATGTCTATGTCACCACGCAGATTGCCCGCGGCTCTGAAGGGGCCCGTGTGGACTGGCGCGTGCGTAAATATGAAGACGGCCTGCGGGTGATCGACGTGGTCGTCGAAAATATCAGCATGGTCATCTCCCAGCGGGAAGAGTTCGCCTCCGTGATCAATCGCGAGGGCTTTGAAGGCCTCCTGAGGCGCCTGCGGGAACAAGAAATGCAGATCGTAAAGGCTATGGGCGGCTAACGGCCCGCCGCGCCCCGATCCCCTGGATCACCAGGGTTCCCGGTCGGGAATAGGTTGAAGCGCCAGTCTGCTTCCCGTTTTTTCGGGCGTGAGGGTCCTGGTAACCTGGGGCCCAGCGTCTTATTTCGCCTTTATCAACTCACGCCCCCCCAGCAGGCGGGCTTTTTCGGTAGTCGCCCCATGGACATCACGCCGCCCTATCTTCTGTTCCTCGGCGATGCCCATGACGACCTTGCCGTCAAAACCGCCAGTGGCATTCTGGACTGGCGGCCCGAATGGGTCCTGGGTCAGTTCCGACTGCCCGGCTGCGCCGCTGACCTGAAGATCCCGGATCTCACCGTCGAGGCCGCCGCCAAGGCTGGCGCCCGCACGCTCATCATCGGCACGGTCAATCCCGGAGGCACGCTTCCGGAGAGCTGGCTGTCCGTGCTCGACGCCGCGCTTGTGGCGGGCATGGATGTGGCGAGCGGCCTTCACACACGTCTCACGTCCTTCCCGACGCTGACCGCCCGGGCCAGCCAAACCGGTCGGCGCCTGCTTGAAGTGCGCCACTCCTCCGAACGCTTTGCCACCGGTACAGGGCGCAAGCGCAGCGGCAAGCGACTGCTCACCGTCGGTACGGACTGTTCGGTCGGGAAGAAATACGCAGCCCTTGCCATTGAGAAGGAAATGCGCGCGCGCGGCCTCAAGGCCGATTTCCGAGCGACGGGACAAACTGGCATCTTCATCGCCGGCGGCGGTGTGGCCATTGATGCAGTGGTTGCCGATTTCATCGCCGGGGCCGCCGAATGGCTGAGCCCGGACAATGAGCCGGATCACTGGGACGTGGTCGAGGGTCAGGGATCCTTGTTCCACCCCTCCTTTGCCGGGGTCAGCCTGGGCCTTTTGCATGGGGCCCAACCCGATGCCTTTGTCGTGTGCCATGAGCCGACCCGGCGCACCATGCGCAATGTGGAAACACGGATCGCAAGTGTTGACGCGGTCATCCAGCAAACCCAATTGCTCGGTGCCCTGACCAACCCGGCCATTCGCTGCGTCGGTCTTGCGATCAATACGGCAAAACTCGACGACATGGCGGCGAGCGCCTGCCTTGCGGCCGCCGAAGCCACCTATGGCCTGCCGGCCTGTGACCCCATTCGCACAGGTGCCGGGCCCATCGTGGACCATATCATCAGCATAGGTCTCTAGAGCCATGCCACGCCTCGACATCGATATTGAAGCCTGGCCCATTGACGGACAATTCAACATCTCCCGCGGCGCCAAGACCCAAGCCGATGTGGTCATCGCGCGCGTCAGCGAAGGCGACCTCGTCGGGCGCGGTGAATGCGTTCCCTACGGACGGTATGGCGAGAGTTTGGACGGGGTGCGCGCCTTTCTTGAAGACATGGCACAGGCTGTCGCCGACGGTCTGACGCGTACAGAGCTTCAGGATGCGATGCCGCCCGGTGCGGCTCGGAACGCCCTTGACTGCGCTTTGTGGGACCTGGAATCCCAAAAGGCCGATCAGCCGGTCTGGAGCCTTGCCGGCCTGCCCTCCCCCGGGCCCGTGGAAACCGCCTTCACGATCAGTCTCGACGCCCCCGACGCGATGGCCCAGAAGGCCAAGGCCGCCGCTGGCCGCCGGCTCTTGAAACTGAAACTGGGCGGTGCGGGCGATGACGACCGGGTGGCCGCCGTGCGCGAAGCGTCGCCTCAGGCAACGCTCATCGTTGATGCCAATGAGGCCTGGACCCTGCAAATGCTCAAGGATTTCGGGCCGATTATGGCGCAGCACGGGGTGAAGCTGATTGAGCAGCCCTTGCCGGCAGGTCATGACGCCGGGCTTGCCCAGATTGACTGTCCGGTTCCGATTTGTGCGGATGAATCCTTCCACGACCGGGAAAGCCTCAGCAGTCTGAAAAACTGCTACCAGGCGGTCAATCTGAAGCTCGACAAGACCGGTGGCCTGACCGAGGCCATCCTGGCCATGGAGGAAATCCGGCGCAGCGGCATGGGTCTGTTCATCGGATGCATGGTCGGCACTTCACTGGCTATGGCGCCGGCTTATCTGCTCGCTGGCGCGGCCGATTATGTGGACCTCGACGGGCCCCTGTTGCTCGCCAAGGACCGCAGCCCTGGCCTTTCCTATGAGGGCAGCACACTGCGCCCCGGCCCGGCGGGTCTTTGGGGCGGCCTTTGAAGACGTGATGCGCGGGGAGGCGGAACGTGTCGGTGACGGACCTCTTCTCGCCGGACTATGGGAGCGCCCGTGAGCGGTTCATCAGCGCGGCCCGGCGGTCTGGAGCGCGGCTCACCCAGCACATCCACCCCAGCGTCCATGCGCCGGACGGACAATCCCTGAGCGTAGACTGCGCGGTCCTCGGGCCTGACCACGCGTCGAAAGTGATCGTCGTGCAGTCAGGCACCCATGGCGTTGAGGGCTTTTGCGGCTCTGCCTGCCAGCTCAATCTGCTGACGGAGGATGGGGCGGACCGTCTTCCCGCGGACACGAAGCTCGTCCTCATCCACGCCTTGAACCCCTATGGCTTTGCCTGGCTGCGGCGGGTGACGGAAGACAATGTTGACCTCAACCGCAATTTTCTGGACCATGATGGCCCGTATCCGGACAATCCGGGCTATGAGCAGTTGAAATCGGCGATCTCGCCGACCGCCCTTGATCCGCGCAGTGTGGAAGGGGCCAACGGGCAGTTATCGGTCTATGTCAAGGCCCATGGGGCGCTCGCGCTCCAGGCCGCGATCAGCCAGGGTCAGTACACCGATCCGCAAGGCCTGTATTTCGGTGGCCATGGACCGTGCTGGTCGAACCGCCTGTTCCGGCACATCATCGCCGAATTCTGCGCCGGCGCTGGCGAGGCGGTTCTGATCGACATCCATACGGGGCTGGGCCCCTACGGCGCTGGCGAGCTTATCAGTGAGTTTGAGAGTGATGCACCGGTGACCAGGCGGGCGCGGGACTGGTGGGGCGAGCAGGTGGCCTCGACCCGGTCGGGCGAGTCCGTCTCCGTGCCCCTCGCCGGTACCATTGACCATGCTTTCATCGCCGCTGTGGCCCAAACCAAGGCCCAGGCCCAGGCCCAGGCCCCGGCTCAGGCCCAAGCAACACCCATCACGCTGGAATTCGGTACTGTATCGCCGGCGGATGTGTTCAAGGCCGTCCGTGCCGACAACTGGCTCCACCTCCATGGCGACCCTTTGGGACCCGATGCGCCGGCCATCAAGGCCGAGATCCGCCGCGTGTTCTATCCGGATGAGGACGATTGGAAGGCCCAGGTCATCGCGACCTTTGAAGACGTCATGACTCGCCTATACGCAGCATTGTAGGGCCATCACAACACGATCAAGAATTGTGCATACCGCTTCCCCCCTTGCAGCCGGGACCGTCTTCCGATCTACTAAAAAAATGACGCCTGCGTCACCGATTTATGCAGTGCAAAAAAGACCCTGCGGAGGAGACCCATGGACCCGACAACCATCGACCACGGCATCGATCCCAATATCGATCCTTATTCCATTCCCTTGGACAAGATCGATGTGAGCCATCCGGTCCTGTTCTGGGCCTACACCATGTGGGATTTCTTCAAACGGCTGCGCGAGGAGGATCCAGTCCATTACTGTCCAGACAGTCTTTATGGGCCCTACTGGTCGGTTACGAAGTACCAGGACATTCTCCAGGTGGAGACGAACCCCCAAGTCTTCTCCTCGGATCAGAAACTGGGTGGCATTGTCATTCAGGACGATGAGGAAGATTTTCCGCTGCCCATGTTCATCGCCATGGACCCGCCCAAGCATGATGACCAGCGCAAGGTGGTCCAGCCCATCGTGTCCGGCGCCAATCTGGCCCGCTTTGAACCGATCATCCGGGAACGAGCCGGCCAGATCCTTGATGCCCTGCCCGTCGGAGAAACCTTTGACTGGGTGGACCGGGTCTCCGTCGAGCTGACGGGGCAGATGCTCGCCACCCTGTTTGACTTCCCCTGGGAAGACCGGCGCAAACTCACCCGTTGGTCCGATGTGGCGACGGCGGATGAACGCTCCGGCATTATCGAAAGCCCGGCCGCGCGGCATTTGGAGCTGATTGAATGCGGTGAGTATTTCACCCGGCTCTGGAACGAGCGGGTCAATGCGGAGCCCACTCCGGATCTCATCTCCATGCTGGCCCATGGGGATGCAACGCGGAACATGTCCCCGGAGGAATATCTCGGCAATATCATCCTGCTGATCGTCGGGGGCAATGACACGACGCGCAACTCCATCAGCGGCGGCGTCGTGGCGCTGAATGAAAACCCGCAGGAATACGACAAACTGCGCAAGCGGCCCGACCTTATCCCCAATATGGTGTCGGAGATCATCCGCTGGCAGACGCCCCTTGCCCATATGCGGCGCACGGCGACCCAGGACACGGAACTGGGGGGCAAGACCATCCGCAAAGGCGATCGGGTGATCATGTGGTATGTGTCCGGCAATCGGGACGAAGAGGCGATCCCCGATGCCGACAAGTTCCTCATCGACCGGGAAAAGGCGCGCAATCACCTTTCCTTCGGCTTCGGCATCCACCGCTGCGTGGGCAATCGGCTTGCCGAGCTCCAGCTTCGGATCATCTGGGAGGAGATCATGAAGCGCTTTGACTTTGTGGAAGTGATGGAGCCGCCAAAGCGGGTCTATTCCAATTTCGTTAAGGGCTATACCACCCTGCCCGTCCGCGTTCATCCGAAATAGGACGAAAGACGCGCGTTGCGGCGCGGGCCAAATGATGATTGTTGCAGGGCAGGCCCGGATTGGGCGTGCCCAGCAACCACAATGGCATGCCCACCATTTGGGCCGGCAAATCGGGCCGGAAAATCGGAAGCGACATCGCCGATGAGGTCTGCCCTCTCTCGGCGATCAGTCTGGAATATTGCGGTTGATCTGAGGCAGGAGGATTGACAGGGGAGAGGCGGCATCGCCGGTGGACGCCTCATCAGGCGATGTCGCAGGCGCTGACGGCTCCTTGTCCTCTGCTGCATCGCTTTTCACCGGAGCCGGGTCAGGCTTGGGCTCATCCTCCGTGGAGCCGGCCGCGGTCTCGATCAGACGCGCCAATTCCCGGTCGCTATCGCTTGATGGCTTTTGACTGGCACGCAGGATTTCCGGAACGGCCCCCCGATCCCGCAAATGCCGGAACTCCGCGATTTCCATTTTGATGTCGTTCAACACGTCAAGAACGCTGGAGAGGCGTTCGCGCTGGGAGCCCGTGAGGTTTGGTCCATCCGTATAGGGACGGTCCGATTTTACCATCGAGAGCGGCAGATCAGTAATTGACAACTCGTCCCGCGGCCCCATCGACGCCGTGCTGTCGAGGGAAGGGGCTTCGGTGGTCTTGGAGGATGTATCGCCCCTGTGTGCATTGTTCGCGGGTGTCTCGCTAACTGCCGGCTGAGGCGCGGCCTCGTCCCGGACAACCGCTTCAGCCTGTTCGACAGGTGCCGGTTTGGCGGCGGCGGTTTGCGGCGCTGGTGCTGCCGGTGTCGGCTGCATCGGGGCGGGTTTGGGTTCGGGTGCTGC
>CAYUYV010000114.1:13969-16507 GCA_964449455.1 uncultured Alphaproteobacteria bacterium | reverse complement strand
ACACTAGGGCGCTGACTCCGCCAAAAAAGGGGCGCCTTCTGTCGCCTTGGTGCTCTGGCAAGCCTTTGTTTTTGCAAAGACTTATCGAGATGGATGCCACTTTGCGCCCGACTCATCCATCTGGACCGCTGCACGAGCGCCACCTCCATTGAGGCGGAATTGGCTCTGGTTTGTTTCGCTCCCACGCCGGGGGGCGGCCGGGGCGCCAGACGGCAGTCGCGGTCTGAGCTTGATCCCGATTGATCGCATCATGCTCTCCAAACCCGATCCGGCACGGTTTGGAGCCTCGGAACTGCCGAAAATGCGGCGCTTGCGCCGCATTTTTAATGCCTGCGGTTTCCGCGCGGACCTGATATAAATGAGACGATAGAGATTCGGTCCCTAACCGACCGTTCGAACCCGTGTTTCAGGGCATTTGATAGCCCTCCAGCGGCGTTCCGGCCGGTGCGGACTCGGATCGGCACCACATCCGTTTCCCATTGCGGGTCAATCGAATGGCATGACACGGCGCGGATGCGCCATTCCGGCCCCGACCCGCGCCACGACCGAGACCTCGAGCCTTTGGATCCTGCGCGTCGAGCCGCGCCCAAGGCTCCAGGATGGAACTGAAGCCCATGAAGCTGACCATCGAGCGCGCCGCCTTTTTGAAATGCCTGTCCCATGTGCAAAGCATTGTGGAGCGGCGGAACACCATTCCCATCCTCGCCAATGTGCTCCTCGAAGCGAAGGGCGAAGACCTCAGCCTCACGGCCTCTGATCTCGACATGGAAGTCGTCGAGCGGGTTAAGGCTGAGATCGAACGGGAAGGCGCGACGACCGTGCCGGCCCATACCCTTTATGACATTGTCCGCAAGCTGCCCGATGGATCCCAGGTGGGTCTTGATTTCTCCGCCGTGGATCAGCGTCTGACTGTCACGGCGAGCCACGCTACATTTACGCTGGCTTGTCTGCCCCGGGAAGATTTTCCGGCCATGACCCTCGGCGATCTGCCCCATCGCTTCGCCCTGACCGTCAATGATCTGGCGCGCATGGTGGACAAGACGCGCTTTGCCATCTCCAACGAAGAAACCCGGTACTATCTCAACGGGATCTATTTCCACGTGCCGGAAAGCAATGAGGATGGTGGTCCCCTCATGCTGCGCGCTGTGGCGACGGACGGGCATCGGCTGGCGCGGTATCAAATTGAGGCGCCGGACGGGGCGCCGGGCATGCCGGGTATCATCCTGCCGAAAAAGGCCGTGGGCGAATTGCGCAAGCTCATTGATGGGGCCGAGGGACCGATCGATGCCGCCCTGTCGGACACAAAGATCCGCTTCGCCTTTGGCAGCATCGTGCTCACGACAAAGCTGATTGACGGGACCTTCCCGGATTATGTGCGGGTCATTCCGACCGGGAACGACAAGGTGCTTGAGGTTGGTGGCAAAATACTGGCCGAAGCCGTGGACCGGGTCTCAACCATTTCCAACGAGAAGTCGCGGGCCGTGAAGCTCAACCTCTCCGATGGCCGGATGGTCCTGACGGTGATCAATCCGGACAGCGGCAACGCCAAGGAAGAGCTGACCGTGGATTACGCCTCAAACGACATGGAAATCGGCTTCAACGCGAAATATCTCATGGACATCACGTCCCAGCTCGATGGGGAAAAGGCGCGCATCCTGCTCGCGGAATCCGGCTCGCCGACCATTGTTCGCGATGGCACCGATGATGGCGGACTTTATGTCCTCATGCCGATGCGGGTGTAGGGCGAACGCGTGCATGGACCCTATGCCATGGCCAGTGGGGGCGGTACGGATAGTCCGGTGCGGGAGCCTGCCTCGCTTCTGGCTGTCACCCGGCTGTCCCTGTCCCGTTTCCGCTCCTATGAGGACGCGGTCCTTGATCTCGACAGCCGGCCCGTGGTGCTGATCGGTCCCAATGGGGCGGGCAAGACCAATGTTCTTGAGGCCCTGTCCTTTCTTGCCCCTGGACGGGGTTTGCGCGGTGCACGCATGGCCGATCTCGTCCATGCGCCGGCCCTGGTACCTGTTTCGGATCCGGGCGGTTTCGCCGAAACCCCGGCTTCCATTGAACCGGAACCTCTTGCAGGGACCGATGAGCGACATTGGGCCGTGGCCGTCACTCTCACCACGCCGGAGGGAGAGGATCGGCTGGGCACGGGCCTTGCGGGCGGTGACCGACGGGTCGCGCGGGTGAATGGCGCGGCAGCCTCGGGCGCCGGCGCCTTTTCGGAGCATTTGAGGCTCGCTTGGCTCACGCCGGCCATGGACCGCTTGTTCATTGAGGGGCCCTCGGAGCGGCGCCGGTTCCTGGACCGCCTTGTGCTTGGCGATGCGCCGGACCATGCCGCCCATGCCGCTGCCTATGAGCGGGCCATGCGCACGCGCAATCGTCTGCTTACCGACGGCCCGCAAGATGCGACCTGGCTGTCGGCCCTTGAAGCCCAGATGGCCGAACATGGCCATGCCATGGCTTCGGCCCGCCGCCGTTTCGTGGCCCGTTTGCAGAAGGCCCTGGATGGCTGGGGCGCCGAAGACGGCG
>CAYUYV010000114.1:3821-13869 GCA_964449455.1 uncultured Alphaproteobacteria bacterium | reverse complement strand
GGCGCCGAAGACGGCGATGCAGCGGATGGTGGGGTGGGGTCGGTTTTCCCAGCCGCCGATGTGAGCCTTGAAGGGCCCTGGGAAGCGGCTCTTGATGGCGCGCCGGCCGATCCGGTGGCGCTGTTTGCGGAGCAACTGGCGCGGGCGCGGGGCCGGGATTCAGCGGCCGGGCGGACCCTGGAGGGCCCCCACCGCAGCGATCTTGTCGTGGTTCACCGGGCCAAGGGCATGGCGGCGCGGGAGTGCTCCACGGGCGAGCAGAAGGCGTTGCTGATCGGCCTTGTGCTGGCCAATGGCCGGCTTCGGGCGCATGCGGACGGCCGGCCGCCTTTGCTACTCCTTGACGAGGTCGCCGCCCATCTCGATGCGACCCGCCGGGCGGCCCTCTTTGATGAACTCTGCCGCCTCAGGATCCAGGCCTGGATGACGGGTACGGATGCCGTTCTGTTCGAGGCGTTTGGTGATCGTGTGCAGATGATTGGTGTGCAGAATTCGACTTTTCAGATAGGATAATGAGCAAACGGATCCGGCTGCCTCGACGCGGGCTTGAGGCCGAATCCCTCGGTGCCGCCCGCCCCAGCCAAGACAGACAAGGCCCGGCGGGCCCCGTCCCGAAAGAGAGAGACAATGACTGAATCCGCGGAAGTCCAGTCCAGCGCAAGCGACGAATATGGCGCAGACTCCATCAAGGTTCTCAGGGGCCTGGAGGCCGTGCGCAAGCGGCCGGGCATGTATATCGGGGATACGGATGACGGCTCCGGTCTCCACCAGATGATCTATGAGGTGGTCGACAACGCGATCGATGAAGCCCTGGCCGGCCATTGCAGTGTTGTCGATGTCAGTCTAAACGCGGACGGCTCGGTCACGGTCCAGGACGATGGGCGAGGCATCCCGACGGCCCTCCACCCGGAAGAGGGCGTCTCGGCGGCTGAAGTGATTATGACCCAGCTCCATGCGGGCGGGAAATTCAACCAAAACGCCTATAAGGTCTCCGGCGGTCTTCACGGCGTGGGGGTCTCCGTGGTCAACGCGCTGTCGGAGGTCCTCGATCTGACCGTCTGGCGCGAAGGCCATGAGCACTATATGCGGTTTGTCCATGGGGATCCGGAAGCGCCGCTGGCGGTGGTTGGCCCCTCGGAAGGGCGCACGGGCACGCGGGTGACCTTCAAGCCCTCGCCCAAGACCTTCACGACCATCGAGTTCTCCTACGAGACGCTGGAACACCGCCTGCGCGAACTCGCCTTCCTCAATTCCGGCGTGCGCATCGTGCTGAAGGACCTGCGGCCCGCCGAGCCGAAGGAAGAGGAACTCGTCTATGAAGGTGGCCTTGAGGCCTTTGTGCGGTATCTCGACCGCACCAAGGCGCCGCTCCTGAAGGACCCCATCACCGTAAAGGCAACCCGAGACGGCATGACGGTCGAGGCTGCCCTGTGGTGGAATGATGCGTATCATGAGAATGTGCTGTGCTTTACGAATAATATTCGCCAGCGCGATGGCGGCACGCACCTTGCCGGTATGCGCGCGGCCCTGACCCGCACGGTCAACAACTACGCCAAGGAAAGCGGCCAGGCGAAAAAAGAGAAGGTCGCCCTGACCGGGGATGACGCGCGGGAAGGCCTCACTTGCGTGTTGTCGGTGAAAGTCCCTGACCCGAAATTCTCCTCACAGACCAAAAATAAACTTGTCTCCTCCGAGGTGCGGCCGGTTGTGGAGAATGTCCTCGGTGAGACCTTGGGCACTTGGTTCGAGGAGCATCCCAATGAGGCCAAGACCATCATCCAGAAGGTCTTCGTAGCGGCTTCGGCCCGGGTTGCGGCCCAGAAGGCCCGCGAGCTGATCCAGAAGCCCACGGGGGCCCTCGATATCTCAAGCCTGCCCGGCAAACTCGCGGATTGTCAGGAACGCGATCCTGCAAAATCCGAACTGTTCCTGGTGGAGGGCGACAGCGCCGGCGGCTCCGCCAAGCAGGCGCGCAACCGGGCCAATCAGGCCGTCCTGCCCTTGCGCGGTAAAATCCTCAATGTGGAGCGGGCCCGGTTCGACAAAATGCTCTCCTCCATGGAGATCACCACACTGATCACCGCGCTGGGCACCGGGATTGGCAAAGATCATTTCGATCCGGACAAGCTGCGCTACCACAAGATTATCATTATGACGGACGCCGACGTGGACGGCGCCCATATCCGAACCCTGCTGCTCACCTTCTTCTTCCGGCAGATGCGCGAACTTATTGAGCGAGGTCACCTCTTCATCGCCCAACCGCCACTTTACAAGGTGAAACGGGGGCAGTCGGAGCAATATCTCAAGGATGAGCGCGGTCTTTACGATTATCTTGTGGCGGAAGGCCTCAAGGATGCGGTCTTGACCACGAGCGATGGTGGCCAGATCGCCTTTGGAGACCTTGAAAACCTGCTCGGCCAGGCCCGTGAAGTCCGGACCATCCTGGACCGTCTGCCCACGAAATACCCCCGCGGCATTGTGGAACAGGCCCTGCTGTCCGGCGCCCTTGACGCCGATCTCCTGGCCGATCCGGACCGGTTGCTTGCCGCTGGTCAGGCCCTTGCCACCCGGCTTGATGTGCTCGCGGAAGATGTGGAAAAAGGCTGGGAGGCCGAACTCACCGAAGGAGGTGCGCTGAGGGTGTTCCGCGTGGTCCGTGGCGTGCGCGAGGTGGCCGTCCTCGATGCGCCCTTGCTGGAATCCGGTGACGCCCGACGGCTCAAGGGTCTGACGGAGGCCTTGGGTCCTGTATTCCGGGAGCCGGCCCGTTACGTGCGGCGCGACACGGAGGTGTCCGTCTTTGGGCCCGTGGCGCTTCTCGACCATGTCCTTGAGGCTGGGCGTAAGGGCATTTCTGTCCAGCGATACAAGGGGCTTGGCGAGATGAATCCGGACCAGTTGTGGGAAACCACCCTCGACGTGAACGCGCGCTCGCTCCTCAAGGTCAGTGTGGATCACGAGGACGAGGCGGATGACATGTTCACCAAGCTCATGGGCGATGTGGTCGAGCCCCGCCGGGAGTTCATCCAGTCGAACGCGCTCAACGTTGCCAATCTGGACGTCTGACTGAAATTTCTGTGCGCCGATTTGCAAGGGCGATGGGTGTTTCGGCGGGACCTGTTCGCGCTACAGTCCGGGAATGCAATGCGTGGCATCACCAGGGATAAGGACATGAAAAAGGCCATCGAAACCAATGGCGCCGAAGCGGAACAAGCCCTTGAGCTGGAAGCGCTGACCCGGCGTGCGGCCCTGTCTTGGGTGACCCAGGGCGCGGCCGGTCTTGCCGCTCTCGGCCCGCTGGCGCTTCTCACCGGAGAGGCCGCGGCGCAAAATTACGGTCGGTTTCCAGCGGTGGACGCTGAAAATATCCGCGGCCAGTCGCTCCGGCTGCCCAATGACCTGCCAGGCCGTTTGCTCATTGTCTCGGTGGCTTTGAGCCCGCGGCGCCAGCGGGAAATGGTCAGTTGGGCCGATCAACTGTCGACCCTCGCCAATTCCCGCACCGGGGTTGAATTCTATGAGGTGGTCGTGGCCGGGCGCCGGGGTGCCCTGGAGCGCTTCCTGATCGACAAGAACATCAGTTCCGCGACCCGGGACAACGAGGCACGACTGCGGACCTTCACGGTCTATGAAGCGGAGGCGCGGTTCCGCCGGGAGATGAATCTGCCCAACGACGATGGCGTCTATGTCTTCGTCATGACGTCCAACGGCCTCATCCTGGACCGGGCTTCGGGACGGGCAACGCCGAAAAAGCTCCTCGATCTGCGCCAATCCATCGACCGGGCCATTCAGGGTGGGCGCTTTTCCAAAGCCGTGCTCTGAGCGTTGACGCTTGCCGAGCAGTATACGGAAAGACCCCTATACCAAGGGCCATTGAGCGTGCCTCTTTCACGCGTCTTTGCGCACGAAACAATCAGAGCCGGCTCCGTCTCAACAAAAGCGGCGCTCATATCGGGTCAAGGCGGTTTCGTTGGTCATTCAGGGCTTGCCGTCCGAAAGTCCTGCCGCTCAGGGCGCCGTGGTTCCCGTGACCAGGTGGACATGGGCGTCCATGGTCACGGCGCCGTCCACCAGATGATCCGCATAGTGCGTGGTCAGGCTTTCGGTTGCCCGGGTGAGAGCGCCGTCCCCTGCTTCGGCCAGGAGATCGCCGAGGGAAAAGGCTGTGAGGGCAAATTCCGCCGCCTCCCCCGCGCCAACGCCGCCCGCCATCGCAATCTTTCCGAGCCACGGCGTGGCCTCAACCCTTGCGAAGCCGGTGTCCTGCAACAGAGTGATCAGTTTATCGACATCCCCATAGCGGAATGGGCCCGGCGCATCTGGATCCGGTGTGGGCAGGTCGATGATTTCGGCAATGGTGGTTCGCACAGCCATCATCCAGGGGTTGTTCACCGGCGGTCCCCAGACCGCGAAGGCGAAACGACCGCCCGGCGCCAGCCAGCGGGCGACATTCGCAAAGGCTGCGGACGGATCCTCAAAGAACATCACGCCGAAGCGGGAGGCCAGCCGATCAAAGGGTTGCGGCGTCCGGGCTGTGCCCATATCGGCGACCTCGAAAGAAAGGTGACGGCCTGCTGGCACCGGACGCATCCGAGCCGCCGCTATGAGGGCGGGGGAGATATCGAGGCCCACAACGGTGCTGCCCTGGGGCGCTTGTTGGGCGATCGCCAGTGTCGTGCCGCCACCACCGCAACCGATATCGGCAATGCGGCAGGAATGGTCGAGCATGAGGGCAGCGATGAGCGGCTCGGTGACCACGGCCAGCATGGCTTCCATGGGCTCAAGCTGGGCCAGCCATTTTTCGCCGCGGCTGGTCGCCCAGTCCGTACTATTGGGGCTGTCGGACACGGCGTTTTCCTCCTTGTTCGGCATTGCAGATCGCGCGGTGCAGCCGTGTGATGATCCTCCGCATCCGCATAACACTGCACCGTCCCCCCCTCCAAATCCAGAATGAAAACCCTTCCTTAAGCGGCCCCTGGGACCGTGCCTGCCGCATCGATCATCCGGGGGACGGGCTCACCCATGCCAGCCAGAAAAGGCCGCAAGCGACGGCCATCACATCGTGTGCAGACCAATCCGATGCTGGGACTCCTGTCCCGGCTGGCCGAGGGGCTGTTGTGGCTGGTGATCGTCGCCGGGATCGGCCTTGCCTATCTCGCCAGCGGGTTGCCCGACACGAGGGACTTGTTCGCGCCGCCTGAGAGCGCCAGCGTCGCGGTCCATGACGTGTCGGGCACACTGATCAGTCACCGGGGTATGACCTTCGGCGGCGATGTGCGGCTTGAGGACCTGCCGGATCATGTGCCGCAGGCCATTCTCGCCATTGAGGATCACCGCTTCTTCCACCATTTCGGGCTCGACCTGCAGGGTTTGGGTCGTGCACTGACGGCCAATATGGTCGCAGGCCGCGTCGTACAGGGGGGAAGCACTCTCACCCAGCAGCTCGCCAAGAACCTGTTTTTGACCCATGAGCGCACGGTGCGGCGCAAACTCCAGGAGGCGCTGCTGGCTCTGTGGCTGGAGGCCCGGCTGAGCAAGAAGGACATTCTCGCCCTCTATCTCAACCGGGTCTATTACGGCGCGGGCACCCACGGCATCGACGCCGCCGCACGGCGCTATTTCGCCAAGCCGGCGCGCGCGCTCAGCTTAGGGGAGGCCGCAGTGCTTGCGGGCCTTCTAAAGGCGCCCTCGCGCTATGCCCCGACTCACAATGCCGACGGCGCGCAGGAGCGTGCGCGGCTGGTGCTCCGCCGGATGGCCGCCCTCGGCTTTATCAGCACGGAAGAGGCGGATCAGGCAGCGGACCGTCCCCTGGTGCTTGGCGAGGCAGCAACGCCGGGCGTTCACTACTTCGTGGACTGGAGTGTTGATCTGCTGGCGGACTATATCGGGCGCGTGCGTGAGCCTTTGGTGGTCCGCACCTCGCTGGATCTTGAGCTTCAGAAATCGGCGGAACAGGCGGTGGCGTCCGTTCTTGACGATGCGCTTGCAAAGGAGGCCTCGATCGGACAGGTGGCGCTGGTGGCCCTTGATTCAACGGGCGCTGTTCGAGCCCTGGTGGGTGGCCGGTCCTATCGCGCCAGTCCCTTCAACCGGGTCGTCAAGGCCTGGCGCCAGCCTGGGTCCGCGTTCAAGCCCTTCATCTATCTGGCGGCGCTGGAGGCAGGGTGGCGGCCTGACTATGCGATTGAAGACCGGCCCATCAAGGTGGGCCGGTGGTCGCCGTCAAACTTCACGGGCCGCTATGAGGGCAAGGTCAGCCTTACCCGGGCGCTTGCCCGTTCCCTAAACGCGGCCACGGTGCGCCTGACAGAAACCATCGGAAGGGGCCGTGTCATCAAGACCGCACAGCGTCTTGGTCTTGATGCGGATCTCAAGCCCTATCCATCCCTCTCGCTCGGAACCATGGAGGTGACGCCCCTGTCCCTGACAGCGTCCTATGTGCCCATGGCCAATGGCGGGCGGGCGGTCGCCATCAATCCGATGATCCGTATCGAGACCAGAGCCGGGCAGATTCTCTATGAGCGGGAAAACGGAGATCTGGGTGAGGCCATAGGGCAGGAGATCCTGGCCGGTTTCCAGGAGATGATGCAGGCCGTGGTGGTCGATGGCACCGGACGGGCCGCTGCCCTGCCGGACCAAGCCGTCGCCGGCAAGACCGGCACCAGTCAGAATTTCCGGGATGCCTGGTTTATCGGCTATGTGGACGGGCTGGTGGCCGGGGTCTGGGTCGGCAATGACGACGGCCGGCCCATGGACGAGGTCACGGGCGGGACGGTGCCTGCGCGGATCTGGCATGCCTTTGCCGAGGCTGCCCTGCCGCGTCTGCCGGAGGTGCGCCGCCTCGATCCGCCGGTGCCGGATCTGCTGCTCACCTTGCTTGGATCCGACGGTGATCCCCTTGCGGATCGTGCGACCGCATCGGTCACACCCATAAGCGCCGTTCAGACAGTGCCGTAGCGGTGCAGCGTCGCTCCGTCCCGTTTCAGCCAGGCGGTGGCGCCGCCGGGATCGTCATGGAGATCGCGCACAACGGCCCAAAAGGCCGGGCTGTGATCGTGGTGCACAAGATGCGCGACCTCATGGGCGGCCACATAGTCGAGAATGTCCGGCGGCGCCATGATCAGCCGCCAGGAGAAGGACAAGGCGCCTGCGGATGAACAGGACCCCCAGCGGGTCCGCGTGTCGCGCACCGTCACGCGCAAGGGCCGTACGCCCAGACGGTCCGTATGGATCCTGACGCGCTCATTGATGTCCCAGCGCGCAAGACTTTTGAGCCAGTGCAGAACACGACTGTCGAGATCGGGTCCGGACCGGCCGATCAGCAGCCGGCCCGTGCTCTCATCGGGCTGAATGGTCCGTTTAAGAAGGTCTGGCGCCGGGGTGATGGTGAGGGGGCGTCCCCGGACAGGAATGATCGCGCCCGGCGCGAAGGGTGTGCCCTTGGGCGCCTCGGCCAGCCGATCCGCGATCCAGGTCTTTTGGCTCGCCGCAAAGTCGAGGGCACGCGTCACATCCCGCTTTCGCGGCACGACGAGGATGACCTGCCGCTTGATGGGGTCCACCTTGACGAAAAGCCGGCGCGCTCTCGGATTGATCCGAATGGAAAATGGAACGCTTTCACCGCCGATCTGGATGCGATCGGCGGCCTCCGTGAGCAGCAGCGATGCGCGGGCAGCCTGGCCCATGGGATGCGTCCTTCGGCTCAGAACGGCTGGCGCTCAGAACGGCTGGCGCTCAGAACGGCTTGAAAGAGAAGGAAACCCTGATTCGTTGCCCGTCTGTGCCGCCACGTCACTGGAAAGAAGGTGGGGCGCCGTTTTCCGGCGGCGCCCCTGGCATGCTCAGTCCTGACCGTCCGTGCCCGCGGTGTCGTCATTGGCCGGCATGGCCACCGCGCTGATCACCTTCCCAGTTGGGCGGGTACGGTGGGTGCGGATGAAGTCCCGGACCCGTGGCTGGATTTCCGTGCGCCAGCGCGAGCCGTTGAAGACGCCATAATGGCCGACTTTGGGCTGGATATAGTCCGTCTGCATATGGTCAGGGACATTGATGCACAGATCATGGGCAGCCTGGGTCTGTCCGATGCCGGAAATGTCGTCGAGTTCCCCTTCGACGGTCATCAGCGCGGTATTGGTGATGGCTGCCGGGCGGATGGGTTTGCCGCGGTGCATCAGTTCGCCTTTTGGCAGCAGGTGGCGCTGGAACACATGGTCGATGGTCTGGAGATAGAACTCGGCCGTCAAATCCATGACGGACAGATATTCATCATAAAACTCCCGGTGTTTCTGTGCAGAGTCCCCGTCACCTTTGATCAGGTGCGAATAATAGTCCCAATGGGCGTCCAGGTGCCGGTCCGAATTCATGGACATGAAGCTGGTGAGCTGGATGAAGCCCGGATAGACGGCGCGTGAGAAGCCCGGATTGGGCCAGGGCACCGTCATGATCATGGTGTCCTCGAACCATTCAAAAGGCTGTTGCTCCGCGAGAATGTTGGGTTCGGTCGGGCTCTTGCGGGTGTCGATCGGGCTGCCCATCAGCACCATGGATGCCGGTGCGGCCGGATCGTCGTTTTCGCCCATGACCGATGCCGCGGCCAGCACGGCCGGCCCGGGCTGACACACGCCCAGGACGTGAACGTCGCGTCCCAGATGCTGGATCATCTCAATCAGGTAGTCGATATAGTCATTGAGGTCGAAGGAGCCCCGGGAGGCCGGCACCATGCGGGCATCCCGCCAATCGGTGATATAGACCTCATGTTCAGGCAGCATGGCCTCGACCGTGCCGCGCAGAAGTGTCGCATAATGGCCAGACAGCGGCGCGACGATGAGCACCTTGGGGTCGGGCTCGCTGGCGCCGCCTCTTGCTTCGGCGAGCTGTTGCGGATCCCGGCGGAAATGTTTCAGCTGGCAGAAGGTCCGCCGCCAGACCACATGTTCCGTAATCGCGACGGGCTTGCCCTCAACCGTCGTCTCGTCAAGGCCGAAACGCGGCTTGCCGTAACGCCGGGTCGTGCTCTCAAACACGTCGCTTGCGGCCGCGATTGTCCGGCCCATGACCGTATAGGACATGGGATTGAGAGGACTGCGGAAGATCATTTGGTTAAGATCAGCAACGGCCCGCAAAGGTGCGATGACCGCATGGTTCATTTCATAGATATGATAAAGCATTTTACCGCCCCTGATTGATCGGCCTCAGCTTCCGGTCCATCGGTCCGTCTCGACGTGCGCCGATAACGGGCAACCGGTGCCCTACCCTCGCCTTTAGGCAAATCCCTTGCCGCATTTGCGAAATCATATCCGTCCCAATGCGGGAAGGGAACTGCCGACCCTGCCAACGCTTCGGACGAGCAAAGAGGCGGAGCAGACCGATTGTTCCTCATAAGAACTGTTTCAGGGTTTCCGCCATCTGCTTTGGCGGCGTCGCATGGGTAAAATGGGTCAGATATTTGCCGTCCCGGCCCATGACATAAACGATACTGGTGTGATCCATCAGGTACTCTGCCGCCGTGTCGACATTCTTCACCTTGTAATAGGTCACATAGAAAGCATCCGCCATGGCCGCGACCTGTTCAACGGATCCTGTAAGCCCGACCATTGAGGGATGAAAATTCGTCACATAGTCTTTCAAGACCTCTGGCGTGTCCCGTTCCGGATCGACGCTGACAAAGACCGGCGCCACGTCGCTGCCTTTGTCGCCCAGGCGCTCAAGGGCGTCGCTCAAGGCCAGGAGCTGGGTCGGGCACACATCGGGGCAGTAGGTAAAGCCGAAATAAAGCACCAGAACCTTGCCCTTGAAGCTCTCTTCCGTGACCGGAACGCCGTTGTGATCCACCATGGAGAAAGGCCCGCCGACCGTGGCTTCGCCAGTGGTGCGCACCATGGGGCGATCGGGCGGTGTGGCCGTCACGACAAAGGCAATGGCCGTTGCCGTAATGATCGCAAGGGTGGCGAGAAGCACCGGTACGCCCAATCCGGCTGTGCGTCGCCCCGTGGTCCTGGAACCCGTTGCCCCAGGACGGGTGGCCCCATGACGGGTTGCTCCGGGA
>CAYUYV010000114.1:0-3721 GCA_964449455.1 uncultured Alphaproteobacteria bacterium | reverse complement strand
GCTCCGGGACGGGTGGCTCCGGGGCCGGTGGCCTTGGACGGCGTGCGCGGCAGTGGTGATGACGTCCTGGTCATGGTAGTCCTTACGCCTTAGGTTTTCGATGGACTGGCAGCGAGAGATATACGGCGAATGGCTCCTTTTTTTGACCCCATGCCGGTGCTTTTCGAACAGGTCTTCGAACGGGACAGTTGTTGAGAATGGAACAGAGGCCTTTGAGGTCTCAGGCTTTTCGGCGCACAGGCCTGATCTGGGTCTTGTTGACACGGTCATCACGGAGAAAGGGACGTCATGGCAATCCGGATTTGGAGCTCACAAGCGTCTCGCCCCGATGCTGACACGCGTGCTGCCCGGACTTTCCGCTTCGGCGCGCAGGCAAGGCTGATGGGTGCCGTCCTCGCGGCGGCTGTGTGGATGGCCACACCGGCACCGGCCCAGTTTGGTGGCGGTGACGATACCGATATCATCACCGCGATTGAGGAACGGGATTTTGAGGGCTTCAAACTGGCCCTTGTGAACGAGACCCGGCCGACCTTGCGGGACGGTTCGGGCGTCCCGGCCATCATCCTCGCTGTTGAATCCCGCGAGGACTATTTTGTCGAAGCGCTCCTGGAAGCGGGGGCCCGCCCTGACGATCGGCCGCGCAAGCGCACCGACGATCGCACGGCCCTCAGCCGCGCCGCGGCCCTTGGTGAGGCGGGCATGGTCAAGGCCCTGCTCACGGCGGGTGCCGATCCGGATATGCCGGGGACGCGGGGCGAGGCACCGCTGATCACGGCGGCCTATCTCGGCCATGTGGACGTTGTGCGGGTCATGATTGAAGCCGGTGCGGATCTGGAGATCACCGAAATGACCGGCCGTACCGCCCTCGAAGTCGCTCGACGGAACAATCAGGTGGCCGTGATGCGTCTTCTGGAGGCGTCTGGGGCCCGGTAACGGGCTCACTGAGGCACGAAATATCGCGTTTGGGGCCGTGACCTCACATCAAAACAGAATATCTAAAAGGACTGCGAACACGAAGAGCCCGAAAAACAGCGTCAACGGCGTCTGCGTATCGGGGAGATCTTCGATTTCCACCTGCTGGCCATAGGCGTCGATTTCCGACAAAAGCCGCTCACGCTCGATGACCCGGCGCACCAGCCAAACAAGCGCGACCAAAGCGATGAGCATGAAGGGCCAAGCCATCAGTCCAAGAAGCGAAGACATAGTTGTTCAAACTCCAAAAAACAGCGTGACCTTACCCGGCGTTATAGGGCGCAAGCCCCCATGGCCGCAACGGTCCTTGCAGGTGCTCCATGAATAATCCGGCAACGGGCCTGATGAATCAGGGCGGACCGAATGCGCGCTCCGGCGGCCTGTGGTGGACCCGCATGGTCGACCTGCGCGGCTGGGGCCAGGAAGAATCCCGGCCGCAGCACAATGTGCGCCTGCGCACCCTGGTCCTGATCCGGTGGCTTGCGGTGATCGGCCAGACGGCGGCGGTGCTGATCGTGTATTTCGGCCTGGGCTTTGATATGCCCCTTGGGCCCTGTTTCGCGGTGATCTCGGCCAGTGTCGTGTTCAATCTGGTGCTCCAGATCCGCAATCCGTTCTCGCAGAGGGTTTCCGTCGTCCAGGCAGCGACCCACTCGGCGTTTGACCTCGTGCAATTGGCGGGCCTGCTCTATTGGACGGGCGGCATCCAGAACCCTTTCACCTTGCTGCTTCTGGCGCCCATCACGATCGCAGCGACGGTGCTCAACTTGCGCGCAACCGTCTTTCTCGGTGGTCTCGGCTTTGTCCTGATCACCTTCCTTCTTTATGTGCACCAGCCATTGCCTTGGCTGCCGGGGGAGGTGATGACCTTCCACCCGGTTTATCTCCATGGGCTTTGGATTTCCCTGGGTCTGGGGATTTTGTTCTCATCGGCCTATGCGTGGCGGGTGTCGGTCGAAGCCGATCGCATGCGCACCGCCCTGTCCGCGACCCAACAAGTGTTGTCACGTGAACAAAGGCTTGCAGCCCTCGGCTCCCTGGCAGCCGCGGCGGCCCATGAACTCGGCACCCCCCTGTCGACGATTGCGCTCACCGCCAAGGAACTGAGCCGGGACCTGCCGCCCCAGAGCCCTCTTTACGAGGATCTGGAGCTTCTGCGTGACCAAGCCTATCGCTGCCGCGAAATCCTGTCCCGCCTGTCCCAGGAGCCGGGCGAGAACGATTTGGTGATGCGCCGCATGGCCCTCGGTGTGTTGCTCAGCGAGGTGGCGGCGCCTCATCGTGACTTTGGCGTCGAGGTGGAGGTCGTGCTCAGCCCTCCAGAGGAAGACGCCGATCAGCTTGAGGCCGATCCGCTGAGCGACGGCGAGGCGGGCCGGGAGCCCCATCTGCTCCGCCGGCCCGAGATCCTTTATGGCCTCGGCAATATCGTCGAAAACGCTGTCGATTTCGGCCGGGAGCGGGTTGAGATCATGGCGTTGTGGGACAAGGACGAAATCCGGGTTCAGATTTGTGACGACGGCCCCGGCTTCGCACCGGAGATTCTCGATCGCCTGGGCGAGCCCTATGTCACGACCCGGCGGCCCCCTGCCGAGACCAAGGAAACCGCCCTTGCCGACACACCGGGCGGGCGGCCGCTGCCCGACGAAGGCCAGCACGGCATGGGATTGGGCTTTTTTATTGCCAAGACGCTTCTGGAGCGCACCGGCGCTACCGTCCATGTCGCGAACCGGACCGCCTGGTCCCCTCCGGCCCGCTCTTCGCCAGCGCGGTCCGCCGGGAAAAGCGGACAAGCAAGCGTGCCGCGTGCGGCGCGCGGTGCAGCCGTCACGGTGCGCTGGCCCCGATCAGCCGTCGAAATCCAATAGGCGGTAATGCCTTCTCGAAGAAGTTCGAGAGCCATATGCACATGGTCGCGATCTATACCGTCTGGTACAACTTCTGTTGCATCTATAAGACGCTGAAAGTTACGCCCGCCATGCAAGCGGGTCTGACGGATCGGGTCTGGAATCTTGCAGACGTGGTGGCCTGGATGGATGAGCGGGCACCCAAACCCGGTCCGCGCGGCCCTTGTAAGAAAAAGGCCGGCAACTGATGGCGATAAGAGAGCACCCCGATACTGGCACTGTTTTGATGTGCGATTTTGGGCCGGGCTTCAAAAATCCAGAAATGGATAAGCGTCGTCCTGTTGTGGTGCTCAGCCCCAAGATCAAAGCCCGGCATCATTTATGCACCGTGGTTTCGCTTAGCACCACGGCTCCTGACCCTGTTATGCGGTATCATGCACAGATTGATTTACGGCCTAGATTGCCGCAGCGCATGCAATCTGACGGTGTGTGGGTAAAGGGCGATATGGTTAATGCGGTCGGCTTCCACCGTCTGGATTTTATTCGCCGTGGCAAAGACGCGGATGGCAAGCGAATCTATTTGTACGAGCCGATAAGTAACGAAAACTTAAGAATAATTCGGCAGTGCGTTCTTCACGCGATGGGCATGTCGATATTGACAAAACACCTGTAGTGTGCCAATTACTTGTCGTTAGCGGCTCTCATAAAAATGATCCGCGTCTAAGACCCCGCCAGGGGCCGCCGTGCACTGTGACGATAGCAAGTCACTCTCACGGCGTAGTTAGTGCTCCCCGCTTCGGCGGGTTTTTTTTTGCAGTTCACAGAATTCAAACTGAGACACCACCCAATAGGTCCATTCATTGCGTTCAGGGGCATCCGCTGGTCCGAACGGATGGGCGGCA
>CAYUYV010000113.1:0-16510 GCA_964449455.1 uncultured Alphaproteobacteria bacterium | reverse complement strand
CTAGAGCCAACCGCCGACACCTTGAGCCCCTTGCCCTGATGGGGCCACGGGGGCTAACTCACATGTCATGGCAGCACCACTTCTCAGTCTCCAGGACATCGCCCTCACCTTTGGCGGTACACCCCTGTTCGAAGGCGCGGACATGTTCGTCTTCGAGCGCGATCGGCTGTGCCTTGTGGGGCGCAACGGCTCGGGCAAATCCACCTTCCTGAAAATCGCCGCCGGGCAGATCGAACCCGATGACGGCACCCGCTTCGTCAAACCGGGCATCACCTTGCGCTATCTGGAGCAGGAGCCCGATTTCAGTGGCTTTGCGAGCGTGCTCGACTATGTGGAGGCCGGCCTTGCGCCGGGGGACGAGCCACACCGGGCGCGCTTGCTGCTGGAAGGCTTTGGCCTTCAGGGGACGGAGGATCCGGCAACCCTGTCGGGAGGCGAAGGACGCCGGGCCGCGATTGCCCGCGCGCTGGCGCCGGACCCGGATGTGCTGTTGCTGGATGAGCCCACCAACCACTTGGACATGCCCACGATCCAGTGGCTCGAAAGCACCCTCGGCCAGACCCGCGCGGCGCTGGTGCTCATCAGCCACGACCGCCGCTTCCTCCAGACCCTCACACGGCGCACCGTGTGGATCGATCGGGGCCGGGCCCGCAGCCTCGACCAGGGCTTTGGCCAATTCGAGGCCTGGCGGGACAGCGTGTTCGAACAGGAGGAACAGGAGCGCCACAAGCTCGACCGCAAGATCGCCGCCGAAGAGGACTGGGTACGCTATGGCGTGACGGCCCGGCGCAAGCGCAATGTGCGCCGCATGGCAGAGCTGCACGCCTTGCGCCAGAAACGCCGCGAGGCCCGCCGCGCGCCGGGCACCGTGAAAATGGCGGCCTCGGAAGGTCAGACTTCGGGCAAACTGGTGATTGATGCCAAGAACATCACCAAGGCCTATGGCGAACGCACGATCGTGAAGGATCTGACCCTGGCCGTACAACGGGGCGACCGGATTGGCATTGCCGGGCCCAACGGGGCGGGCAAGACCACACTCATCAATCTGCTCACGGGCCAGCTCGAACCTGATACCGGAACCATCCGCCTTGGGACCAATCTGGAGATGATCTCCCTTGACCAGCGGCGGGCCAGCCTGAAGCCGAACATGACATTGCAAGAGGCGCTGACGGAAGGGCGCGGCGATATGGTCTGCGTGGGCGGAGAACAGCGCCATGTCATGAGCTATATGAAGGATTTCCTGTTCACAGGCGAACAGGTGCGCTCACCCGTCAGCGCCCTGTCCGGTGGTGAGCGTGGCCGCCTGGCGCTCGCCATAGCCCTTGCCCGCCCGTCAAACCTCCTGGTCCTCGACGAACCGACCAATGATCTGGACCTGGAGACCCTCGACCTCCTGGAAGAGATGCTCAGCGCCTATGAGGGAACGGTGCTGCTGGTCAGCCACGACCGGGATTTTCTCGACCGGATTGTCACAAGCCTGCTGACCACAACGCCGGAGACTGACAAAGGGGTGTGGACGGATTATGCTGGCGGCTACACAGATATGCTGGCCCAGAGGGGCGCGCGCCCAGGGGGCAAGGCAGCGGAAAAATCGACCGATAAGCCGGCCAAGAAGGACACCAAGACCGCCTCCGCCGGCAATGGCGCGACAAAGCCGGCCGCGGCGAAACTGACCTACAAGGAACAGTTCGCGCTCGACACCCTGCCCGACCGCATGGCGGAGATGGAAGACACTATTGCCAAGCTGAAAAAACGCCTGGAGGACCCGGACCTCTTCACCAAGGACCCGGAAACCTTCAACAAGACCGTCCGCGCGCTGGAGAAAGTGGAAGGGGACCTGGCCAAGGCCGAGGAGGAGTGGCTGGCCCTCGAAATGCGCCGTGAGGAAATCGAAAACCGTTCATAGTCACCGGTCCTGCCAGATCACCGATCCTGCAAGTGATCATCCGCATTGGGACCGATATGGAGGACAGTATGACCACGCCTGAGCCCCTGGGCCCCGTTTCGGACCGCGCGCCCACCCTTGAGGCCTGGGACGGCACCGTGCCGGAGGACGGCGCTTTCCTGGCCGACATGCATGGCTGGGCCCGCGTTCTGGCAACAAAGATCCCAGTCTATGAACGGCCCATGGTCACCTGGGTGTTCGCCTATGACCTCGTTGAGCGGCTGATGACCCATCCACGTATGCGGCCCGTGGGTGTGGAAATCATGACCCTGCGGGGCATTACGGAAGGCCCCCTGTTCGATTGGTGGGGCCAGATCGTGCTCACCGCCCATGGTGACCGGCACACCCGCCTGCGCGCGCCGCTGCAAAAGACCTTTGCCTTCCCGGTGATCGCCCAACGGCGCGAGCGGGTGCGGCGCCTGATCGACCAGCGCCTTGATGAGCTCGCCGGCGCCGGGGAGATCGATTTCATTGAGGATGTGGCCGGACAGATCCCGACCCGGGCCATCTGCGATCTGCTAGGGGTGCCCCAGGCGGATATTCCCCGCTTCAAGGCCTGGGCGGACACCCTGGGTCTTGCTTTCGGCTTTTTGACCGCGGAGGGCGCTGGCCCGGTGGACGAAGCCATCACGGGCCTTACCGACTATGTACGCAGCCTTGTGGATGAGCGCCGCAAGGCCCCCAGGGAAGACTTCCTCACGGCCTTCATCCAGCAGGTCGGGGAAAGCGGTGTTTATTCCGAAGACGAATTGCTGGCCCAGATCCTGGGCCTGATCTTCGCCGGCAGCGACACGACCCGCACAGCCCTTGCCGTGGCGATGACCCTGCTTCTTCAGCACCGGGACCAGTGGGACCGCCTGATCGCCGAGCGCGGCCTCATGCGCCAAGCCGTCGACGAGACGCTGCGCTATGAACCCACGGTGGGCAATCTGCCCCGGTTCGCCGTGGAGGATTTCGAGCTGGACGGCTCGACCTTTAAAGGCGACGCCATCGTTGTGCTGGGTATCTCGGCAGCGCAGCGCGATCCGGCACGCTATAAGGATCCCAACAGGTTCGACATTACGCGTACGGACCTGCCGCGTATGGCCATCGGGTTCGGTGGCGGCCCACACCGGTGCCTGGGAGAAATGCTGGCGCGCATCGAGATCGAGGAAACACTCGATGCTTTTGCAACCCGCCTGCCCCATGTGGACTTTGCTGGGCCCCTGCCCCATTTCGTGGCCCTTGCCACGGGCATTCGCAAGCTGGAAGGACTCCGAGTGCGGATCTAATGCTGCCCAGACGCTGATACCGTGCCCCAACACGGTTGGGGCACGGTGCGAAGTGGCTATCAGCCCCAGAAGGCGTCGAGAGAAGCGTCTTCGAAGAGGAAGGTCTCGAGATCACCGTCGAGGATTGCTGCCAGGGCATCCTGGTCCGTGGTGCTGGCCTTGAACGAGATCGTGACGCTGTCGCCATCCGCGATGACGGGCTGCCAGAACGGATTGCCCGTGGGCAGAATTTCGACAATGCCTTCCTGAACATCGATGGATTTCGGATTGCCGAGGCCGCCGACCCAAATGCTGTTGAAATCGAAGCTGTCGAGATCGAGATCGGCAAACAGTTCGATCTGATCCGCGCCGGTGGCGTTCTCGATCGTCACAGAGCCGATAAAGCCCCCTGCCGTGCCGACATTGGAGCCAAAGCCATTGCTCCAGGTCCGTCCCACATCCACTGACGTCACGAAGGGCAGGTCCGTATCCTCAAGGATCACGATGGTGTCGGCCTCATCTTCGACCGAATAGGTGATCGTGACGTCTTCGCCATCAAAGCCGATTTCCGCTTCGCCGCCGCCCGTGAAGCTGACGACTTCACCGTTCATAATGACGGAATCGCCAATGGCGTCAGCCAGGTCTTCGCCGTCAAACACCAGCGCATCACCGTCTTCGAAGTCGGCGACCGTATCCACTCCGTTGTCGGATGAGAAATAGAACACATCGTCATCCGCGCCGCCGATAAGCAGGTCGTCGTCGGCGCCGCCCATCAGTGTGTCTTCGCCGCCGCCGCCATTAAGCGTGTCGTTGCCATGGCCGCCGAAGATCTCGTTGTCAAAGGACGTGCTGTCATCCACGTCGCCGAGCAGCATGTCATTGCTCACGCCGCCCCAAATCTGAAAGCCTTCGATGGTTGTTCCGAGCGTGATCCCGCTGTCGCCCCAACCAACCTGCTGAAAGACGCTGCCGAAGGCGTCCGTCACCACGACAACATTGGAGCGTCCGTCTCCGGACTGAGTCGAGGTGAGACGGATGTCACCGCCCGGATCCACATCGGCGTCAAGAACCGCGTCAGCGCTCAGGATTTCCCGGGTCCAGCCAGCGGGGAGCGGTACATTGAAGAAGTTCTGCGCCGTCTGCGCGGGATCGCCCGTGCGTGAGAACACCTGGAGATACTGATTGCCAAAGGCATCCGTCAGCAGATAGCGGTCCGTCCCCTGATCTTCCGTGAACTCAAGCACGGTGTTGCGACTGACATTGGTCACGCTGATATCGCCAGGCGCGCGGAAGCCGGTCAGCACGCTGGCGATGAAGGGATCGGTCAGGGGAACCGGCGTTGGCAGGAAGCTGTAGTCCGCCGGATCAAAGCCAAAAATGGAGGACTGCAGCGCGGCCTGATAGCGCCAGGTGAAGCCATCCGGAGTGGTCAGGAAGGTCACGTCGCCCGTTTCTGTCGAGACCGTGTTGGTCGGCCCAGGGAACGGCACATTGGGCTCAAGGTCCGGCGAGTTCAAAAAGCGCTGCATGTTGAATTGCGCGAAGTTCTGAACGCCAGGATTGAACCCGAACATTTGCGGGTTGTACCCGCCATTAAAGGCGTCTGGCGAAATGGGGTTGGTTCCGTCCGCATTGAAAATATGCAAGCGGATATCTGACGCAGGAATAGCGCCCGCCAATGCAAGTTGTACCTCGCCACTAAAAATGATCTCCAGGAGATCCACGGTCGGCATGAGTGTGATGTCAAGATCAGTTGACATAGTGGGCTCCTTTTCAAAGGGAATTTGTGTAGCTAATACACGACCAAATCGATGCCTACAATGAAGATGTTGACCCCCCTATAAACTTTTTTGTTAGACACTCCGTGACTTCAACCATAAGTCTCGGGAGCAGGATAAACACGCGAATTGGAGTATTTCGCGTTGCTTCATTGGCTTGATGTCGAATTACACCCCTGGGATGCAGCAATGCCCGCGACCAAGGGGCGGGCGCGGCTGGTGCCGGCCGCTCCGTCGCGGGTCATGGTTCTGCAAAAAGGCGGACGAGGCGGGATGCCGTCCGTGCCGATACAAATTTAGTCGTTGCCCGTCTGCTCCCGGCCCCGTTCCAGAACGGCGCGGCGCCGGGCCTCCACATCAGCACCACTTACCGCGGCATTGGCCTCGCGGGAGGCCTCCTGCTCCAGAGCCATGCCGCCCTCGAATGTGGTGGCATAGCCCTCGTCGATCAGCCGGCGATAGCGCTTCAGGAATATGGGATCGATGGTCGCCATATCGGCGGCGAGTGCCCGGGCCGTGGGCATCAGCTCTTCCGGCGCGACCACACGATTGATGAGCCCCCAGTCATAGGCCCCCTCGGCCGACAGGAAATTGCCCGTGAAAGACAATTCCTTTGCACGGGAGATACCGATGATGCGGGAAAGCTTCTGGCTCAACCCCCAACCCGGCATGATCCCCACGCGGGCATGCGTGTCGGCAAAGCGTGCATTGGTGGACGCGATCAAGACATCGCAGGCAATGGCAAGCTCAAAGCCGCCGGTGATTGCCACACCATTGATGGCGCCGATGACCGGACCGGTGAAACGGCCGAGGGCCCGCACGGGATCGACCCGATCCGGCGCATCCACATCCGCAAGGGCACTGTCGTCACTCTCACCCAGTTCCTTCAGGTCAAGGCCGGCCGTGAAGGCCTTTTCCCCGGCGCCGGTCAGGATGAGGATGGTGACCTCTGGATCATTCTCCAGGCGGATCACCGCATCCGCCAGCTCGGCGCGCAACTGGCGCGACAAGGCATTCATGCGCTGCGGCCGGTTGAGCGTCAAAATGGCGACGGGACCGTCGCGCTCTTCCAAAAGAACGGGTTCGGACATTTCATTCCTCCCTCTGAAGATGTCGGATTGGTGTTCTTGTCTCAGTCCTGGGGACCAAAGGCGTAAGGACCGCCCTTTTCCAGGGCCCGGCGATAAGCGGGGCGGGCCTGAAGGCCCGACAGATAAGCGCGCAGCTGCGGATAGGCATCAAGCGCCCCGCGAGCTTGGGCCGCTTCCAGAACGAAGCTCACCTGGACATCGGCGCTGGTCAGATCATCCCCCACCAGGAACGGCCGGCCGCCGACTTCACCGTTGAGATAGTCAAGATGGTTTTTAAGCTCCGAGGAGATCCGGGGCCAGAGGGGTTCGCCAGCCTCCCCGAGACGCCCGACATAAAGCCCAAGCAACAGGGGCGTCATGGCCGAGCCTTCGGCAAAATGCATGAAATGGGTGTAGCGCAGGGCCTCAGGCGTGCCCGCGGCGGGCCGGAACCGGCCATTTCCATAGCGTTCGGCCAGATAGTCCAAGATCGCACCGCTTTCGGCCACGACGGTGTCGCCGTCGGTGATCACCGGTGACTTGCCCAAAGGGTGAATGGCCTTCAGCTCTGGCGGGGCCAGATTGGTCGTCGTGTCCCGCTGATACAGGGTGATGGTGTAGGGCACCTCCAGTTCCTCCAGGAACCAAAGCACCCGCTGGGACCGTGAATTGTTCAGATGGTGGACCGTGATCATGGCGTCCCTCCCGTCCCTTGCCCGTCGCAAAAAATCCGGCGCTATCCAATCATGGCCGGGACGGGGTGAACAGGGGCGAGCGCTGTCAGGCCGCTTCGGAGAGCTTGTGGAGTTCCGCCTCGTCGATCAGGTCGCGCATTTCCTTCAAGCGGCCCTTGGCCTTCTCGTCTATGGCGGCGCTTTCGGCCAGCCGGCGCATGAAGCGCGGCTCCCGGATCAGGCGGATGACCGCCAGCTTTGCCCGGCGGAGCAACTCCCCATCGGTGAACACTTGACCCGTCACGAGACGCAGCAGGGCCAGCACCTTCTCCTCTGCCGGGACATTGCGCTTGCAGATCCCCTCAATGACCTGGATCCGTGCCTCGACTTCACAGGCCAGAATGTCCAGGGCCTCGGCTATCTGGCGCCGGTTCGTGTCGGGAAAATCCGAGGTGAGCACGAGAGCCTGGAAGCCGGCCAGCTCCTTCAACCGAGCGATGGCGGGGGTCTTCGAGGTCAAATAGTGCCGCTCGGTGGTGTGAGCGGTGACCTGGGGCAGCAAAATGGCCGCCAGAACCCGCTTACTCTCCTGACCCACCATATTGGGCTCCAGGGCCAGGATCTTGCGGATACGCTCGGCCTGGTCGGGCAGACTTTCCAGATAGGGCTCGATGATGTCGGAGGCGAGCAGACGGCGGCACCGGGTCATGAATGCGTCAGTGATGTCTTCGATGGCCAGGAATTTGCCTTGGCCGACCACCATCTTGGTGGCAAGCCCGCGCACCGTCGCGACTTCCGTTTCGAGGCAATCAGGCTCAAGGCGCCGGGGCGCGCGCAGCTCGGCCAAAATGCGTTGACCAATGGCACCCCGGGCCCCCGATAGTTTGCCCCGGGCGAACTCCGCCGACAGGACCTTCACACCCGCAGCCACTTCCGGATCGTCCTGGTCCACGGCGCCCAAGAAGAGATCGTTCATGCTGCACAGGAGCGCGCCCAGGCTGGCGTGTACGCCCATGAGGTCCTGAAGCGCCGCCCGTCCCGCCACCATGTCACAGACGAACCGGTCAATGATCCGGAGGCAGATCTCCCGGCCCAGACCCTCTTCAGGCAGGGTCGGCATCAGCGCGAGAATGGCCCGCAGCTTCTCCCCCCAGGTTTTCAGACCCGCCATATGGTTCGCCACCGCCGCCGACAGCAGATAGTCCGGCTCGTCGGAGAAGGCGACGCAGTCATACGCGCCGGCAAGGCCATCGTCAGCCAAAGTCGGCAGGGTGCCCGAGCGCGCGTCCTTATAGACACGCTCGCTCGCCCGGGAAACGAGGTCGTTCAGCTTGCGGACGGTGTCATGGATGCTTTGGCCCGTGGCGCCGGCATGGGCCACGGCCACCTTCTGGATGGCGTGTTGCAGGACGGTGCCCGTCGCTGTGAGAGTTTCCAGCGCATCCGCCCTGTGAAGCAGCTCCGTCACCGTCATGCGCTGACGGCCCAGATAATCGCTCAGCAGACGGGCAATGGTGGCACGGGCATGGCTGCTATAAAGATCCTGGGGGCAGAAACAGGGCAGAACCGCCTCTTCCGTGCCCGAGCCCGATTGCGCCTGGCCCCCATCGCCGACCTCATGGACCGTCAGGCTCATATATTCGCCCGTGTCCGGATCAAGCGTTTCCTTGACGACCTTGACGCCCTTTAGGCCGCCCTCGGCATAGAGCACGTCAGCCACTTCAATGGCCGCGTCCTTCTGATGCAGGGCATCGACAAGCTTCCAGCTGCTGCCGGGCATCTGCTTTTGGACGAAGATTTCAAAATGAACCCTGCCGTGCGGCATTCCCCCGACCCCACCTGATGAGGCTGTACTGTCAGGGTCGCCCACAAAGATCACGTCTTGGACACCCGATCGGGCACAAGACTAGGTCGGAACGCTTAACGGGGAGTTGGCGACAGCACCGGGACCCTGTCAGTGGCTGAGACAGGGCCAGACCTTAAATTGGCCTTGCCCTGTCAGATTTGCTCATCGGGACCGTAGGCGCCGTGTGCTCAGTCCACCTTCGGTGCGGCGGCCAGCACGCGCTCGTCCACGAAAGGCGCGAAGGGTTCGAAATTCTCCGCAAAGCGCCGGGCGAGATCCCGGGCGAGGACGTCATAGGCGGCGACGTCCTTCCAGGTTTCCCGTGGGGTCAGAATATCCGTGTCGACGCCTTCGACCCGCAGGGGCACTTCAAAGCCGAAAATCGCATCCTGGCGCATGGAGACCTGGTTGAGGTCGCCGGACAGGGCGGCATTGAGCAGGGCCCGTGTGGCCTTGATGGGCATGCGCTCGCCCTCACCGTAGCGCCCACCGGTCCAGCCCGTATTGACCAGCCAGCACTGCACCCCGTGGCGAGCGATGAGATCGCGCAGCAGGTTGCCGTATTCGCTGGGATGGCGCGGCATGAAGGGCGCGCCGAAACATGTGGAGAAGGTGGTCTGGGGCTCGGTCACGCCCTTCTCCGTACCAGCCACCTTGGCGGTGTAACCGGAGAGGAAGTGATACATGGCCTGTTCCGGCGTCATGCGCGCCAATGGCGGCATGATCCCAAAAGCATCACAGGTCAGCATGATGATGTGGGTCGGGTGGTGACCCATGCCATCCTCGGAGGCATTCGCGATGTAATTGAGGGGATAAGCGCCCCGGGAATTCTCCGCAAGCGACGCATCGTCAAGATTCAAGTCGCCTGTCACTGGATCCATGACGACATTTTCCAGCACGGTGCCGAATCTCTGAGTTGTCGCGAAGATCTCCGGCTCGGCTTCCTTGGACAAGCGGATCATTTTCGCATAACAGCCGCCTTCAAAATTGAAGACGCCGTTCTCGGACCAGCCATGTTCGTCATCGCCGATCAGGGTGCGGTTCGGGTCGGCGGACAAGGTCGTCTTGCCCGTGCCGGACAGGCCGAAAAACACCGCTGTGCCACTGCCATCCTTGGCCTCATTCGCAGAGCAGTGCATCGGCATGATGCCTTTGGCGGGCAGCACATAGTTCAAAATGGTGAAGACGGCTTTCTTAATCTCACCGGCATAGGACGTGCCGGCAATCAGCACGATTTTGCGTTCAAAATCGCAGGCGATAACGACCTCGCTGCGGCAGCCATGGCTGTCCGGACAGGCCTGGAAGCCGGGCAGATCGACGATCAGATAATCCGGCTCATAGGTCTCCAGGTCGGTGCGCGGCGGCTCGATCAGCAGATGGCGGATGAACAGGGAATGCCAGGCCGTTTCCGTCACAATGCGTGTGCGCAAGCGGTGGGTCTCATCTGCGCCGGCGTAAAGATCCTGGACAAAGAGATCCCGATCCTGGGCATAGGCCATAGCTGCGTCCCAAAGACGGTCGAAATCCTCTTTCTCCATGCGCTTGTTGTTGTCCCACCAGATAGTGTGTTCCGTAGACGGATAAGAGACAACAAATTTGTCCCGTGCCGAACGGCCGGTGTGGGGCACCGTCTCAACCACGAGGGCGCCATTGACAGACACCTGTCCTTCGCCCCGGGCTACGGCTTGTTGATACAGGTGAGAGGAGACATCATTCCACCGCACCGCCCCCAAATTGCGAAACCCATGCCGATCCAGCCCGAAATCAGCATTAAACAAGCCCGTCTCATTCCCCGCCATTGCGTGCACAACCCCCGTAAAGCATCTTCGCCAAAAAGCAGATCATCGCCCGGGATCGGGCATGACCGCAACCTGCTCGATATCCTGCAATAAAAGGGCCGCAACGGCAAAACACGCCACCGAACACGGATAAACCACCCCCACAGCCCTCTTCCACGCGCCGCGATACCCGTATTGACTGTAAACCCTGAGCCAGGGACCGGGACATCGGCCACCGCCGCTGGTCGTGGGCGCACACGGCCCCGACCAAACCAATACGGCGCCCATCATTGGGTCATGCCGCACCGCCGCATTGATCAGACGCAATCTTAAAGGGCTTTTTTCCGCACACCGCCATCCGTGAGCAACTCTTTTTGTGCACCGCACGCAATTGCACAGGCCCATGGCCGGTCCAAATCGGGGTATGCCCGGGCTCCCAAATGGGGACCAAAATGGGGACGCCCCATGCCAAACTGGGTGGGTGGGATATAAGGCCGGCGATCCCAGCTTGGCCTTTTTCCTGCCGCTTCTTATGCTAGGGATCAGATTATGTGCAATGCGGGCCGGTTGGTCGGCGCTGATGCGGGCAGATTATCCCGTTGAGGGTCGAACAGCGTTCAAGATCGAACTGGCCTTGAAACAGCGCGTTTTCGAGCGAACCGGTGGCCACTTCACTCGAAAACGTTTTCGTTCAGTATTTCACGCGCGCTTTAGACACCGGCGATCCGGTGGCCGCCTCGCCCAAAGCGCGCCAGTCTGGGGTGGATTCAATGCCCACAGTCGCTCTTGTTGATGACGACCGTAACATCCTGACCTCCATCAGTATCGCGCTGGAGGCGGAAGGCTACAACGTTAAGACGTATACGGATGGGGCTTCCGCGCTTGCCGCCCTCGCTGCGACGCCGCCGGACCTTGCGGTGCTCGACATCAAGATGCCCCGCATGGACGGCATGGAAGTGCTGCGCCGCTTGCGCCAGAAAACCGACGTGCCCGTCATTTTCCTCACCTCCAAGGACACAGAAGTGGACGAGGAGCTGGGGCTTCAGATGGGCGCGGACGATTTCATCCGCAAACCCTTCAGCCAGCGTCTGCTGCTCGCGCGCATCCGCGCCGTGCTGCGCCGGGCCGCTGTCATTGGCCCTGGCACCGGCAAGGAAGAAGCCGCCCAGGTCATGACCCGTGGCAAGCTGTCCATGGACCCTAATCGCCATGCCAGCACCTGGGACGGTAAACCCGTGACCCTGACCGTCACCGAGTTCCTTATTCTCCAGGCCCTTGCCCAGCGCCCGGGCTATGTGAAGAGCCGGGACAATCTCATGGACGCAGCCTATGACGACCAGGTCTATGTGGATGACCGCACCATCGACAGCCACATCAAGCGCCTGAGAAAGAAGTTCCGCCAGGTGGATCCGGAGTTCGACGCAATCGAAACACTTTACGGCGTGGGCTATCGCTTCAAGGAAATGGGGACAACGGCCTGACCGTTGCGCGGTAGGGATCCCAGGAAATTGCCATGACCGACAGGGATGCAAGGCATGATGCGCAGCGGGAGGGCAATCCTGCGTCGCATGCGGATCATGACATCGTCATCACGGCCAGGGACCATGATGACGATGATTGGCGCGATGATACGGGCCCTGCCGACCGCATTGCCGATGAGACCCGTGCCGATGAGACCCGTGACGACGCGGATCGTGACGACGCAGATGATGGTGCCGGGCGATCCCGCGCCCGGCGCGTCCGCGCCCGCTGGGGCCTGTCCCGGGGTGATGAAAGCCGGCTGTCCGGAGCAGAAGCAGGCGGCTTTCCGGTCATCGGACTGCGCCCCGGTCAGCCCGAGCGGCCTGGGCCCTCTGACGGCGCACCAACACTGCCGGACGGGATACGAAAGCCCTCGCGCCGGTCCCGCTGGTTCTTTTCAAGTCTGACCGTCCGGATCGCGAGCCTGAACTTCATCGGTCTCGTGATTTTCATGGTGGGGCTGATCCTGTCGAGCCAGTTCCGCAACAGTGCCGTGGATGAACGCCTGCTGGCGCTGCACAATCACGGCAAATTCGTTGCCGGCGCTTTGGAGCAGACAGCCCTCGTACCCCGCCTCGGCCACCAGGACGGCCAGCCCTATGATGCCATCGACCGGGTTGCGGCCGTGGAGATCCTGCGCCGTCTTGTGGCGCCGACGGAATATCGTGCCCGGGTCTATGACTATGATGGTGGACTGATTTATGATTCCTGGCTCCTTGAAGATGAGGGCCAGGTCGCCTCGCGCAGCCTCGGCGAGACGGGCAACAATCGCCGCTTCTTCACCATCATCGACGAAGTGTTCCAGTGGCTGATGGGTCCCGGGCTGTCGCCGCCCCACACGGACCTGACCCGCCCGCTGCCCGAGCTTGAAGCCGCCCTCAATGACGCCCAGCCGCAAGCGGATCTGCAGTCCGTTCGCCGGAATGAGGATGGCCACCTGATCGTCAGTGTGGCCTCGCCGGTCAAGAATGTGCGCGCTTATGTGGGCGCTGTGCTGATGTCCACCCAAGGGGACGCCTTTGAGAGCATTCTGTGGCAGGAGCGCCGGGCCATCTTCCAGGTGTTCCTTATCGCCCTCGCGATGAACCTGCTCATCGCCCTTTCCTACAGCAGCACCGTGGTGCGCCCCATTCGCAAGCTGGCCCAGGCCGCTGACCAGATCCGCTGGGCCAAAGGCAAGTCCGGCGAAACCGCCCGGGCCCGCCTGCCCGATTTCAGCCGCCGCGCGGATGAGATCGGCAATCTCGCCGAATCGCTCCGTGCCATGACGGAAGCTCTGAACAACCGTATGGTCGCCATCGAACAGTTCGCAGCCGATGTGAGCCACGAGATCAAAACCCCCCTCACCTCCCTGCGCAGCGCCATGGAGACCTTCGACATTGCGCCATCAGAGAATGCGCGTCAGCGGCTGATCGAGGTCATGAAGCATGACGTGGATCGCCTGGACCGTCTGATTACGGACATCTCCAATGCATCGCGTCTTGATGCGGAACTGTCCCGGGAAGACTCCGAGCCCGTCCCCATTGCCCATCTGCTGCGCAATATCCGCGAGGTCTATGCCGTTGCCGGCATTGATCGAAACGTGCGCGTGGACGCGGTGGTCAAGGCCGGTGCCCGGGGCGAAACAGCCCTCACCGTGAATGGCATGGAGAGCCGGCTTGGGCAGGTCGTCCATAACCTCGTCGAGAACGCGATTTCCTTCTCACCGGACGGCAGCACAGTCACCATGACTGCCCAGTTGGAGCGCCTCGGCGGGCGCCCCCATGTGCGCATCATGGTGGAGGATGAAGGGCCCGGCATTCCCGAAGACAGCCTCACAAAGATCTTCGACCGGTTCTACACAAGCCGTCCGGCCGAAGCGGATTTCGGCAAGAATTCAGGCCTGGGGCTCAGCATTTCCAGGCAGATCATCGAAGCCCATGGCGGTCAAATCTGGGCGGAAAACCGTCAGGCCGCCGACGGGTCGGTGGCCGGCGCCCGCTTCGTCCTGCGCCTCCCGTCACTGGCGACAAAATAGGCAGAAACAACCATGGCCCCCCCGAAGACGCAGGACGGATCGCCCCAGGCCGTCCACGCTACCTGCGTCATCGTGTCCGGACGTGGCGTTCTCCTGCGCGGACCGTCCGGGTCGGGCAAATCGGATCTCGCCTTGCGCCTTCTTGACAAGGGGGCGCGGCTCGTCGCCGACGATCAGACACTGTTGTCGATCGAAGACGGCGCACTGGTGGCCAGGGCGCCGGGGTCCTTGAGGGGACTGCTTGAAGTGCGCGGCGTGGGCCTCATCCGGGTGGCCACCCTCGCCTTCACGCCCGTGCACATGGTCTTCGATCTCGTTTCGGCCGATGCCGTTCCGCGCCTTCCCAATCCGGAAGCGACAACCCGTTTGCTCGATCGCGATCTGCCCTGTTGGCCCTTGGATCCATTTGAGTTCTCCGCACCGCACAAAGTTGCCTTGATTGTGGGGAGAAGCCCTCTAGGATACTTATCCACTTGGCGAGCCAATGGCGCGGCGGTGGGCGTTGCGGTGCCGCACCCTGACGCATGAACCCCTTGTCACCCCAACGGAAATCGGGCCGGATAAGGACATGATCGGACTGGTTCTCGTCACGCACGGCGAGCTTGCCAAACAATTCATTGCTGCCACCGAACATGTTGTGGGCCCCCAAACCCGCATGACCGCGATCTGTATCGGTCCCGAAGACAATATCGAAGAACGCCGCGGCGACATTCTGAACGCCATCCAAGATGTGGATGACGGTTCGGGTGTCATCCTGCTGACCGATATGTTCGGCGGTACGCCTTCGAATCTGGCCATCTCCGTCATGAGCAAGGCGCGGGTCGAAGTGATTGCCGGCATCAATCTTCCTATGCTCATCAAGCTGGCCAGCGTGCGCGGCGCCGGCGACCTCAATGAGGCCGTCAGCGCGGCGCAACATGCCGGGCGCAAATATATTCATGTCGCCTCGCGTATTCTGTCGGGAGATGACGGCTGAGGACCCTTGCTGCCCGCCCCAGGCTTGCCCCGGGCGTGCATGACAGGCGGCCAATCCAGGATCTTGAGTGATGGACGAACACACGCCTCCATCCAAAACCGGTGACCACGAAAACACCGCGCCGACCTTCCACCGGCGGCTGACCATCCGGAATGAGAAGGGCCTCCACGCCCGCGCGTCCGCAAAGCTGGCGGAGACAGCCGGCCAGTTCCAATCGGCCATTCGGGTGCGCAAGAACGGTTTCGATGTCTGCGCCACCTCCATTATGGGGCTGTTAATGCTCGGTGCCGGATGTGGCCAATGCATTGACGTCCATATCGAAGGCGCCGATGCGGACGCGGCCCTTCAGGCGATCGTGGCCTTGGTGGACAGCGGTTTCGGTGAAGGCCTTGCCGCACAGCCACCGGCTCATGGGATCCCGCCGGACTCGGGCGGCGACATCACCACATAAAGATTTCCTTATATGCTGCTTGCGCTCCCGCACCGCTTCCGTTAGATCCTGCGGGGTAAGGCGTCTTCGACAGCGGCACGCCGCTCATGCGCGCGTCTCCCACACCGCCCGCGCCTTTCGTCTTTCACTCGACCACCAGGAGAACCCATGACCACCTTCACCGACTATAAGGTCGCCGATATTGGCCTCGCCGATTGGGGCCGCAAGGAAATCGCGATCGCTGAGACCGAAATGCCCGGTCTGATGGCGCTGCGGGAGGAGTATGGCGCCTCCAAACCCCTGAAGGGTGCGCGGATCACCGGCTGCCTGCACATGACCATCCAGACGGCCGTTCTGATTGAGACGCTGATCGAGCTTGGTGCGGAAATCCGCTGGTCCTCCTGCAACATCTTCTCCACGCAGGACCAGGCCGCTGCCGCGATTGCCGCGGCTGGTATTCCCGTCTTCGCCTGGAAGGGCGAAACGGAAGAGGAATATTGGTGGTGCGTGGAGCAGACCATCAAGGGCCCGGATGGTTGGCATCCGAACATGCTGCTCGATGATGGCGGCGACCTCACCGGCCTGATGCACGACAAATATCCCCAGCTTCTGGAAGACGTCATGGGCGTCTCGGAAGAAACCACGACGGGCGTGCTGCGGCTTTATGAAATGGCCCGCGCCAGCACCCTTAAAGTGCCGGCCATCAATGTGAACGACTCCGTCACCAAGTCGAAATTCGACAATCTTTATGGCTGTAAGGAAAGCCTGGTCGACGGCATCAAGCGCGCAACCGACGTGATGCTGGCCGGCAAGGTCGCCGTCGTCGCCGGCTTTGGCGATGTGGGCAAGGGCTCCGCAGAAAGCCTGCGCAGCCAGGGCGCCCGCGTGATGGTTACCGAAATCGATCCCATCTGCGCGCTTCAGGCCGCCATGGAAGGCTATGAAGTCGTGACCATGGACGAGGCCGCCAAGCTCGGCGATGTCTTCGTGACCGCCACCGGCAACAAAGACGTCATCACCGTCGACCATATGCGCGACATGAAGGACCGGGCGATCGTCTGCAATATCGGCCATTTCGACTCCGAGATTCAGATCGAAGCCCTGCGGAACTACCAGTGGCACAATGTGAAGCCCCAGGTCGACGAAGTGGAATTCCCGGACGGCAAGCGCCTGATCGTGCTCGCCGAAGGCCGCCTCGTGAATCTGGGCTGCGCCACCGGTCACC
>CAYUYV010000112.1:14823-16625 GCA_964449455.1 uncultured Alphaproteobacteria bacterium | reverse complement strand
TGGCTGCACGACCTGTATCGGCAATTCAGGTCCCCTGCCGGATCACATCAGTGAAGCGATCACCGCCGGGGACCTTGCCGCGGCCGCGGTCCTGTCCGGCAACCGGAACTTTGAGGGCCGGGTCAACCCGCAGACCCGCGCGAACTATCTCGCCTCCCCGCCCCTGGTGGTGGCCTATGCCATCGCCGGCTCCATGACGGTGAATCTGGTGACCGATCCGCTGGGCACGGACCAGGAGGGCAAGCCGGTCTATCTGCATGAGATCTGGCCAAGCTCCAACGACATTGCCGAAGCCATCCGCACATCGGTGACCCAGGACATGTTCCAGACCCGCTACAGCGATGTCTTCACCGGTGACAAGGAATGGCAGGAGATCAGCGTCACAGGCGGGCTGACCTATGGCTGGGACGGCACCTCTACCTATGTTCAGCACCCGCCTTATTTCCAAGGTCTGGCGGGTGAGCCGAGCCCCATCGCACCCGTCGCCAATGCCCGCATCATGGGCCTCTTCGCAGACAGCATCACCACCGACCACATCTCGCCTGCTGGCGCGATCAAGAAGGACAGCCCGGCGGGCCGTTACCTGGTCGAGCACGGCGTCAAGGTGGCGGACTTCAACTCCTATGGCTCGCGCCGGGGCAATCACGAGGTCATGATGCGGGGTACCTTCGCAAACATCCGCATCAAGAATGAAATGGTGCCGGGTGTCGAAGGCGGCGTCACCGTCCATCACCCCTCCGGTGACCAGATGGACATCTACGATGCCTGCATGCGCTACAAGGAAGAGGGCGTGCCCCTGGTCGTGATTGCCGGCAAGGAATATGGCACGGGCTCATCGCGGGACTGGGCGGCGAAAGGCACAAAGCTGCTGGGCGTGCGCGCCGTGATCGCTGAGAGCTTCGAGCGGATCCACCGGTCAAACCTCGTGGGCATGGGGGTCCTGCCGCTCCAGTTCACGGATGGCACAACCCGCAAGAGCCTGGGCCTGACCGGCGCGGAGACGGTGACCGTCGAAGGGCTCGACGAGTCCCTGGCGCCCCGCGCGACGCTGACGCTGGTCATCACCCACGCGGACGGCAAAGTGGACCGGGTGCCCGTTCTGGCCCGGATCGATACGGCCGATGAGCTCGATTACTTTAAGAATGACGGGATCTTGACCTATGTGCTGCGCAACCTCATGAAGGCCGCGTGAGGTCATAAACCCGCTCAAGATCCGGCGGCGGTCAGACAATCGCCGCCGGATCGTACCAGCCTGCTCTGCCGCCACTCATCCAATTGTGAGTGGCGCAGGCACCGACCTTAGATTAAGTCTAGGGTATGGCATTATTCACACGAGAAGTAATATCCCGGTATTTCAGACCCATGGCTGTGGCTGCGCTCGCCAGCATGCTTTGGACCCACCATGCAATGAGCGCCGAGGCGGAAACGGTCCAGCCCATCGTCGTGGAGCTGTTCACCAGCGAAAGCTGCGGAATGTGTCCCCCGGCGGACGCCTTCCTGGTCGATCTCGACCAGGACCCTGGCGTGCTCGCCCTGTCCTACCACGTCACGCTTTGGAACTTTCTGGGCTGGCCGGATCCCCTGTCCCTGCCCCAAAACACCCGCAGACAGAATATTTACAACCGACGACTCAGGGGCCGGGCGCCGTTTACGCCGCAGATGGTGATCGAGGGCGCCGTATCCGAACCCGGCGGCAACCGAAAACGCATTCGCAAGACCATTGAGCGCTTGCGGGAGCAGCGTGAGGGCCAACTTCCCGTCCGCATGGCGCTCATCCATGGGGACGGGACAAAGGGGGACGG
>CAYUYV010000112.1:11572-14723 GCA_964449455.1 uncultured Alphaproteobacteria bacterium | reverse complement strand
GGGGACGGGACAAAGGGGGACGGCACAAAGGGGAATGGCAAGGCCCACGACCATATGGTCAAGATTTCGGTTGGAGCGGTCGCCACCACCTTGGCCAATGACGGCGGGGAAAATGGGGGCCAGGTCCTCCTGATCGCATTTCGCAGCCACCAGGATGTCACCGTGCGCGGCGGCACCAATAACGGTCGGCTCACGACTTACGTGAACGCGGTCTACGCCATCGAGCCTGTGGCACCCTGGTCCGGCGATCCCCTGACCGTGTCAGCGCCGGTCCCCATGGACGGAGACCATATGCCCGACGGCATCGCAGTGCTCGTACAGTCCGACCTCCAGGGGCCAATTATCGGTGCCCAGACGATCACCGTCGCTGGCCATACGGATCGTTAGAGCATGATGCGATCAATGGCGATTATGCGCTGACCGCGACAGCGGTCCGGCGCCCTTGGGCCGCCCCCAACGGTGTGTGAGCGAAACAGACCAGAACCGGTTCCATGCCAACGCAAGCGGGTCGAGAAAATCCAAAAAACTCGTGAAAAACAAATGGAAAAAGGCGCCGTGTCGCGGCGCCTCATCCCAAGCGTCATTACGAATGTCTCTCAAACCCGTCACTGCCTGATTACGACGTGCCCCCGATGGCGTCGCTCATGACGGTCTGAAGCCGCTTGGCAAAGGCCGTCGGGTCAGACACGGTCTCACCTTGTTGAATCCGCGCCTGATCGAGCAACAGATGGGCCGCATCCTCGATACGGTTGTCGATCCCATTCTTGGCCCGGGCCGCGAGGGAAGCGATCAGCCCATGCTTGGGATTGATCTCCAGGATGCGCCCGGCGCCCGGCAGGGCCCGTCCCGGATCCTGGGTACGGAGCAGCTTCTCGATATGCATGTCGAGGCCGTTGTCCTCGGCAACGAGGCAGACCGCACTCGTCGTCAGCCGATCCGACTTGCGCACATCCTGGACGGCATCCCCGAGAGCTTGCTTGAAGCCCGCGATGAGAACACCCATGGCCGTGTCATCGGTCTCGGCCTCCGGCTCCTCATCCGTCTTGGTGCCGACAGTGTCGAGATCAGCCGCGCCGCGGGTCACGGATTTGAACGGCTTGCCTTCAAAGCCCGTTGCCATGCCAACCCAGAACGCATCCACAGGATCGGACAGCAGAAGGACCTCGATATTGCGCGCCTGGAAGCCCTCAAGCTGCGGGCTTGAGGCAACCGCCTCCGCGCTGTCCCCATTCACGTAGTAAATGGCGGTCTGGTTGTCCTGGAGATCGGCCAGATACTCCTTTAGGGACCGCAAGCCCTCGCCGGACCGGGTGGTCTTGAAGCGGGCAAGCTCCAGCAACGCCTCCTGGCGCTCCCGATCTTCATAGATGCCTTCCTTCAGCACCTGACCGAACGTGTTCCAGAACTCGATATAGTGGTCCGGCTCCTTCTCCGCGCAGGTCTTCAGCTCACCGAGCACCTTTTTGGCGAGGCTCGACCCGATGGCGTTGACCAACGGATTGTTCTGGAGCATCTCGCGGCTGATGGTGAGGGGAATATCGCTGGAATCCACGACGCCGCGCACAAAACGCAAGTAAGGCGGCAGGAAGGGCGCATCGCCGGTGATGAACACCCGCTGGACATAGAGCTTGAGCTTGGCCTTCCGGTCCGCCTCGAAGAGGTCGAAGGGCTGCATGGACGGGATGAAGAGCAGCGCCGTGAATTCGTGCCGGCCTTCAGCGCGGTAGTGGATGGTCTTCCAGGGCGCATCGAAACCATGGCTCACATGGCGATAGAATTCCGCATACTGCTCTTCTGTGATCTCCGATTTCGGCCGGGTCCACAGGGCCTTGCCGTCATTGAGGATCTCCTCGGTCGGCTCGGCATCCTGGACCTCGGCGTCGGCCCCGTCCTCTTCGGCCGCTTTGTCTTCGGCGGGCGTGTGCAGGGTGATGGGGAACGAGACGTGGTCCGAATAGGTCTTCACCACACGGCGCAAGGTGGCCGGCTCCAGATAGCTTTCCTCGCCCTCACGCAGATGGAGGCGGATGGCGGTGCCGCGACCGGAGAGCAGGGTCCCCTCATCCTCGGACGGAGTGACGGTAAAGGCGCCAAGGCCATCCGACTGCCAATGCCAGACATCCTGGTCGCCAGCCTTCCGGCTTAGCACGTCGACCCGGTCGGCAACCATGAAGGCGGCATAAAAGCCGACCCCGAATTTGCCGATGAGGCTCATATCCTTGGCGCCATCTTCCGATAGGGCGGCAAGGAAGGCATCCGTGCCGGACCGGGCGATGGTGCCAAGATTGCTGACCAGGTCCGCCCGATCCATGCCGACGCCATTGTCGGCGATGGTCAGGGTGCGGGTCTCGGGATCAACACGGATTTCAATGCGGAACTCGGCATCCTCACCGGTCAGGTCCGGCGCGGTGAGAGCCAGATAGCGCAGCTTGTCACAAGCATCCGAAGCGTTTGAAATCAGCTCCCGGAGGAAAACGTCCTTTTCCGAATAAACGGAGTGGATGAGCAGTTTCAGAAGGCGGGAAATCTCGGCCTGGAACTCATGCTTTTCCCCGGCCGGTGCATCCGTGCTGGTTTCGGTCGTGCTCTCGCTCATGGAATGGCACCTCTTTCAGGGTTTATCGCCTGTGTCGCCTTGATGTGGGTGTGCCGCCGCGGACAGTCAAATCCCCGCAACGAAAACCGGTGCCCAGCCATGGCCGGGCACCGGTTTGCTTTAAAGGCCGGGCATCAATCAACGACCGTCAGAATCGTCAGGCTCGGAATTGTTTTCGGTGGCCTTATTGCCGGAAGGCGCGCCGCCCACCTGCTCCATTTCCGGCATCAGGACCTCAGGGTCTTCCACCGGATCTGTCGCTGGAGCATCGGCCGGTGTTTCGAGCGGGGTGAGCAGATCCTCAAGGGGCTTGGCCATCTGTTCGGCGCTGTAAGAGGCAATCTTGAAGACACGCCCCTCGGCGAGCCGGTTGATCCGATTGACCATGGCCCCGACCTCCGCGGAGATCACGGCCGTTTTGTGCGGCTCCGCCGCCATGTCCTCGGCCGCTTCTTCCGCCACCGGATCTTCAGGCGTGGTGGGCGCATCCGAAGCCGCGCCTTCGGCCGCCTGTTGCTCGTCTGCTTGCGCGTCGGATGACCCTTTTGCATCCCC
>CAYUYV010000112.1:0-11472 GCA_964449455.1 uncultured Alphaproteobacteria bacterium | reverse complement strand
GCATCCCCCGCGTCAGCATCCCCCACGTCAGCATCCGTCGAGGGCTCGTTGGATGAGGAATCTTGGGAGGTTTCCTGGACCATTGGCGGTTCCACGCGGGCCGCCAGAGCCACCCAGCGCTCCTCTTCCCCTTCACCGGCGAACTGGGTCACGTCGAGGACGAGGCCATCAAAGGTGCGGAAGGTCGCCGTGGCGAGTGGTGCCGGCTCAGCGTCATCTTCGCCGGTGGGCAAGCCCTCGCGCGCCATCACGTCCTCAAAGTCGAGCCCGGCGATGGCGGTGGCCACCCCATTGACGACGAAAGTCGAGCGCGTTTCGCGACCTTCGGGCAGCGCGTCTAGGCTATAGTCGATGGCATCGGCATTGGGCCGGCTCACCGTGTAGGCATCGCCCTCGGCCGGAACAATCCGGGCTGAGTGAATCACGTCCCGGTCCACATCCAGCAGGCCCGTGTCGAGCCAGGATGCCGGGTTCGTTTCCCGGGCGATGCGACCCGTGACGAGCCAGGTCTGGTTTTCGCCGGGCTTGCGGGCGTGGAAACGGTTTCGGCCCGAAACCTCGCCTGTCTCATCGTCCTTGCCCACGAGCAAGGCGGCGATCTCAGCCCCGTCCGCATCGGTAAGGCGTAGTTTGACCGCCTTGCCGTCCTGTTCGGGGGCCTTGAGTTCAAGATGACTGTGCCATCCGGCATTGGCGGTTTTGGGCGACAGGATCTCCAGGCCACGCAAGCCTTCGAAGACCTCGCGCAGGGGCCGAATATCAGCCGGATAGCCATCCTTCTGCGGAACAATCCAGCCGCCATCTCCGTCGCGCTCAACAGTGATGGTGTCTTCAGCGCTCACAATCTCAAGACGCGCGACATCCTGGAGCCGGTCGCCCAGATCCGGGAAGAACGCCCGGCGCTCAAAGGCCGGCGCCTCGCGCTTTGCCGTGCTGCTCAAGGTCACCGCCGCGCCGAGCACCGCTATGGCGGCAGCGCCAGCGAGAAGGATCACGCGCCGGGTTCGCCGGTCATATCCACCGAGAAACTCCGCCATTATCGGCCTCCCGTTCTCAAACGCTCAGCCCGTCTTTTGTGGCGCACGCGGGCAAGCGCGATGGCAACACCCGTCAGCAGCAAGGGCACGAGCGCGATGTTAACGAAAGCAAGAACGCCGCCCAGCCGTTCAATATCGGCGCGCAGGGAACGCTGGACAGACCGCAATTCGCGCCGGTCCTCGACCATCTGCTGGCGGAATTGTTCGACAAGGCGTTGCTGCTCCGGCGACAGGAGAGCCGCCGCATCCGGATCGGTCGGATCCCGCTGCCCCTCAAGCTCGGCAAGGCGAGCCTCCGTGGCCTCCACCCGGCGCATCAGCTCCTGTTCGCGGGCGAGATAGCGGCTTTCCGCATGCCGGCGCATTTCCTCCACGACAGTGAAAGGCCGCTCGCCGCTGGCCCGGCTGCGCAGGGAAATGAGGTCGTTGGAGCCGGTCAGATTGTCGACGGCGTTGATGACGAAATTGGCATTGTCCGCGGTCGGCAGTGCAAGGCGCTGGCCCAGCAGATTCTGCTCCACGACCCAGAAGCGATCGTCAAAAAGATCGGCATCGGCCACGACGATGACATTGATCGGACCATCGGACTGTGTGCGGTGGGCCGGCAGCGTGTCTGCCGCCTCGCCCGCCCCCTCTTCAGGGGCTGGATCTTCGATGCCGCCTTCTTCCGATTCCGCCGCATCTTCATCGGCGACCACCTCCGGATCATCGGCATCGGGCGCACCGTCGGGATAGGCGGAGGAGGCCGTTCCGGTGATCCGGACAGCCAGCGTGTATCGCTTGCCCGTTGGCAGGAATTTGCGCAGGAGGTCCTCAGGCTGGGGCTGGAAGGCGACTTCGAGCCGGTCAAACAGCATGGCCTCTGGGGAGGACACGACCAGGGGCCGCACGGTTGTTGCCGCATCCTCAAGGACTTCCAGGTGGCCGGCCGTGGCGAGGTTCAGGGACTGGATATCCGCCGTGACCAGATCGTCCCCGTCCACATCGCCCTGATCCAGACCGAGCCAGATGGGATAAGACGCGCGCGCCTGACGACCCTGGATCTGGGTGCCGACGACCTGGGCGTTCTGGATATCCCCAACAACCTTGCCCGGGTCATATTTAACGCCCCAGGACGTGAGCAAAGGCCCCAGATCGGAGCTTTCGGGCGGACCGCCCGGTGCCTGCTGACCGAACTGGCCGCCCTGGTTTGCAAATCCGGATTGGGGATCAACGAAGACAAGGGCCCGGCCGCCGCCCAAAACGAACTGGTCGATGGCGTAAAGGGTCTGTTCGCTCAAGGATGTTGGGTGAGCGATCAGGATAATGTTGATGCCCTCAGGCACCCGGTCGAATTCGTCGGCCAGGGTCTCAATCTCAAAGCGTTCCTGGAGCTGTTGATAGAGGATCAGAGGCTGGGCATTGCCTTGAAGCATGGCCTGCATGCCGCCCGGGCCGGTCTGCAAGGGCAGACTGCTCAGCACACCGAGCTTGGGCCGCTCCAGCGTGTTCAGCTTGTAGATGAGTTCGGTCAGATCATATTCGAGGAAAGGCGCCCGCTCTTGGGCGAAGAAGGGGATCACCTCCTTACCGTCGATGGCGTTTGTGCCGACCAGCCCGAAAAAGAGCATGTCGCCGCCCTGGGTCTGGGCGCCGGTCAGGCCATGGGCGCTTGCCAGATCCTCAGCTTCCGAGAATGGATCGGGCTCAATAATGTCAAGCTGGATATTGCCGCCGGAGCGGGTCTCATATTCTTCCAGCAGGTCGCGCACCCGGCCGGCATAGGCCCTGATGCTCGGATAATCCGCACCGATCTTTTCCGAATAGAAGAACTGGATATGAACCGGCTCGGCGAGATTGCGGATGGTGTTGAGCGTGCCCTCGCTCAGCGTGAACAAACTGTTCTGCGTGAGGTCGATCCGGGCATTGCGCAGGCCGATCGTGGAAATCAGGTTGATGGCCAGGAACAGGATCACCAGGAGCGAGATGGCAATTGCGGTGGCGGACCGGGCATCCAGCCGCGTCAACTCCGCAGTTTGGGGTTTTGAAGTTTCGGGCGCCATGGATCAACCCACCCTTTTCAGATCAATGACCAGGGTATTGATGGTCAGCCACAGGACAATCAGGCTTGCAAAAAACACAACGTCCCGCAGATCGATGACACCATCGGTGATCGATTCGAAATGCGCGAGGAAGCTGAAGGACGCAATGGTGTTCACAAGAGCCTGGGGCGCCCAGCCGCTGAAAAAGTCGAGCACCAGGGGCAAGCCGCTGACAGTGAAGAGGAAGCAGATTACCACCGACACGACAAAGGCGATCACCTGATTGTTGGTCAGGGACGAGATGCAGGACCCGATCGCAAGGTAGCCCCCGGCCATGAGGAAACTGCCCAGATAGGAGGCGAAGATCACGCCATTGTCCGGATTGCCGAGGAAATTGACCGTGGCCCACATGGGAAAGGTCAGAACGAGGGCGATCCCGGAAAATGCCCAGGCCGCTAGAAACTTTCCGGCCACGCTCGCCCAGACCGGCAGGGGCAGGGTCATCAAAAGCTCAAGCGTGCCGGTCTTTTGTTCTTCTGCCCACAGACGCATGGAGACGGCCGGGATCAAGAACAGATAGAGCCAGGGATGAAACCCGAAAAAGGGCTGAAGATCTGCCTGTCCGCGGTCATAGAAGCCGCCCAGATAGAAAGTGAATGAACCCATCGTGAACAGGAAAATCACGATGAAGACGTAAGCGAGCGGCGTTGCGAAATAACCGGCCAACTCGCGCCGGAAAATCGGCATCACATAGTTCATGGCGCTTCCTCCCCTCAGGCCGCGCTGGCCGTTGCTTTTGGTCCGGCCTTGGCACTGGACACGGCGTCGGATGTGGTCACGGCGCGGAAGACATCATCAAGGCGGCCAGGTTCCGCGTGGAGCGCGCGCACCTCAATGCCATCGGCATCAAAGGCGGCCCCGACCGGTCCGGCCAGGTGGAGTTCAGGCTTTTGCGGGAAGGCGGTCAGGCGCACGGTGCCATCGGCGTCCCGCGCCTCCTCAATGCTCTGAACGCCCTTGACGCTTTCCAGGATCGCCATGGCCTTCCCGGCCACATCCTGATCCAGCACCACCGTCACCGCGTTGTGATACCGCGAGCGGGCCGTGAGCTGGGTGGGCGTTCCATCTGCGACAATCCGTCCCCGGTCAATGATGACCGCGCGGGTGCAGACCGCTTCCACTTCTTCAAGAATATGGGTGGAGATGATGATCGCTTTGTCTGCGGACATTTCGGCGATCAACTGACGGACGGCGTGTTTTTGGTTGGGATCGAGGCCATCGGTCGGCTCGTCCATGATCAAGACCGGCGGATCATGGAGGATCGCTTGGGCAAGCCCCACGCGACGCTTGAAGCCCTTGGACAGGGTCTCAATGGGCTGTTCCAGAACGGCGCCAAGCTGGGTGCGCGCCACGGCGGCGTCCACCTGGCGTTCGACATCCGCGCCCCGCGCGCCCCTGACTTCCGCGATAAAGCCGAGATATTGCCGGGGCGTCATTTCCGGATAGGCCGGCGCGCCCTCCGGCAGGTACCCAATGCGGCTCTGGGCTTCGAGCAAGTCATCGGCGAGGTCGAAGCCGGCGACCCGGATCCGACCCGTGGTCGGCGCCAGGAAACCGGTGATCATTTTCATGGTCGTGGATTTGCCGGCGCCGTTGGGGCCGAGAAATCCGAGGACTTCTCCTTTGGACACGGAGAAACTGAGCTGATCAACGGCTCGAAAAGGGCCGAAGTCCTTCACGAGCCCTTCAATCTCGACCAATGGTTCTTTTGTGGCCGGCGCAGACGCCTGAACCGTTTGAGGCATGGTCATGACCCACCCATTCAACAACGTGCACGAAGGTCGGGGAGAATGCAGATCTCGTCTGCTCTATCCGGTACATAGAAAAGTGCATCGAAAAACTCAAGCACCCACATGGGCTGAGTGCTGCCGTCATTGTCGATTGGGCGCCGTCGGGGACGTCAGACACGCAGCATCAGGCCGCCATCGGCGTTGAGTCCATGGCCGGTGATGAAACCGGCGTCATCGGTTGTCAAAAAGACGATTGCCCGGGCCACGTCCTCGGGCTCGCCAAGCCGGCGCAGGGCGGCCTTCTTGGCCCAGATTTCCGCCACATCGTCTCGGGCGAAACTCACACGGGTCATCCCCGTTCTGATGGCGCCGGGCAGAACATAGTTTGCCGTGATGCCGAACTTGCCCAATTCGAGGGCCAGGGTGCGGGTCAGGCCGGCCACACCCGCCTTGGCGGCACAATAGGCGGCCAGGCCGTAATCGGTTCCCTCAGCCATGACGGAGGCCACATTGACGATCCGCCCGGCGCTGGAGGTTTTCAGGTGCGGGATCGCTTCGCGGGCGAGACGGAACTGGGCGCGGACATTGATATTGAGCACCCGGTCCCAGTCTTCATCCGTATGGGTCTCAACAAGAGCATTGTGTCCGATGCCGGCATTGTTCACGAGGATATCGAGACGCCCGAAGCGCTCCAGCGCGGCCTGAATGATGGCTGTCGGCGCATGGTCCTCGGCGATGTCCTGGGCCAGGGCGGCGATGCTAGCGTGCTGAGCGAATGTGGCGCCCACGCCGCTCGACGGCAAATCAACGGCGAGAACCCGTGCCCCATCCGCGGCCAGCAGCTCCGCCGTCGCCGTGCCGATCCCCGAGCCAGCGCCGGTCACAATCGCGACGTGCCCGTCCAGTCGTTTCGCCATGGTCCGTCTCCCTTCGTCCTGCTCATGGTTGGGCCGATCGCCCCGCGCGCCAGGCATGGCGAACGGGTGAAGATCAGCCAAGTCCCAGAGTGGCATGAAGACGAACACCGATGGACCCGCAAAATGCAGGAGGTGGCCATGGCCACGCCGCCACCCGTTTGCATACGGACAGATCGCGGTGCCGACCCGAGAGCACTCATCAGCGTTGCTGTTTGAAGACGTGAGGGAGAAGAGAAGAAGCGTTGGCGGTCCGGCCCAGTTGACAAGACACCCCGGTGGGGGCTGGGGGGCTGAGATTCAAGGCCGGAGCATCTCCCGGTTCCGAACCACCAACGCTAATAGAATGCTAGGGCTTTGGGGCGCGTCCTTGACTGGACTTGGACCATTTCGTGACCGTGCCTACAAACCCGTTACCCGCTGAACGCCTGATCCATCCCCCCTTTGGATGAGCCGAGGGGCCTAAAGGCAAGGATTGCGCGCTTCACCAGAGCCGGTCATGATCACGGGATGGATAGCGCAGACCCTACACCGTCCGCATCGGCCCCGCCCGCGCCAAGCCGGCCGCAGCCCGAGATCGTTTTTTTCCAGCGTCAGGAACTCGATGCCATCTTACGCCTTTACGGCCACATGGTCGCGGCCGGGGAATGGCGCGACTATGCCATTGATGGCACCCGCGAGGCGGCCGTGTTCAGCGTCTACCGACGCAGCAGTGAGATGCCCCTTTATCGCATTGAGAAAAGACCGAAACTCGCGCGCCGCCAGGGAGCCTATGCTGTCATCGCTGCAACGGGCCTGATCCTGAAACGGGGGCATGACCTGCCTGCGGTTCTGCGAATCTTCGACCGCAAGCGCTTTAAGGTCGTCGAATGATCCGGCCCTAAGGACCGAAGACCACACAAAAGGTCTCCGGTCTGCTGGTCGAGGCTGTGATCGGTGCGTTCAATTTTGGGCCCGGTTACCCCCTGTGTGTGTCGTATATGAAACAATTTCTGACTTTTTTTTGAGCGGTCTACACTTTGTGCTCTTTGTGAATCCTCAAGACGATATTAACCTGCTGTCCTTGTTGAGGGAATCGTTTCAGGTTCATCTCCCGCGCGGTTGTGCATGGCAGCTTACCCAGTCACCCCCATGGCCAATATGGGGTGAAGGCGCTATCACTCTCAAAAATGTTGCGAAAAGACTGGGGATTTGCAGACGCCATCCGGCGTGTTCACGAGGATGTTTGCGCAATCAGACATGTTTCAGGCGTGAGGAGCCACTTGCCGTGCTCGAAGACAGCCAATCTCTGGGCAAGCCAACTTTCGTCACCGTGACCGATCGGGGCTACCTGCCGGCTGCGTGTTGTCAGATCGTTTCAACGGCGCGTCATCTGGCCAATCAGGACGCTGCTCACCTCACGCTCGTCCTCTGCGATGTCAGCCAGACCGATATTGACCACACCCACCGTTTCTTTGATGCGCGTGAGATACCGGTCCGGATCGTTCCGGTCGATTTCGCCGACGACATTTTCACGATCAATACCCGATGGACCCGCGCTGCTTATTTGCGTCTTTATTTCGATCGCCTGTTTGATGACAGTGTTAAGCGATTGGTCTATCTCGATGCCGACACCCAGGTGCGGTCACCCCTTGAACCGCTCATGTTTGCTGACCTCAAGGGCAATCCCGTGGGCGCGGTTCATGATTTCATTTATTACGTGACGGGCCATATCTATCGCCGTCGCCGCGATCTGATGCTGGGGTCTGACGGGCCCTATCTTCAGTCCGGCGTGATGGTCTTCGACTGGCCGCAAATGCTGGCTGATGACTGGCTGGGCGAGGCGCGCCGCTTCCTCCAGGCCAATCCGGACCGGTGCTATGAAGCTCCCGACCAAGACGCGCTCAATTATGCGCTACGCGGACGATGGACGCCGCTCGATCCTCGCTGGAACTTGCATGAGTTCTATTTGCTTTTCGGTGGCAGGCGGAAGGCCTTCATAGAGCACTACACATCGACCAAACCCTGGTCCAGCAGCCGCCAGCCGGGCTGGGGCAAGGCGGCCCAGTGGTACCGCGAAACACTGGCAGGTTCTCCGTGGGCAGATTTTGTCGAGCCCCAGAATTTGTTCCAGGGCTTCAATGTGACCCAGAAATTCCACCGCTCACGGCTCAGCCCACGGCGCAAGCTAAAGGAATATGCCCCCTTCCTGCTCGACGCCCTCGGCATCGATCACAGCACCTGGGACCAGGAAGTGCTGTGGTTCCCGCGCAGCACCCGGGACATCAACGACATGGTGGACGCCATGTTGGAGGAGGCAGAAGGCCGGCGCGGCCCTCTGCGTCCTCCAGAAGCCGTGCTGACCCCTCCCATGAGCGATCCCAAGGACCAGGGTCTCAGCCCGGTCCCGGTCTCCTGAAACGCCACTCACCCCGACGCAAAGCGCTATCAGTAACTCGTGACCTGATCAGGCTCGGGCTCATCCTCGGCTCCGCGAGGCGGCTCCAATTCCCCGCGAATCCCGCAAGCCGCCAGTCCTCCAGCCAGCAGTCCCGACAAAATCAACACACTGAAGATCATGCGTCCCCGGGGCATGGAGTTGTCTCCTCCTGGGCGGCGGGTCGGTCTCATCGTGTTCTCTCCTCAAATCCGGCCGTGCGGTCACCACGCTCCACGCCTTCAAGGCGGGTGAGCCACCGGGCGATCTGATCGCGGACCGCCGAGGGTGCGGTCCCTCCAAAACTGGTGCGGCTTGCCACGGACCGCTCAACACTCAGCACCGAGAACACATCTTCCGAGATGCGCACCTCAACACTCTTATAATCTGCAAGCGGAAGATGAGCAAGGGAAAGACCTTTCTGGTCCGCCAAAGCGACGATCCGGCCCGTCACATGATGGGCCTCCCTGAACGGCAGACCCAGCACCCGAACCAGCCAGTCCGCAAGATCCGTCGCGGTGGCATGGCCAGAGCCGGCAGCCGCTGCCATGGCCCCGGGGTTCACGGTCAGACTTTCCATCATGCCGGTCATGACCTTGAGCGAGAGGGCATAGGCGTCCAGGGCATCAAAGACAGCCTCTTTGTCTTCTTGCATGTCCTTGGAATAGGCGAGCGGCAGCCCCTTCATGACCATAAGCAATGTCTGAACGTCACCGCAGATCCGCCCTGTCTTGGCACGGACGAGTTCCGCCGCATCCGGATTGCGCTTTTGAGGCATGATCGAGGAGCCGGTGGAGAAACTGTCCGGCAGATCCACGAAACCGAATGCCGGCCCTGACCAGAGCACGATCTCCTCCGCAAGCCGGGACAGATGCATGGCGCCGATCGCCGCCGCGGTCATGGCTTCGAGCGCAAAATCCCGGTCGGACACGCTGTCGAGGGAATTGCGCGTCGGCCCATCAAACCCCAAAGCCTGCGCGGTGTGGTGCCGATCAATGGGGAAGGAGGTGCCCGCAAGGGCCGCCGAACCGAGTGGGCAGTGATTGAGCCGGCGCCGGGCATCGGCAAAACGCCCCCGGTCCCGATCAGCCATTTCCACATAGGCCAAGCAATGATGAGCAAAGGTGACAGGCTGGGCCGGTTGAAGATGGGTAAAGCCGGGCATCACCGTGTTCACATGGCCCGCCGCCCGGTCGAGCAGCACCGCCTGAAAGCGGGCCAGGGCCAGATCTGCCGCGTCGAGCCAGTCCCGGACCCATAATTTCAAATCCGTCGCGACCTGATCATTGCGGGACCGGGCCGTGTGAAGCCGTCCGGCGGGCGACCCGATCAGGTCCTTCAACCGGCCCTCCACATTCATGTGAATGTCTTCAAGGGCCGTTGAATATGTGAACCGTCCGGCCTCGATTTCCTCGCGCACCAGGGCGAGCCCGCGCCGGATGGTCTGGGCGTCCACCTCGCTCACAATGCCGCAGGCCGCGAGCATATCCACATGGGCCAGGGACCCGGCGATGTCCTGGGCTGCCAGCCGCTTGTCCACATCAATCGAGGCGTTGATTTCCTCCATCAGGGCGGAGGGAGAGGCCGCAAACCGACCGCCCCACATGCTATGACCCTGATGGGAGCTGGTGGGGGAAGGCGCCGGGTGGCGGAGCGGATCGGATTGATCGGTCATGGAAGGCCCTTGTCAGTCAGCACTATTGGCGAAGGTTATAGGGCAGACCGGTTCAAGAGAGGAGACCAGGGGTCATGGAACGGCTCAAGCTTTTCGGGCTCGTCGTCGTCGCAGCTTTGGCGGGGTTTGCCGCCGTGATGGTCATCGCGGCTCTCTTGGAGGGTCCAAACACAACCCGGCGCCTGGCCAGCGGTGAAATGGCGGACTTCCAGTTCCAGACACCGCCAGCGCCCATCGAGGCGTCCGCCTTTAATGATGAGGACGGCGAGGCCCTTACCCTTGCCGATTTTGCCGGGCGCACCATCCTGGTCAATCTGTGGGCCACCTGGTGCACACCCTGTGTCGAGGAGCTGCCGACCCTTGATGCCCTTCAAAAAAGTCTGGGCTCGGAGCGGTTCGAAGTGGTGACGATCAGCATCGATCGGGGCAAGCCGGACAAGCCGGAAAGATTTTTTAAGCAGCTCGGCATCACGGCCCTGACCCTCTACCATGACCCCACGACGAAGATCGGGTTGGGCCTGGAGGCCATGGGCTTGCCCACAACGCTGCTCATCAATGAAAGGGGCGAGGAGATCGGCCGTCTAATGGGTCCGGCGGACTGGAATTCGCCGGAAGCCCGGGCCTTGATCAAGGCCTTCATCCCGCAGGCGGAAGGCGCCGGACCGCAAGCGGAAGGCCCCGGACCGCAGGCAAAAGGCCCCGGAACAAACGCAGCGGGAGACGCTGCGTCCTGAAGCACGGGCCGGATCAGGTCAGAGGACCGGCCTCGGACGCCAGTCCCGCATCAGGTCCCTCACCGGCAAGCCGGGACAAGCGGGCCCGGGGATAGCGGCCCAGAACCGTGCCAAGATCGGACCAGCCATAGGCGGACAGTTCCACGGGCATGCCGGCAATGCGCTCGGTCTTGCGTGCCATGCGCCGCGCGCCCATGGCCTCATAGAAGAAGCGTTGCGGGCTCAGGGACAAGGTCCACACGAGAGCCGAGGTCATGCCCGCATCCGCCATGGCGCCGAACATGCCTGCAAGCAAGGCCGACCCGGCGCCCTGCCCGATATGGTCCGGATCCACATAAAGCGTGAAAATCTCCCCGTCGAAACCCAGCGCGTCATCCCAATTGGGGCCAAAATTGCCAATACCAGTGACGGGCGATGCGGTGTTTGGGGCCTGCACCGCTGTCTGGGCCGGGCCTTCCGCGACCACCGCCGCACGCCGGCCACCCGATGCCCGAATGGCGGCCTGCCAGCGCTCCGCCGCGAGGGACGGACACATGGCAAGCAGGGTCTCATTGGGAATGATCCCTGGATAGACATCCTGCCACACGCGAACATAGAGCGACCCCATCGCAGCAGCATCTTCAACGGTGGCCCGACGAACTGTGATCATGCCTTCACCTCTCCCGACCAAGCGCTCCGGCCTTGCCCGACGTGCCGTGGGTGGACACCAGCGGCAGCGGACGAGACAGTGCGCGTTCAATCCGGGATGAAAACCATCCCGAAATGGAACACCCGGCGACCCGGAGTCCAAGCTACGGGGGAATAAGGCGAAGTCCGTGCCAGAATTCGTCCGCTTTGCGATGGGGCATGCTTTTGCGGGCTGCGCGACCGGGAAAGCACATCGAT
>CAYUYV010000111.1:0-16744 GCA_964449455.1 uncultured Alphaproteobacteria bacterium | reverse complement strand
ATGAGACGTCCCGGCACGTCCGTCTGCGGACTTCTGATCCGAAAACGACACGAGAGCGTTTTCAGCAAAAGTGTGTGCGGTTTTGCGGTTCGAAAACGCGATAAATCAAAGAGTTAGAGCCCTTTCAATGACCCGGACTTCTGTGAAAGGGCTCTAGAAACACCATATTGCTCGTGTGGCTCTTGGGTCAGGCATTCGCTACGGAGCCTGCCGATCATTCGGGCGAATTCCTGACCCGCCGCACTAAGACGATGAAGGGTATCTGACCCATGGCCCGAATTCTGATCACCAGCGCCCTGCCATATATCAATGGCGTGAAGCATCTTGGCAATCTCGTCGGCTCCATGCTGCCAGCGGATGTCTATGCGCGCTTCATGCGGGCCCGCGGCCACGAGGTTTTGGCGATCTGCGCCACGGATGAGCATGGCACGCCGGCGGAACTGGCGGCCGCCGAGGCGGGGCAGCCGGTCGCCGATTATTGCGCGCAACAGCATGACATCCAGAAGCGGCTCGGGGAGGGTTTCGGGCTCTCCTGGGACCATTTTGGACGGACCTCAAGCCCGAACACGCACGCGCTGACCCAGCACCTGGCCGTCAAGTTGGATGAGGCTGGGCTCATTGAGGAGCGCACGATCCGACAGGTCTATTCCAATGCAGATCAGCGTTTTCTGCCTGACCGCTATATCATCGGCACCTGTCCCCATTGCGGCTATGACCGGGCGCGGGGCGATCAGTGCGAGAACTGTACCCGCGTGCTCGACCCGACTGATCTGATTGACCCCCGCTCAGCCATATCCGGATCGACGGATCTGGAGGTGCGTGAGACCAAGCATCTCTATCTGCGCCAATCCCAGATGGTTGAGCGTCTGAGAACCTGGATCAATGACCAGACGAGTTGGTCTCATCTGGTGACCTCGATCGCCAACAAGTGGCTCGATGAAGGGCTCCAGGATCGGGGCATCACGCGGGATCTGTCCTGGGGCGTTCCCGTGGCCCACGGCGATCACTGGCCAGATTATCAGAGTAAGGTCTTTTATGTCTGGTTCGATGCTCCCATCGGCTATATGGGCGCGTCCGCGGACTGGGCCGATGCGGCGCCGGCGGGCGAGGCGCGGGACTGGAAGGCCTGGTGGTTCGGGAAGGCTGCTGAGGATGTCCGCTATGTCCAGTTCATGGGCAAGGACAATGTGCCCTTCCACACCGTCGGCTTCCCGGTCACCCTGATGGGCTCCGCAGAGCCCTGGAAACTGGTGAGCACCATCAAGGGTTTCAACTGGCTGACCTATTACGGCGGGAAATTTTCCACCAGCCAGAAGCGCGGCGTGTTCATGGATCAGGCCCTGGACCTGTTGCCCGCCGATTACTGGCGATACTACCTCATGGCCAATGTTCCAGAAGGGGCTGACAGCTCTTTCACTTGGACTCACTTTGCCGGAACCGTAAACAAAGACTTGGCCGATGTGCTTGGTAACTTCGTGAATCGCATCCTGCGATTTACAAAATCCAAGTTCGGCGAGGCGGTTCCCGACGGCGGGACGCCAGGGCCTGCAGAAGAGGCGCTGGTGCGTGACCTGACCCAACGCATAACGGCCTATACTGATTTTCTGGAAGGCATGGAATTCCGCAAGGCCATGGCCGAGTTGCGGGCCATCTGGGTCCTCGGCAATGAGTATCTGACCGAAACGGCGCCTTGGACCGCATTCAAGGAGGATCCGGATCAGGCGGCGGTGGCCGTGCGCACGGGGATTAATCTCATCCGTCTGTGTGCTGTTCTGGGTGCTCCCGTTATTCCGGCGACAGCAGGCCGAATTCTTGAGACACTTGGTCTTTCGGCGGATGAGACGGTTTGGCCCGGCACTGATATCCAGGCGGAACTGTCACGGCTTGCCCCCGGCCATGCCTTTTCGGTGCCGGATGTGCTGTTCTCCAAAATCGAAGAGACGCAACTCGCGGACTGGGTCGAGCGGTTTGGCGGCCCTGAAGAGGAAGGTCCGGCAGATGGCGAGACCGGTGCCAAGCCCGCCCCCGAAAAGTCTGGCGCAAAGAGTGTCAAGGCGCCCGGACCCTAATGGTCAGACTCCAACGCTTGGTGCCCCGCGCGGTCGGAGGGAGACGTGATCATCTCAAGGCGGCATAAGTTCGTCTTTCTGCGCACGCGGCACACGGATTGTGCACGGGTCGAGGTAGCGCTGTCGCCCTTATGCGGGCCCCGGGACATGTTGCGTCCGCTTGAGACCTCCTATGAATTGTTGCGGCGGGATCTTGGTGTTGTCCCGCGGCACTATGCCCGCTGGCCCTTTGCCATGTTAACCGGCGCGCCGCTCAATCTTCATGGTACGGCGCGCCGTCCAACACGGGGCTTTGACGTCTGGGGCCTGCGCCGGTTTCCCGCCTATCCGTCGGCCGCCGACGTGGCCCATGTGATCGGTGAGCCCCAATGGTCCCAGATGCTCAGTTTCGCTGTGGAACGGGATCCCCTGGAGCGCGTTGCGGAAGCCTTCGACGATGCCCGGGCGGCGGGCCGCTGCGATCATGTGGGGGATTTCCTGGCCCGGAACCTTCCGCCGCCCAATGCCACCATCTATGGCGATGGGCCGGATCTTGCCGTCGACTGCCTGATCCGCTTTGACCATCTTGATGAGGATCTTTCGACGGTGTGTGAGCGCCTCGGTGTTAATCATCGGGGCTGGCTGCCCCGGTCGACGCGGGCTGAGCGGGCCCATCACCGCCCCTGGTGGGCCTTATTCTCCGACGCTGAGGTCGACCATATTGTTCATCACTACCGGGATGATTATCGGCTCATGCACGATGTGGGCATTGCCCTGCCCGAAGCCGTGATCTCGATTATGGATCGTCTCGATGATGCATCAGGGTACGGAAGTGAGCCCAGCCTGGAACCCGTTTAGGCGCCGGCTCACATCCATCCCGACGGCCTCTCCCAGGAGCGTCGCGGAGAGGTGGTGGAACGGCCGGCGCGGATAGGGTGATGGGCTCGGTTTGAGGGCAGCTCTGCCGCCCACCCGAAGAATGCCTTCGGCACATTCAATGGTCGCAGACCTCCCGATCAGGTCCTGAGGCACCGCGCACAAAATCGGCCGGCCAGCAACGGCCGTGAGGCGCTGGTCATCCCACACCATGGCCCGGTCCGTGACCATATGGGCTCTTATCCCCTTGGGATAGGCGGTCCAACTCAGAACACATCCGGTCTCCATTTCCTTTGTGCACGGACGGAATGCCTTAAGCGGCCCGTCGAACAGGTCCAGGGGCACCGGGTGGGCCAGGATATAGGCGGCCAGAAGACGGTCTGCTGCCGTGTTGTTCGCCACATCGTCCTGGAGCAGCCCGGTGACATGGAGCCCGCCCTGGCCGACGCCTGCCAGGACAAAGGGCCGTCCGTCATTATGCTTCTGGAGGAAGACCGCAAAGGCACGCCGGATGTCCTGATAGGCGAGGGATCGCGCCCGCCGGGAATCCTCGCTACGGGTTCGAAAGGTGTAGAGCGTGGCCTGGCGATAATAGGGGGCATAGAGCCTGACGGTTTCGCCAAAAGGGCCGGCTTCTTCGGGAAGGACGGTCTGGGCAACATGGCCCGTCGCCGGATCATTGATGGATGCGTTCCAGCGATTGTCGCCGGCAAAGGTGGTGCCGTGAACGAAGAACAGATCCGCCTTGCTGGACCTTTCGGGGCTGCTGTCGGTGCCCAAAGCGGCCCAGGCTTCAGGGCGTGTGTAGTCGGGAATGGCGCCCCGGGCGGCCGTCTGGAAGGGCTGCTTGGGATCCAGCGTGAACTCGTAGGCATTGTCGCGAAAGATGAACGCCGCAACGGTCAGGAGGACAGCGAGAATGGCTGCGCCACTCACAAGGCCGTAAGGCAGGGCACGGCGGTCTGAAGAAGCACGGGTCATCATGTGTTTTTACAGTGTTCCGCTTGCGTAAGCTTCGAAATCTACCACAAGGTTTGTGTCATTTGCGAAAACACGGTCGTGATTTGCTCCTCGTTCCCTGTGCGATCTCTTTTTGGCACGGCACCAATCGCCTATTGTGCCCTGACGCGCCGTCACAGGGGTCATTCCCGGACGGATGAACGGATCTGGCGCCTGACACCGGCGCCGGTCGGCAGGGCCGGTCTGCTTCGGCCCTAATCATTGGGGGGGAACCCGCCATGATCGAGGTCGAAGACCTGAGTTTCGAATACCCGACCGCACGGGCCCTGGATGGCATCCAGCTCCAAGTGGAACGCGGCGCCATCGCGGCCCTTGTCGGCCCCAACGGAGCCGGAAAGACCACCTTGCTGCGCTGCCTTGCGGCCCTGGAGCGGCCCTTTTCGGGGCATGTGCGCATTGATGGGCTCGACACACGCCGGCACCCGCGCGAAGTGCACGAGCGTATCGGCTATCTGCCGGACTTTTTTGGGCTTTATGATGACCTGACCGTGCGCCAGAGCCTGGTCTTTGCCGCGCGTGCCCACGGCATTGCCGCGGACGGCGCCGATGCCGCAGCCGCCAAAGCCGCGGAGCGTACGGGTCTGACGGACCGGATGGGCCAGAAGGCTGCCGAATTGTCGCGGGGCCTGCGTCAGCGTCTTGCCATCGGTCAAGCCATTGTGCACGAGCCCCGTGTGCTGCTGCTCGACGAGCCGGCTTCGGGTCTTGATCCTGATGCGCGGCGCAGCCTGTCCCGATTGTTCCTGTCCCTGAAGGATCTCGGGATCACCCAGATCGTATCGTCCCATATCCTCGCGGAACTCGAAGACTATTGCACCCACATGATCGTGATGGATCAGGGGCGCATTGTCAGTAACCGGAAGGTGGGCGCTGTCGAGGATGGCCCGATGGCGGTGAAGGTCGAACTTGCGGGGCCGGACGAGCGTCTGGAAAAGGTGCTGTCAGGCCTTGCGGGGATTGAGGTCCTTGAGGTGGACGCGCGTTCGGCCATCGTGGTTGTTGCCGACGGCGGGTCCGGCCGGTCCGCCCTCCTGCGCCACCTCATGGATGCAGGTCTCGACGTGGCGGGGATTTCCAGTGTCCGTCAGCGTCTTGAAGACGCCTATTTCACGGATATCGCTCCGGCCCGGGACGACAGAACAGCAGAGGGGACCCGCTCATGAATCCCGAATTTCAGCGTAATCTGTGGCTGAACCTGTCCAGTGGCCGGCTGATCATGATGCCCGCCGTTCTGGGCTCCCTGTTTTTCGCGGCAAGCCTCGCGCCCCTCGATATGGGCGAACAGGCCGTTTCGGCGACGGCAAAGACGGCCTTCTGGCTTATTGTCGTTTTCTGGGGCACCTATCTCAGTGCGCGGACGGTAGTCGGCGAAATCCGCGACCGCACCTGGGACGGCCAGCGCATGTCTGCCATTGCGCCCTGGAGTATGGTCTGGGGCAAGCTGTTCGGCTCAACGATCTTCATCTGGTATGGCGGCGCGATCTGCCTTGCCGTGATATTCATGACAACATCCGCGGCCCAGGGTGCTGACACCGCGTTGCGGGAGCTGGGCCTTTATCTGCTGGTCGGCGTGTTCGCCCACGCGGTGTCAATGCTCGTAAGCCTGCTCGCCGTGCGCCGTCAGCTGGGGCACCCGGGCTTTGGGGTCTTCCTCTATCAGCTTCTGGGCATCCTGGCAGGGTGGAGTGTGTTTAATGTCTGGCCTGGCAATTGGCCGGCGTTCATTGACTTTGACCTCATCTGGTATGGCTCTGCGGTGCCGGCCCGATCCTTCATTCTGGCCTCCATCGGGATTTTCGTGGCCTGGGCGATTGTCGGCAATCACCGTCTGATGCGCCAGGAACTTCAGTTCACGAATTCTCCGCTTGTATGGATTGGCTTCCTCGTTTTCATGATGGTCTATGTGGCCGGCTTCACGGATGTCATCAGTATCGCAATCGAATCGGAAGACGTGCGGCAGATCCTGGGCCAAATGGATCTTGGTCTGACCCTCCGCCTGATCGGTGCATTCCTGACCGCTTCGGCCCTCACCTATGTGATGGTATTTCTGGACGGCAAGGACATTGTCGCCTTGCGCTGGGTTGCTCGGGAGGCCTCGGCCGGCCGGCTTGGCAATGCTGCATCTGGGGTGCCGAGCTGGGGCTGGTCCCTCATCGCTGTCGGTGTGGTGACGCTGGGCCTGTTGGCTGTCGGCCAGCCGGTGGATGTCAGTGGGCAGATTGACTCGCTTGCGAATGAGGCTGACGAGGCGCTGCCCACCTGGACCCAGGCCTTGCGCGGGCCTTACGACTGGCGGGCCTGGTTCGTGGCGAGTTTCCTGTTCCTGGCGCGGGATGTGGGCATCGTGCTTATGTACAACGCCTCCGCCCAGAGCCGGCGTGCTGATTTCGCGGCCTTCATCACCTTGGTGGTGCTTTATGTGGTGCTGCCGGCCATTGTGCTCAGCTTCGCGTCACCGGCCGCTGCCGCGTTCTTCGTCGCGACGCCCTTGGAGAGCCCTTGGATGGCGGTCATCCCGCCACTTGCCGAGGCGGGTCTCGCCTGGGTCCTGGTTCTGACCCGCATGGCCCGGGTGAAGGCCCCGGCTGCGGCGTAATCAAGAGACTCTTTGTGAAGATGACCTTGGCCATCCGTGTTGGACACGGATGGTCCTTTCTTTTTGGTGCTCATCTGCCGGGATGAGAGCGCGCCAACGGCCGGGTGTGTGTGCCCTGACCCAGCCTAAAATGAGACCGTGTTTCCCGGCCTCTTGGGCTGGCGTCAAGCCGTTCCGGCAACGGAGTTTGAGCCATCAAGGCCGGCAGCGATGGCATCGCGCAGGCCGGAATAGCGCGGCTGGTCGATTGTTACCTTGTCGACCGTGGTCGCCCGCAAATGGTTGATCAAGGCCGGATCATCAAGGGACAGGCGGCCGTCCCGGATCGCCAGGGCGAGGGCATGATTGAGGCTGGCAAGATCCGCATCTTCACCGAGCAGGGCCACCAGTCGGGCGCGCTCGCGGGCATCGGCATCAGGGCCCTGGTCAAGCTGACGCTCCACAATGGCAAGCGCATTGATGGCCACCCGGGCGTGAAACGCCGTATGCCCCTCAAGCGTCGGTGCCAGATGCTGTTCGATGAATTCCCGGACCGCCGTGACCAGTTCCCGAGCCGTGGGTGAATCCTCCATGACGACTCTTAGCCTTCTGTCCTTTGAGGAGCCAGCAGGTTCATCAGATCGATCTCTGTTTCTGAAGCACGCCGACCGATGGTGGCCCGCTCCACGGAGCGGTCTCGGCCCGTTCGGAATGTATCGACCATCATCATGCACATAATCCCCCATTTCAAGGTGCCGAAGGCGGTCCAGAAATAGACCCGCTCCGCATCCATCGGAGGACCGCCGCTGTGACGATAGCCGGCGAGGAGATCCTTGAGTTCGCCAAAGCCGCCCACGGCCTTCATGCTCACGCCGAAGCGCCAGGAATTGACGCAAATCCAGCCCAGATCCTCCGCCGGATCGCCCCGATGGGTCAGTTCCCAGTCGAGGACGGCACGAACGCCTTCGGGGCCGACCATGAGATTGCCATTGCGGAAGTCCCCATGCACCAGGGTGACCGGACCGCCGGGCGGCGGCAGGCGTTCCTGCAGCCACCGGAAGGCATATTCGAAGACGGGGCGTGGCTCGCGGAAACTGTCATAGATGTCCCGGTAGCGCTGCCACTGGGTCGCGGCATCATTGATTTCCAGATCCGGCAAAGCGTCCGTCGGCACACTGTGAATGCGCGCCAGAATGGCGCCGCATTGATAAGCCATTACAGCCCGCGCATTCTCAAATTCGGGATTGCGGAGGATTTTGCGGGCGATGGTCTCTCCCTCTATCCGCGACATGACATAGCCGGCGCCGATACCGTCGGCGGGCTGTGCCACATAAGGGATCGCGGGCACGGGAACACCGTAACCGGCGCAGGTGCGGATGACGCGGGCTTCAAGCTCCAGCCCAGCCGCCGTGCCCATGTCGGTGGTGCCACTGCCGCCGGGTGGCCGGCGCAGAATCAGAGGTATGCGTGTACCATCGGCGCGCACGGCGTCGAAGGACCAGGTCTCCTGGCTTGCACCGCCCGAGAGTCGGGCCAGACCGTCTATGGCGACGGCGCCAGGGGCGAGCCGGCCGGCCAGGGCCTCCAGGGCCTCATGCAGGACCATGGGATCACTGGCCGCCGCTTGTGAGCTGGCTGCCGGTGAACGTACTGAATGGGCGGTCTGAGATCCGCCGGACTGTGGGGGGCCACCTTCCGTCGTCATGGGCACTTCCGATTCGTTAACCGGCGCACGCCGGACCCTGTGAATTGCCTTTTCTCAAAGCTAGTGTGTCTAGTCTACTATGGGTCGCGCCTATTGGTCCTGGTTGGAAGGGTCGAGCATGTCGGAAAAGAAGGATGATGCGGGAGGTCGCCTTCCGGCGGATGATCGGGAGAATCCGCGCCCCCATCGCCATCGATGGTTTGACATTCGCGCGTATTTCCTAACCGGACTGGTGGTCGCAGCACCAATTACCATCACGATTTTCTTGACCTACACCTTCATCACGATTGTTGATGACTGGGTCGATATCCTCTTGCCGGACCGGTACAATCCCTCGACTTACATTCCTTTCACCGTTCCCGGTCTCGGTGTTATTCTCGTTTTCCTGGTGCTTGTTCTGCTGGGCGCGTTCACCGCGAATGTGTTCGGCCGGACCCTGATCCGGATTGGCGAATCTCTGCTGAATGCCATGCCCGTGATCCGCACCGTCTATATGACGTTGAAGCAGATCTTCGAGACGGTGGTGTCGCAAAACACCCAGTCCTTCAATCAAGTGGCTCTGGTCGAGTATCCAAGGCGCGGGATTTGGGCGATTGCCTTTGTCACCACCTCCACACGGGGTGAAATCGCCACCCGGGTGCGCGAGCGTGGCCAGGAGGATTTGGTCAGCCTGTTTCTACCCACCACCCCCAATCCGACCTCTGGGTTCCTGCTTTTCGCCCCACGGCGAGACTTAATTATGCTCGACATGTCAGTGGAAGAAGGCGCCAAGCTTGTTATCTCCGGGGGCCTGGTCATTCCGGAAGTGGAAAAGCCCGTGAATGGCCGCGGGACCCCGGGGCGAGGCGGCAGGGATGCGGGCGCGCCGGCAAGTGGCACGGCCAATCGCGATGCGGGCCTGTTGGACCGCAGAGGCGAGCTGGCCGGCGACGGCAGCGAGTCCGCCACCATGACCCTCGCACCAAATTGACGGCTGCACGGAGAGCGTGCGGACCGTCACAGATATTTACGCACGGATCGTAATCCGCCCCGTGCTTTAAGAGGCTTGAAACCGCTGATTTCGGCTGGCATATCCCGGACTCTCAAGGGAAATGTCCTGCGCCTCACAACCCCGCAATGGAATTTAAATGGCTCAGCCTGGAACACCCGCCATCGATCATCCTGTCGTGGTCGACCTGAAAAAGACCGCGCGCAAGATCTTCGGTGTGGCGTTCATTTTCAGCATCTTCATCAATCTGTTGCTGCTGGTCAGCCCCATTTACATGCTGCAGATCTATGACCGTGTGCTCGCCTCCGGCAGCGCGGCAACGCTCATTTATCTGACTTTGGCCGGTGTGGGACTGCTCGCTGCCATGGGCGCGTTGGAGCATTATCGCAGCCAGGTGCTGATCCGGATGGGCAGCCATATCTCGCGGGTTCTCGACCAGCATTTGTTCTCTGGCGTGCTGCGCTCCTTCAATCGTGGCCAACATGCCGAGGCGACCCAGCCCGTGCGAGACCTCGACACGATTTCCGGATTTCTGGCGAGCCCGGGGCCGACCAGCCTGATGGATACGCCTTGGATCCCGGCATTCTTGTTCATCATTTTCCTCATGCATCCGGTGCTTGGGATTGTTGCCTTTGTGGGCTGCATTCTGCTGGGCTTGCTGGCCGTGTTGACCGAACTGATGAGCCGAACCCCGCTCAAAAACGCCCATGCCCACCGCTCCAAAAGCATGCAGTTCATCGACTCCACCATGCGCAATGCCCCGGCCATTGAGGCCATGGGCATGGGTGGACGCCTGATGGGCCAATGGCTTGATCACTATCGCAAGGCCGGTACGGAACAATCCTCCGCCTCCGAACGGATGGGGCTTGTCAAAGGTTGGGTGAAATTCGTCCGTCCGTCCCTTCAGATTGCCATGCTTGGGACGGGAGCTTTTCTGGCCCTGCGTCAGGAAATCAGCCCCGGTGTGATTGTGGCGGCGTCCATCATATCCGGCCGAGCTTTGGCGCCGATTGAGCAGGCGGTGGGCAGTTGGAAACAGATCATTGCCGCGCGGGACGCTTATGCGCGGCTGAAGAACTTCCTCATTCGCTTTTGCGCGCCGGCCGAGGAGGCCTTGTCCCTGCCCAAGCCCAAGGGCCATCTCTCCGTAGAGAACCTTGTCGGCGCGCCGCCGGGTGTGCGCACCGTGGTGCTAAAAAAGCTGACCTTCTCGCTCCAGGCGGGGGAGTTTCTTGGCGTCGGCGGTCCGTCCGGATCCGGAAAATCGACCCTGGCCCATATGATCATCGGTATCTGGCAGCCCATGAGCGGCGCCGTCCGGCTCGATGGCGCCGATGTTGCCAAATGGGACAAGGAATCCCTCGGCACCCATGTGGGCTTCGTGCCCCAGGACTGCGACATGTTCGAAGGCACCATCGCTCAAAACATCGCCCGGTTCGGTCAGATGAATTCCGAAGCAGTGCTGGAAGCGGCCGAACTCGCCGGCGTCCACGAATTCATTCTGCGGCTGGAAAATGGCTATGAGACCCGGGTCGGGCATGGCGGTGTGTGGCTGTCGGCTGGCCAGCGCCAGCGCATTCACCTCGCGCGCGCGATCTATGGCCGGCCCGCTCTTTTGGTGCTTGATGAGCCCAATACCCATCTCGATGCGGGCGGCGAGGCGGCCCTCATGGAAACGCTGCGCACTCTAAAGGGGAAGGGCACCACCATCGTCCTTATCTGCCACCGGCGGCCAATGCTTGCGCTGGCGGACCGCCTCCTGGTGCTGCGGGACGGCCAGATCGCCAATCTTGGCAAGGCCGACGAAGTGTTGAAGCAGATGTCATCTGGTGGCGGACAAAAACCGGCCAATGATCCGCGCGTGAAAGCCGCGTCTGGCTGAGGGCTTTCGGCGGGCGAGGCGTCATGCGGCCTCGTCACCGCTGACGAGGAGTTACACATCCATGGGCTTGTTTGGCAAAAAGCCGGGGCGCTCCCGGGGAAGCTCCGGCGGCCGCCGCGGCGGACCGCGCGATGGCGATTGGGACGATCGTGATCCTCTCGATGAGGACTGGTCCATCCTGTCATCGCGTGACGCGGAGGACGAGGACGATGACTGGGGTCGCGATGGCCCGGACCGCACCCCGGAGGATCGGTTCGCACAGGACCGTTTCGAAGATAGTTGGGACGAGGAGGATCGCCGCCCCGACCGCGCCGTGCTCAAGCGCCCGGCGAAAAAGAAAAAGTCAGGCTTTGGCCTTTTCAGGTCCAGCACCCGGAAACCAAAGCGCCGCCCGGCGCCGCCCCGCCACGACGACGACAGTGTGATGCGCCCCGTGGCGCGGCCAAGGAGCGAAGCGGGCCATGGTCAGGCTGGAGGGATCCGCTCAAATGGGGATGTGCCCGCCCCTTGGCCGATCCGGGCCATGTCCGGCGCAGAGGAATGGAAACCGGATGCGGATGGGGCCCCTGAAGTGCCTGCCGCAGCCCCCGGTCTTGAAGGCCTGGCGCGGGTGACGCCTTCCCCCAGTCGGCAAGGTGAGGTCCAACCGGATCAGCGGTGGTCTGATGGTTCCTTTGCGGACCATGATGGTGCGCCGCCCACCCACTCGGGGTCTGCCGATCCCGCGAACAACAGCATTCAGGCCTCGCCCGCTGCATTCGCTCCGTCTGAAGACGCACCGGGCCTTGAGGGCCTTGCCCGTGTTGACCGGGGGCCCAGTGTTGCTGGTAGTGACGGGGCCCATGATCGGCAATGGTCCGATCTGCCCTCGTCCGACAGACCCCATGTCGCACCCGTGCCGGAGCCAGATCCTGAGCAGTCCATGGAGCATGCGGCCGACCCATCAGCGGTCCAAAACCCGCTTGAGCACGTGGGATCACCCGATCAGCCAGCGGATGAACAGGATGGGCCTGTGCGAGGCGAAGCAAATCCGGCCGCACAAGCCAAGGGCGCACCTCAGCCTATTCATGAACCGGACATGGATCATCACCCAGAGCAATCCCAGCGGGGCGAGCCACCCCGGCGGGGCGAGCCACCGCGGCAGGTCGACCAGCTTCGCGGTGTTGACCCGAACGACGCGGATGAGTCCGTCCTGCCTTTGAACCGGGGAATGCGGCGTGCGGACGAGGTCCCGCCATACGAGGCCCAAGGCGCGGCCCATCAGGCCCAAGGCGCGGCCTATGAGGCGCCTGCGGACCGTCTCGGTGAGACCATGGACGATGATGAGGGGGCAGCTCCCCTGGCTGCGGCGGCCCCGTCGTCCGATGTCTACGATCCGCCGCCGCCCAGAAGGCGGGCCAAACGAAAAAGGCCGTGGTGGCGCAGTGGCCCGAAGAAGAAGGCCCGCCGCGCGCCGCCGCGTCCCGAACCAATGGATGAGGGTCCCTCTGACGACAAGGCCGCCAGCGGCGTGCTGGGCTTCATTGAAAAAATATTGAACACGGATGATCAAGGACCATCATCCTTCCGCAAACCGATCCGCGGCGGTCTCTTCGTCGTCTTTATCACCTTTGGCTTGTTCGGCACCTGGTCGCTCGCTGCACAGCTTGACAGTGCCGTGATTGCCCCCGGCTCCCTGACCGTGTCCACAAAAAGTAAGGAAGTGCAGCATCTCGAAGGCGGGATCATCCGCGATATCCTGGTCAAGGATGGGGATTTTGTCACGGCTGGCACGCCGTTGATGCGTCTTGATGGCACCCGCGAACTAGCCCGCTACTCGATTTCGGAACGGCGCTTTGATGAAGCGCGGGCGACGGTTGCCCGCCTCATGGCCGAGCGGGACCGGCTCCAGGCGATCCCCTTTCCGCAGGATCTGCTGACCCGGCAAAACGATCCGGAGATCAGGACACTGCTCGAAAGCCAGCTTGAGGCGTTCACCACCCGGCGCAGTCTTCACGAAGGGCAGATTTCCCTGCTGGAGCAGCGGATCGAGCAGCTCAAGTCGGAAATCACGGGACTGACGACCCAGGCATCGGCAAATGGACGCCGGGCAAACCTTCTGTCCCAGGAGATTTCTGGTCTTCGGGAATTGCTTCAAAAGGGCTTTGCGGCGCGCACGCGGGTCAATGCTTTGGAGCGTGAGCTGGCGGAGGTCGAGGCGGAGCGGGCAGGGACCCTGGCCCGGATTGCCCAAGCCGAACAAGGCGTGACGGAAACCAATCTGCGTATCACCCAGGAGATCAGCACCTACCGCGACAAGGTGCTGGAAGAGATGGAGGAGTGGGAGCGTCAGGCCTTTGAGTCCGGAAATGAAGTCAGCATGATGGCGGACACCCTTGAGCGGACGGAGATTGCGGCGCCCGTCAGTGGCATCGTGGTCGGATTGTCGGTGCACACGGTTGGTGCTGTGATCCGTCCTGGCGAGGTCCTGATGGAAATTGTTCCGGACGAGGATTCACTTGTGGTCGAGGTCCGGCTCCAGCCCCAGGATATCGATTCCGTGACCGTCAATCAGCAGGCCGATGTTCAGTTATCGGCTTTCTCCCAGCGCGAGCTTGGCAAGATCCCCGGCAAGGTGATCTATGTCGCCGCCGACCGCCGCGATGATGAGCGCACGGGCCAGCCCTATTTCATCGCCCGAGTGGAACTTGATCAGACATTCCCGGCCCTCCAGGAGTTAACCCTGACACCGGGCATGCCGGCGGAAGCCTTCATCAATACAGGGAGCCGCACGCCCTTCAAATATCTTGTCGGTCCGCTGACCGACAGTTTCGGACGGGCCTGGCGTGAGAATTGATCGCGCCAGGTCCCATCGCGCCAGGCCCCATCGGGGCGGGACATGAAAAGGCTGGGAGGCTAAAGAGCCATGACGGATGCGCCAGAAACCCTTTATGACCTTCGAAATGGCGCAGCGTGGATCACCCTCAACCGCCCGGAAAACCGCAACGCCCTCTCGACGGATCTGGTCAACCAACTGTTTGACCATTTGCATAGCGCGAATGGAGATCCGGCGGTGCGCTGCATCGTCATTACAGGGAATGGTCCCGCCTTTTGTGCCGGCGCTGACCTGAAGAACCCGCCGGGCCAGTCTGCGTCGGGTGGCCGCGCCGTTCCGTATCAGGATGTTCTGGCGACCATTCTGGACAGTTCCAAACCGGTCATCGCTGCCGTGAATGGTGCGGCCTTTGCCGGCGGTCTCGGCCTGATCGGGGCTTCGGATATCGTGATCACCCTGGCGGATGTGCCGTTTAGCTTCAGCGAGGTGCGCATCGGCGTCATCCCCGCGATCATTTCCGTCGTCTGCCTGCCGAAGCTCGGCGCCCATCACGCAACAAAGCTGTTCTTGACCGGGGAACGGTTCACGGGGAGCGACGCCGTGGCCATGGGCCTTGCACACCAAGCCGTCAACCCGGGTGAGCTCACCGCCGCTGTTGAGGAACAAGTTGCCATGATCGCGCTTGGCGGTCCCCAGGCCATTGCGGAGTGCAAGAAACTGATCCGTCGGGTCCCAGATTTATCCGTTAGGGATGCATTTGCGGAGACGGCCGAATGGAGCGGGCGCGTGTTTCGCTCTGAGGAGGCCGCTGAGGGGATTGCGGCTTTCCGGGAGCGCCGCAAGCCGTCCTGGGTGGCAGAGGACTGAGCCCCACAAAAGACGCCGGGAGGGGAGGAAAATGCCGGGCCGTCTTGCGGCCCGGCGCGTGGTCAGCAAGATCAGGCCGCCTTGGCGACTTTCTCGAACAGCTCGGCGACATATTCCCAGTTGACGAGAGTGTCGACCCAGCTCTTGACATAGTCCGGACGGCGATTGCGGAAATCGAGATAGTAAGAGTGTTCCCACACGTCGCATCCGAGGAGCGGCGTTTGGCCGTGCACCAGCGGATTTTCCGCATTCGGCGTTTTCGTCACTTCAAGCTTGCCCTCGGCATTCAGAACCAGCCAGCACCAGCCGGAGCCGAACTGGGTGGCGCCGGCCTGGACGAAGTCCTCCTTGAACTTGTCGACGGAGCCGAAATCTTCCGCCAGCTTGGCTTCCAGATTGCCCGGGATGCCGGTTTGCTTCGGCGTCATCCATTTCCAAAACTCGATGTGGTTCCAGTGCTGGGCGGCATTGTTGAACAGGCCCTGGTTCGTCCCATAGGACGCCATCACGACCTCTTCGAGGCTTTTGCCTTCAAGGCCGGTGCCTTCGATCAGCTTGTTGGCGTTGACCACATAGGTGTTGTGGTGCTTGTCGTGGTGCAGCTCGACCGTCTCAGCGCCCATATGCGGAGCCAGCGCATCTTTCGCATAAGGCAGATCGGGAAGCGTGAAAGCCATGGTAAGCCTCTTCGTGTCGGAGGAATCCAAAGGAAGGCGCCGCCTGTGCGCGGCACACGGGACCGGGGAGCGGACCACGGCGCGGCATGGTTCCATTCGTTGACCTGGTCCCCGAGAAGACAATGTTCCTTTTGAAGCCGAGTTCAACCATTTGTTCGCGCGTGGCGTCCGCCTGTCCCCTGTCTGTCGCACTGTCCATGGGGAAACGGGCTCAATGCCGCCCGTCTTCGCGTCCAGGAAACCCCCCGTCTTCGCGTCCAGGAAACCCGATGTCACGAAACCCGATGCCAGGAAATCTGGTGCCAGGAAACCCGGTAACGGCGCCAAGCGCTCAATCCGCGAGTCACCGTCCTGACGCCATGCAATCCATGGCGGAAGACCCGTCATTCGCTTATTGCCTGGATCTGGTCCGCCGCTCCGATCCGGACCGCTTCTTCGCGGCCCTCCTGGCACCGGCCGAGCGGCGGGCCGATCTCATTGCCCTTTACGCCTTCCATCACGAGGTCGCCCGGATCCCGGAGCTGGTGAACGAGCCCATGCTGGGCGCGATCCGGCAGCAATGGTGGCGCGAAGCGGTTGAGGCCTTGGCAGTGAGGGAGGGTGACGGGTCTATCCCTGACCATCCGGTCGTCCGCGCCCTGGCGCCCGCAATGACCCGGGGTCTGTCCGCCGAAGCGCTGATGCCGCTCATTGATGGGCGGGACGGCGACTTTGAGGAGGTGCCCTTTGAGCGGGCGGAGGACCGGGACGCCTATGGTCTGGCCACGGGTGGGGCCTTAATGCGGGCGGCGGCCGCCCTGCTGTGTCACCCGGAGCCACCCGACAGCAAGGATCTGGCGCTTGCGGATCAGGCCGGCAGCCTTTGGGCCCAGTTGGGTCTGTTGCGCTCTCTCGCCTATTGGGCCTCGCGGCGCCGCCTTGTGGTGCCTCGGGAGACGCTGGAGCGCAAAGGCATTTCCGTGGAAGCCCTTTTCGGCGGCGCCCTGTCTGGCGCTGCCATGGAGGCCTTGCAGGATGTCATTCGCGATGAAGCCGCGATTTTGAGGATGCTCTGGGGCCGGCTGGCCGGACAAACGGTTCCGCCACGGCTGCGTCCGGCGCTGTGTTACGTGCGTCTGGCGCCGGCCTATATGGCCCGGGTCGAGCGCGCGGCGGCCACGCCCCTGGCCACACCGGCCGCCCCGGGAACGGCCACAAAGCTCATTCAGATTCTGTGGGCTGCATCACGCAAACGCTTCTAGTGTGGCGGGTCAGGAATTCGCCCGCATGATCGGCGGGCTCCGTAGCGAAT
>CAYUYV010000110.1:0-16936 GCA_964449455.1 uncultured Alphaproteobacteria bacterium | reverse complement strand
CCGCAGACCGACGTGCCGCGACGTCTCATGCGGACTTCTGATCCACGACACTAGCATCGGATCCGGGGACAGGCCGCATTACAGCCGGCTCAGCAAGGTCTCCGTTTCCGGATCGGCCGGGCAGAACAGCTCCATGCGCAGCCGACCCGCTATGGGCCCATGGGGCACCCCGATGACCGTCACCATGCAGACCAAACCGATCTCCAGATCGCCCAACCGGTAGCGCTCCTCAACAATGGCCCCATCCAGACTCGCGCCTCCCGTCGGCGCACCTAGGGCACGGATATGGGGCCAGTCCAGGATCTCGTCGATCAGACGGCATAAGGCCGGATCCCCCGCACCATCCTTCAGCATACGGTCGAGCAAAGCCGGAACGAGCCGTGGTGCGTCCACCATATAGGGAAAGAGGCCATCCTCGTGGAAGCCGAGGCGCAGCATATTGCGCGGGCGATCACCACAGGTGCGCGCCCAGAGATCCTCCACCGACCCCAGAAGACCGAGAAGTGTCGCAAGCGGCCGATTCATGCGGCGGACATTCTGGGCCGTGTCCAGAAGAACGGCCGGATAGGGATCATAATGCGTTAAAATTCGTGCCGCGACGGCTTCGACACTGCCCAGTTCCACCGCGTCTTCCGGCACGGGCGCAAAGCCTGCCGCCCCGAGCAGCCGGTCCCGTTCCCCCCCGGCAAGCCCCAAGCCCCTGGCAAGACGCAGCACCACATCCCGGCCGGGCCGGGAGCGCCCCGTTTCCAGAAAGCTGACATGTTTCTGGGACAATCCCGCCTCGGCGCCAAGGGCCAGCTGAGACAAGCCCCGGGCCAGACGCTGACTGCGCAGCAGGTCCGCAAACGGACGACCGGTCATCGCGCCTTGTGCCTCGCCTCATTCCCCAGCGGGAATTGCCGCCGGATCACCCGTACGCTGTTCTGGTCTTCCCTTGGACGCAGGAGGACCCCATGGACGACATCATCGAACGCCACGACGCCTGGATCAATGATTTCGAAGCAACGGTTGCGGATGACCGTTGGGACAGGCTGGAACCCTGGTTGACGGAGGATGTGCGCTACATCGTGGCAGGCACGCCCTTCGGCTGTTCACTCAATGGCCGCAAGGCTGTTCTCGACGGGCTGGCCCGGTCAATCCGGAATTTTGACAGACAGTTTGACCGGCGCGTCTGGACAGCCGTGGGCACGCGCAGCCTGCCGCCCAACGGGGTGACGGCACGGATCTGGGTCACCTATGAGAAGGCAGGCCTGCCGCCGCTCGGTGTCCCAGCAACCAGTCAGTGGTTCTATGACGACGGCCGCATCACGACCATGGTCGATCTTTATGAAGAGGATATTGCGGAAATGGCGGTTGCCTATCAGTGGCTCGCGGCCCACGGGGCCGGCCTGGACCCAAGTTATGGGTCATGAGACGACTGAGTCATCAAAAAGGCCTCTCACGCTCGGCAGCGCGAGGTCTCGCCGAGACGGGCTCGCCGCTGAGACCGGCTTACTAAGGGGATTTGGATAACCTACTCATCCAGGGTCAGCATCATATTGTTCCGGGTGCGGCCCTCTTCCCGGTAGCCGGAGGCCATCAGCAGTGCAATGACATCCGTCCCCCAGAGCTCCCGGCTGCAATGCTCGATTATGATGGCACGGGGCCAAAGGGCTCGGTTTTCCTCGGCCAGAAGGGGGGCCAGTGCCTTGTCCTCATGCCCTTCAATGTCGATCTTCAGCACGTCCACATGGTCAAGACCATGACCGCGCAGCACAGCATCAAGCCGTTTCAGGGGCACTTTGACGCCCGCATCCGCCCCGCTTCCGCCGGCAAGACGGGCCATCCCGAGGCCGAAGCCAAGGTCAAGCCAGCCCTCCCCATCCCCATCACTGACCGCGCAGGCCTCAATGGCCACGCTTACGGCCCCGGCAGAGAACGCCCCGTCCCGAAGCACATCATGGCGCATGCGCTGCACCATCTCCGGGTTGGGCTCGATGCACAGGATCTTGCAGCCGGACCGGGCATGGGCCGCGGCGGTGAAAGCATAGATGCCGGCATTGGCACCCACATCGACAAAGACGCCGCCCTCCCGGGGCATCCGTGTCCGGATGAACTTGAATTCGCGGGCGTTGAACACACCGGGCGAGACCAGGAATTTCGCCTCGCTGTTGTTGTCGAGGTGGAGGCGCAGGGGCCGCCCGTCAATGCGCGTTTCGAGGGCCGTGAGGCCGAGCGGCCCTTTGAGAAAGGAGAGGAGCTGGCCACGCAATTTGCCCCGGCCCAGCACACTGCGCCGGGCCGTCCAGACAAGGCCCTGGGCCAGATCGTCTTTAAAGGGCATGGGCCCTTCTCCTCTTTCCGCTCTCAGCTCGGCGCCTTGACGAGAACACCATCTTTCATGATCGCATCCACATCGAGCAATTCGTTGACATCCGCAAGGGGATCGCCATCCACGGCGACGAGATCGGCATATTTGCCCGGCTCCAGCGTGCCCAGGTCCTCCGACATGCCCATATTGGCCGCGCCATTAATGGTCGCTGTCACGATGGCCTCGCGCGGGGTCAGGCCCGCTTCGACCAGGAGCAGGAACTCCCGCGCATTGCTGCCATGGGCGCAGACGCCGCAATCGGTCCCGAATGCGATCTTCACACCCGCTGCATGGGCCTCCTTGACCATGCTTTGGATCTGGGGGCCGACAGCCAGCGCTTTGGCGCGGATCGGCGGCGGCATGAAGGTCGTGTCGGGCCGGGCCATGTCGGCCACGGTGGCGCCAGCCGAAATCGTCGGCACGAGGAAAGCCCCGGTTTCCTTGAACAGGCGGAAGCTTTCTTCATTGGCATAGGTGCCGTGTTCGATGGAGTCGACACCGGCGCGCAAGGCGGCATTGATGCCGGTGGCGCCATGGGCATGGGCGGCAACCCGCCGCCCCATCAGATGCGCCGTGTCCATGATTGCTTTCAGCTCGTCCATGAAAAACTGCTGTTCCGTGCCCGCCGCTGTTTCGCTGAGCACACCGCCGGTCGCCGTCAGTTTGATATGGTCCGCTGTCCGCTTGACCTGTGAACGCACGGCGCGCCGGCAATCGGCCGCCCCGTCACAAACACCAGCGGATTCGAACAGGGCCAGAATTTCGCTCCGAAAACCGTGGGTATCCCCATGGCCGCCTGTGGGGGACATGGCCTGGCCAGCCGCAAAAACCCGGGGGCCCACAATGTCGCCGGCCGCGATGGCATCCCGCAGGGCGAAAATGGCATCCCCGCCCCCCGCGCCCATGTCCCGCACGCTGGTAAAGCCCGCCATAAGCGTGCGCTTGGCATAACGGATCGAGATCATGGCCACGTCCGGATCGGACCGTTCCACGACGGTGAGCTTGCGGCGCGGGCCCAACTCATTGGTCAGATGCACATGCCCGTCGATAAAGCCCGGCATGACGAAATGGTCCTTGAGGTCGACCACAGTGGCGGTCTCTCCCTTGGTGTCCGTCACATAGCCGTCCCGGATCGCCTCAACACGGCCACCCCGGATCACAATGGTCTTTTCCGTCTGGACCGGCTTGTCGGGCACGGCGAGCAGGCGCCCCGCATGGACCAGTGTGACTTCCGCCATGGCAGGGCCGGTGCTGAGCGCCAGTACCGCAACCATGACGAGGTTGCCTAAGATCTTTGTGAACGGTGCCGCCATCATGGGGTCAGTCCTCCTGAGGTTTCTTGTTATCCATCAGCTGACGGCTGAAATAGACATATTGCAGGGCACTTTGATACGCCACCTGCTTCAGATTGGCGCTCGCGGAATGGCCGCCTTCGATATTCTCATAGTACAGAATATCATGACCCTGCTCGATCATGCGGGCGGCCATCTTGCGGGCATGGCCCGGCTGGACCCGGTCATCCTTGGTGGATGTGATGAAGAAGACCTTGGGATAATCCGCATCTGCCCGAACATTCTGATAGGGGGAATAAGCCGCGATGGCAGCCCGTTCTTCGGGAATATCCGGATCGCCATATTCGCCCATCCAACTCGCCCCCGGCGGCAGCAGGTGATAGCGCAGCATATCAAGGAGCGGCACGGCGCAGACGACAGCGTTGTAAAGCTCAGGCCGCTGGGTGAAGGCGACACCGACCAGCAGGCCACCATTTGAGCCCCCCATGATCCCAAGATGGGGCGGGGTCGTGATCTTCCGGGCGATGAGATCCTCGGCCACGGCGGCAAAATCGTCATAGGCCCGCTGGCGGTTCAGTTTCAGGGCCGCCTCGTGCCAGCCGGGACCGAACTCGCCGCCGCCGCGGATATTGGCGATCACATTCACGCCGCCCTGCTCAAGCCAGAGTTTACCGACAATGCCGCTATAGGACGGATCCAGAGAGATGCGGAAGCCGCCATAGCCGTAAAGCCGGGTCGCGTTCGTCCCGTCAAGGACCAGATCCTCCCGGTGAACCACGAAATAAGGGATCTTGGTCCCGTCCTTGCTCACGGCCTCGAACTGACGGGTCACGAGACCATCCGCAGAAAAGCGAGCCGGCGCCTGTTTCAAGGCCTCAAGGGTTTCGCTCTTCGCGTCGTAGACATAGAGCGTGTCCGGAACAAGAAAGCTCTCATAGTTCAAGAACACCACGTCGGAGTCCGGCATGGCCGCCGCGACCCCTGCGGACCCATTGGCGGGCAGTGCGATCTCCTGTGTCACCCATTCGCCGTCTTCAATGGTGAAGCGCTTCAGGGCACTCGTCACATTGGACAGGGTATTGAGGATGACGGCTGACCGGCTCGTCGATACCGATTGCAAGGCGCTGCGATCATCGGGAGTGTAGAGCGTCTTCAAGGGCGGCAGGGTGCCGCTATCCTTAAAGGCCGCCAGATCCATGGACACGAGCGTGCCCTTGGCGATGGTCTGGTCACCGACCGGCCAGTCCTCCTGGGGCTGAAGCAGGAGCTGGCCCTCGAAAAGGCCCTCCACCTCCACATGGAGTGGGACGGGAAGCTTCACGAGCGCGTCGCCATCGCCTTCTCCAACAATGAAATATTCCTGCTCGAAAAAGGACTTGCCTCGTCTGATCAGGCTGACGGAGCCCTCGGGGCGAACGAGTTGAAAGGAGAAGACGAGGAAATCCTCCTCATCCCCTTCAAACAGGGTCTTGGCCTCTTCAATGGCTGTTCCCCGGGCCCAGCGCTTTACGATGCGGGGATAACCCGACGTTGTGAGAGAGCCCTCACCGAAATCCGTTCCCACCAGGAGATGATCCGCGTCCAGCCAGCTCAAATAGGTCTTGGCCTCCGGGAGCGCAAAACCGCCCTCAACGAAGCTCTTGGTGGTCGTGTCAAATTCGCGGCGCACGGCAGCATCCTTGCCGCCCCGGGACAGGCTCACAATACAGCGCGTATAGTCCGGCGCGAGGCATGTGGAACCCTTGTAGACCCAATTCTCGCCCTCTTCCTCCGCAAGCGCATCAATGTCGAGGACGGTCTCCCACTCAGGCGATGCCGTGCGATAGCTCGCGAGGCTCGTGCGCCGCAACAGGCCGCGCACATGGGTTTTGTCCTGCCAGAAATTATAAACATGACCGCCGCGATAGACACCGTAGGGGATCCGGTCCTCGGCCGTCAGAATCTCAAGGGCCTGCGCACGAAAGGGTTCAAACCGGGCATCGCCCTCAATGACCTCCAGGCTTTCGGCATTCCGGGCCCGGACCCAATCGAGGGCCTGTTCGCTCTCCACCTCCTCAAGCCAGATATAAGGATCCGTGTCGTCCGCGACCGCCACACTGTGGGTCAAAGAAAATCCTCCAGTCACAATAAGAAGGCCGGCCAGCACCGGGCCCGAAAGAGCCTTTTCAATCCTTGCTCTGATCCGTTGCATTGCCACTGATCCGCCTCCCCTATCCGTTTAATCCAGGTCACCCTTTCAACGCAGTGTAGGACCAAGCAGCGCCAGCGCGCCAGGGGCGTGCCAATGGCAGGCCAAGCGGCCGCGAGGCGGCCTGCGGGCATGGACTCGCCAAACACCCCCTGCTGCCCATATAAGCGGGTCATGACCATCCGATTTACGAAAATGCACGGCCTGGGGAATGACTTTGTCATTCTCGACCACCGGGATAAGGGCCAGAACGCGCTGACACCCGCTCTGGCACGGCGTTTGGCCGATCGCCGGCGGGGTGTGGGCTGCGACCAGGTCATCGCCCTGCGCAAGCCGGACGTTGCCCCGTCGACCGACAGCGTCGATGCCGTGCTCGACATTTATAATCCGGACGGCTCGCAGGCCGAGGCTTGCGGGAATGGCACCCGCTGTGTCGCAGCCCTGTTGGGTGCGCAGGTGGGCCGGGCCCGGATCATTCTGGAAAGCGCCGGGCGCCGCCTTTCCTGTTTCAGGCTTGAGGACGGCCGGGTGCAGGTCGATATGGGCGCGCCCCGTTTTGACTGGGATGCCGTGCCGCTTTGTGAGCCTTTGGACACGAATGCGCTTGATCTGGGGATCGAGACACCGCGCCTTGGCCTCGGCTCAGCGGTCAGCATGGGCAATCCCCATTGCGTGTTTTTCACCGAGGATGTGGACCATCTGCCCATCCATGATCTGGGACCCGTTCTGGAGCATCACGCCATGTTTCCGGAGCGGGCCAATATCGGCTTTGCCCGGATTATCGACCGGCACACCATTCGCCTGCGGGTCTGGGAACGGGGGGCCGGCCTGACCCTGGCTTGTGGTTCGGGCGCGTGTGCCGCGGCCGTCAGTGCCATGCGCCGGGGCCTGACCGAGCGGCTCGTGAATCTGGAGCTTGACGGCGGACGGTTGTCCATTGCCTGGGAAGACGGCGGATCCGTCCTGATGACGGGGCCGGTCGCCACCAGTTTTGAGGGCACGCTGTCCCCTGATGATGGTCCGGCAACGGAGGGCGTGCGATGAGCGAACGCGCCGAGGCCCAATCGCCCACGGATCCTGAAACAAGCAGCCTTGATGTCATCACCATGGGCTGCCGCCTCAATGCCTATGAAAGCGAAGTGATGCGCGGCCATGCCGAAGCGGCCGGCCTGAAAGAAGCCGTGGTGGTCAACACCTGCGCCGTGACACAAGAGGCCGTGCGCCAGGCGCGCCAGACCATCCGCAAGGCGGCCCGTAGCCGCCCGGGCGTGCCCGTCATCGTGACCGGCTGCGCCGCCCAGATCGATCCGGACAGTTTTGCCGCCATGCCAGAAGTGTCCCGCGTTCTGGGCAATGCGGAGAAAATGCGCGAGGCGAGCTTCCGCTTCGACATGGCCGAAAGCCCGCGGGTGCAGGTCGACGACATCATGTCCGTACGGGAAACGGCCGGCCATCTGATCGACGGCATGGCCGGCCGGGTGCGCGCCTTTGTGCAGATCCAAAATGGCTGCGACCACCGTTGCACCTTCTGCATCATCCCCTTTGGCCGCGGCCCGTCCCGATCCGTGCCGGCCGGAGAGGTGGTGCGCCAGATCCGCCATCTGACGGACCAGGGCACACGGGAAGTCGTGCTGACCGGTGTCGACATGACAGCCTACGGCCAGGACCTTCCGGGCACGCCGAGCCTGGGACGCCTTGTCCAGCAAATCCTGACCCTGGTGCCGGATCTGCCGCGCCTGCGCCTGTCCTCCCTTGATACGATCGAGATGGATGAACCGCTTCTGGAGGCGATCGCCGGCGACACACGGCTGATGCCCCATCTTCATCTCTCATTGCAGGCCGGCGACCCGATGATCCTGAAGCGGATGAAGCGCCGCCACAGCCCGGTCCAGGCCGAGGCCATGTGCGCGCAGATCCGCGCCTCACGGCCCGATATGGTATTCGGTGCCGACCTGATTGCCGGCTTTCCCACCGAAACCGATGCCTTGTTCGAGAACACCCTGGCCCATGTGGAGGCCTGCGGACTGACCTATCTCCACATATTCCCCTTTTCCCCGCGGGAAGGCACACCAGCCGCGCGGATGCCCCAGGTGCGAGGCCCGGTGATCCGGGAGCGTGCGGCCCGGCTCAGGGCGGTTGGAGACGATCGACTGCGCGCCCATCTCGCAGCCCTCAGCGGACAAACGCGCGAGGTCCTGATCGAAACCCAGGGCCGAGGCCGGACGCCGTGCTATGCGCCTGTGCAGATGGACACCAGCCACGCGCCGGGCAGCCTTGTTCCCGTTCGCCTTACGCATCCCGGCGGCCCCCGTCTTGAGGGCACGCCCAACACCCCATCCCCGTCGGCATGACAGCACTGGAAAGCGACCATGGCTAAAGACGAACCGAAGAAAAGACGGTTTTCCTGGTTCGGATTCGGCCGGAAGAAAAAGGAAGAGCCGGCACCCGATCCCGCGCCCGCACAGGAGGCGGTGGAGCCTGCCCCTGAACCGGCCCCGGACGTCGTGGAAGAACCGGCACCCGAGATCCCGCAGCCGGCCCCAGTGTCCGCGGACGAATCGTCCGTGCCGGTCGAACCGGCCATGGAGACCGCACCCGCCGGACACCCCGGCCCGGAGCCAATACACAGTGCGCCGCCCCTTAGTGCGCCGCCCCTTCAGGCCCCTTCGATCGCGGACACCTCTGTCCCAGCAGACACAGCGCCAGAGACAACAACGCCCCCCGCGCAGGCTCCCACGGAGCCCGAGCCGGCACCGGCCGTCGAGCCCGATGGTCCGCCCGCCGATCCGCCCGCCACGGCCGGCCCCTCCCAGGATGACGCGCGTGAGCCGGCGCAGCAGGCACCAGAAGACCGGGACGCGCCGTCCGCACAGGCCCTTGATGGCTCACAAACCCAACCCAGCAGCCCGGACCCATGGGCCGACACCGCGCCGAACGACAAACCCGCCCAATCCTTGAAAGCACCAGTCGATGCGGGCGCGGAAGAAACGGCCATTGATGAGCCGGCGGCCCAGGAGGAAAGCCCGTCCCCGGAACGCCAGGACGAGGACGATGGGCACGGTGAAGACGATGGGCGCGGTGGCGAGCAGGAGGAAGACGACGAGCCCCAGCACCGCGGCTTCTTTGCCCGCCTGCGCGATGGCCTGAAACGCTCGACCTCGGCGCTGTCCGAGGGCATTACCGGCATCTTCACCAAGGCCAAGCTCGATGACGAAACCCTTGAAGATCTGGAAGATCTTCTGATTACGGCGGATCTTGGTGTCGATGCGGCCCGGGACCTGACCCAGAATCTGGCCAAGGAGCGCTACAACAAAGCCATTACGCCCGGTGAGGTGCGCACGGAGCTTGCAAAACTCATTGCCCAACGCCTGGAGCCGCTTGCCCAGCCCTTCATGCTGGATGCGGGCGAGAAACCCCATGTCATCCTGGTTGTTGGCGTCAATGGGACGGGCAAGACCACGACGATCGGCAAGCTCGCCCACCATTTCCGTGCGGAAGGACGCTCAGTCACCCTGGCTGCCGGAGACACCTTCCGGGCCGCCGCAGTTGAGCAACTGACGATCTGGGCCGAGCGGACGGGCTCGCCCATCGTGAAGCGCGATATCGGCGCCGATGCCGCCGGCCTTGCCTTTGACGCCCTCAAGCAGGCGCGCGAGGACGGCACGGATCTTCTGATGATCGACACGGCTGGGCGGCTCCAGAACAAGCAGGGCCTGATGGATGAGCTCGCCAAGATCATCCGCGTGCTCAAGAAACAGGATGCCGAAGCGCCCCATTCGGTGCTGCTGGTTCTTGATGCCACTACCGGTCAGAACGCGCTGAACCAGGTCGAAGTGTTCAAGGATGTGGCCGGCGTGACGGGGCTGATCATGACCAAGCTCGATGGCACGGCCCGGGGCGGTATTCTCGTGGCGCTTGCGGACAAGTACGGTCTGCCCATTCACGGCATTGGTGTCGGTGAGGGTGTCGAACACCTGCAGCCCTTCGATGCGGAAAGCTATGCCATGGCGCTGACCGGCGGCGAGGACGACTGATCTTGCGGCCTTGAGCGTTTTGGACCCTTATCCTGTCGCGGACGGCCTTGTGCGTGGCGGGATTTTGGTTTGCGATGAGCTGCACACAATGGAGCGAAGCCCTTTTGCCATGACCGAGTCCCCACGCACCCTTTCACCGCTGGCAAAGCTGGCCATCGATCTTGGACCCCTGGTGCTGTTCTTCGTTGTGAACGGACGCTCAGGAATCATGACGGCCACGGCGGTCTTCATGGTGGCCATTACAGCGGCCCTTGCGATCACCTATGCCATCGAGCGGCGCCTGGCTCCCATGCCCCTCGTGACCGGTGTTTTTGTGCTGACTTTTGGCGGGCTTACACTCGCTCTGGACAATGAGCTCTTCATCAAGGTCAAACCGACAATCGTCAATCTACTGTTTGCCGGCATTCTCATCACGGGCCTCGTCATGGGGCGTCCCTTGATGAAGTTCCTGTTCCAGGACGCTTTCCACCTCACCGATGAAGGCTGGCGCAAACTGACGATCCGCTGGACGGCGTTTTTCGTGTTCCTGGCCGTACTGAACGAAGTCATCTGGCGGAACTTCTCGACCGACTTCTGGGTTGCCTTCAAGGTCTGGGGCAATATTCCCATCACCCTGATCTTCGGCCTCGCGCAGATTCCCCTCCTGACCCGCTACCATCCGGAGGCCAAGGAATCGGAGAACGCCGCCCGCTGATGCCGGATTCAACGGATGGTCTTGGAGCCGGGGACGTTCATTCGTCCCCGGCTCCTTGCTTTTGGCCTTTGTCATGGGAGCGCCAAAGCCGGCCGGATCTGAACTGGCCAGGCTTTCAGGGCCGCCCGGCACTGACGGTCCCCTCTTCCCACGCATGATTGCCACCCGGACAGCAAGACCGTCCGGACAACACGTTAATCGTGTGTTGGCTTTACCGAGCTGACAACGACCGGACGGGGGCATGGTCATGGGATGTGGGTGTTTTGTCCGTCATCCGACGCCTCGCCGTCCCTTGTTCATTTTCAGACGAAAGATCGCTGTTTTCAGTGTGGGATCGTCATGGGACGGCGTTGAACCGTGGCGATGGTCGGTATGGGGCGCCTTGTCTGCGGCAACACGCCTCGTCTCGCCACGCGGTGAGAACCGCCGCGCAATCGCGGCGGTTCATAAAGCTCAGGGTTTCAAGAAGCGCGGCCTCCGGAGGGCCAAGGTTTCAAAGAGTCACGGTGTGAGGGGGTCACGGCGTCAGGGGTGTGCGGGGGTCCGCCGGATTGCCGAAGGGAGCAAAGGGCATGTCATGCGGAGCTTCCTTGAACTGGCGCAAAGCCCAGACGACCGTTGGGAACGCGAGTTCCGTCCAGGGAATGTCATCCCAGTCGAATAGGCGCACTTCCAGACTTTCAGGACCCGCCCCGATGGCCGGATCGGCAAGGCGTGCCCGATAGATAATCTGGACCTGGGAGATCCGTTGCACCGAATAGACCGCAAGCAATGCGTCGATTTCGATCGTTGCGCAGGCCTCTTCCATGGCCTCGCGTTTGGCCGCGGCCTCGGTGGTTTCATGGAGTTCCATATAGCCTGCGGGCATCGTCCAATAGCCGAGCCGCGGTTCGATCGCCCGGCGGCACAGCAGGATTTGATCCGTGTCATAGACGACCGAGCCCACGACGATCTTGGGGTTCACGTATTGTATGTGTCCGCAATGATCGCACACGAGCCGGTCATGATCGTCTCCTTCCGGAATCCGCCGGGAGAAGGCCATTTCAATGGGGTTTTTTTGATCCTGTGTCATGGGAAGAAGTCTCGCATTACAGCGTCGCGCCGTCCAGAGAAGGTAACACTTAAGACTATTAAACGCTTCTTCAGCCCTTGCCCTTAAGTCAGATGGCGGTGTTCAGCGCCAATATTGTCCGCTTTTTGCATTTTAGTGATGCGTAGGCCAATAAAATGCATTGCCTACGGATCGACAAAATGCATATTGGGCAAGGTCAAGACTTTTTTGGTTCGTATCCAACGTTGGGAGTTAAAATCATGGCACGACGTGCTGCAGGAGGTTCGAGTGACTTCAACCTCGCCGATGCGCCGGGGCATCTGCTCCGCCGCTGTCAGCAATACTCGTTCGATCTCTATACCCAGGAAGTCGGGTCGAGCGAGCTGACGCCACGCCAATTTGCGGTGCTGCTGACGGTCGAGCAGAACGAGGGCCTGTCCCAGACGGATCTCGTGCGCAAGACGGGCATCGACCGGTCGACCCTGGCCGATATGATCAGCAGGCTTCTCAAGCGCAACCTGCTGTCGCGTAAGCGGACCGAATCTGACGCCCGCGCGAATTCCGTCAGCATCACTGCCGAAGGGCGCCGCGCTCTCAACAGCGTGAAAGACAAGGTGATGGTCGCGGAAAACCGGATCCTCGATCCGCTGCCCGCCGCCCAGCGCACCGCTTTCCTCAAGGCCCTGAGCACCATCGCTGAGGCCGCCGATCGCCACGAGGAAGAAACCAGCGCCGCCACGCGCCGCACGGCAACGGCCCGCCCGAAAGCGACTGGCAAGAAAGCGGCCGGCAAGAAGGCTGCGGCCAAGAAGAAGGTCGCCGCAAAGAAGACCACTGCGCGCAAGACCGTGGCCAAGAAGACGGCCGCCAAGAAGGCCGTTGGCCGCAAGGCCGTGGCCAAGAAAAAGACCACGGCAAAGAAGCGCGCCGGCCGCCGGATGGCCTAAGGCCACGCGGCATCATCCGGGAAGCCGGACGGTCAGCGCGCCGACCGCTTTCACCGGACAGACGGTTCAACCGCAAAAAGCCCCCACCCAATGGTGCGGGGCTTTTTTTGTGGGGTGAAGGGCAGTATTCGGACCTATCGCGCGATCCGAGCAAGTCGGATCACGCTGAGACCGCGACCAGAACCGGGCGCCCTTCGCGGGACGCAAACGGCGCACGGGCGAGAGAACCGGGAAGCCCGGGCATAATCCGACTGGATGGTCGGTGTGTTTGCATGCAGACCTTACCGCCACGCTCGCCTGAACCGGAAGACGGCGGGTACACCCCGTCCGGCCGAAGGCATCGGACGGGCCAGACCCCACCTTGGCCCGAATGGATGGGGATGGATGTCATCCCCACCCGGTCTAAATCCGCAGATCAAGGGTTGAGCCAGGTGGCGCCGGGGGCGGACGGTCAAGATCGCGCGCAGCAAAGGGCGCTTCCCGCCGCACGGCCGGCAGACCAAGGCCGGCTCCCCCATCGGCGTCAACCACAATGTCACCGCCGGCGTCAGGGACTGACAGGGCCGTCAGGGCACGTGGGGATGGGTCATCGCGATCATCAGCCGGGTCCGAATTGTCTGGGCGGGGCCCCGCTCCAGCCGATGCCAGGCGGCGCTGGGCTTCCGGCGACAGATCGAGCTGCACGGCCTGGTTTCTGGCGCCTGCCCCAGTGTCCCCGGGAGACCCGGCACCCGATGGCTCCGGACGATCGGTGACACCGCCCGCATTCGGCCCCTGGGATGGGCTGGTCTGGGAAAGGGATTGGGGCTTTGCCGGCCCCGGAAACGCCGGCAGGGACTGGGGACCCGCAGCACGGCCCGCCCCATAGGCCTGGGCGGCGAGCAGGGAAGATGTGGTGAGTGCTGATGTCATGGTCCCCGTCATGCCAACGGCTGTCATGGGGCCCCATCGAGCCCATCCTCCGTCAGCTTAGGGCCTATTCCTCACCATCCGCTGAAGAGGAAGGCAAAGGCGGCTTGGTAAAGAAGGCCTTGAGCTTTCCGTCCCAGTCGGCCCTGGTCAGAGGGCCCACTTTGCGCGCCAGAATGCGCCCTTCACCGTCCACCACATAGGTTTCCGGCACGCCATACAGACCGAAATCGATCCCCGTGCGGCCCGTATCGTCACGGCCGATGCGCCCAAAGGGATCGCCCAAACCTTGCAGGAAGCGGCGGGCCCCGTCCGGACGATCCTTATAGTTAATACCATGAATGACAGCTTCGCCGCTCTCGGCCAACTCCATCAGCACGGGATGCTCTGCCCGGCATGGCGTGCACCAGGACGCCCAAAAGTTCACGAGCTTGACCTTGCCGTCCTTCAGATCCGCACTGCCCAGCCCTTCGAGGGGACCATCCGTATCGGGCCGTTCGGCGAGCGGCTCCAGGGTAAACTCGGGCACGGGCTTGCCAATCAGGGCCGAAGGCAGCGTTTCATTACCGGCATTTTGCAAGGAGATGGCGAAGAACACGCCAAGGATTACCAGGATCAGGACAGGCAGAAGGGCAACAAGTCTCACGGTCTGGTTCTCCTCGTTCAGCGCATTCTGGCAGCATCGTGGTTTGTGTGTTTCGCACTCTCACTGGCACCCGTTATCCACGGCACGACAACGCCGTTAACGGATGGTCCTTACAGATCGTCAAATCGTCCGCCCCGGCCCTTGCCTTGCGCGAAGCGGGCTGCACCGCTCAGGCTTTCGCCGCTGGCCAGGGTCTCCTTGCCAAGTGTGAATTCCCGGTCCATCGCGTTTTCGATGTCGTAGGACCACTGTTCGTAAACGGAGCGACGGTCATTCAACATGCAGGTCTGGGGGAACTGGGCGAGCTCATGGGCAAGGTCCTCGGCCACTTCCCGGGCCTGGCCCGCCGGTGCGATCCGATTAGCAAGCCCAATCGAGAACGCTTCCTCCGCCCCCACAGGCCGGCCCGTGAGGATGAGATCAAGCGCCCGGGATTGCCCGATAAGGCGTGGCAAACGGACCGTACCGCCGTCAATCAGAGGCACGCCCCAGCGCCGGCAAAAGACGCCCATCACCGCCTGGGCATCCATCACCCGCAGGTCGCACCACAGGGCAAGCTCCATTCCGCCGGCCACGGCATATCCTGATATGGCAGCGATGACAGGCTTTGACAGCATTAAGCGACTGGGCCCCATGGGACCCGCATTGGCATGGGGCTTTTCGGGATCGATGGGGCCGGGGTCTGCCATGCGATTGCCCCGCCCCACGGCGATGGCCTTCAGATCGGCGCCGGCGCAGAAGGTGCCATGATCGCCGGCAAAGACCGCCACCCGCTGATCGGGATCGGCATCAAAGGCCAAAAAGGCGTCCGTAAGCGCGTCGGCCGTGGGCCTGTCCACAGCATTGCGGACATCGGGCCGTGAGAGACAAATTGTCGTGACGGGACCGTTCTTCTCCACACGCACAGTGGGGGCGGTCGGCTGTTCGGCACTGTCATGGCGTTCCATGGCGGATTCCTTTGGATATCCGTGCCGCTTGGCTCCCTGTCCGTCCGCGGCGGGATGTGATCGTTCAGTCGGGTGCGTGCCCCACTGCCCTCCCCCTTATGGGGACAATGGTGTATCACGGGGCCAACGAAACGTCGCCCCGAGCACCAAATTAAGAGGCAGACCGACCGGGCAGGGATCCGCGCCTCTGCCTTTCCGCAAGGGCTCTTCACGCAAAGACGGTAGAAGAGACCGGCTCACATCTTGGGGACGCACACGCGCATAGGGGATTGGATCGGCGGCAAGGCGGTTTTGAGGCCGCATAAGCTCGCCGGCGCCGCCCCATGCCAGCCGAAGACCGCACGCTGCCGGTAACGCCTGCACTGCCCAAAGGCCTTGCCTGGCGGCACATCCAGCCCCTTCCGCGGGGCCTCATCAAAGGGAGATAGCCCGTGACCAGGACCGGAGTGAACAGCTTCAACACACGACAGACACTTTCCGTGGGCGGGCAGGACTATGCCTATTACAGCCTGCCGAGCCTGGAGGCCCAGGGCTTTGACGGCCTGTCCCGGCTGCCCTTCTCGCTCAAGGTTTTGCTGGAAAACCTGCTGCGTTTTGAGGACAACCGGTCCGTCTCGCCGGACCATATCAAGGCCATGTCCACCTGGCTGAAGGATCGGCGCTCCGACACGGAAATCGCCTATCGCCCAGCCCGCGTTCTGATGCAGGACTTTACGGGCGTGCCCGCTGTTGTGGACCTTGCCGCCATGCGCGCGGCCATGCACACGCTGGGCGGCGACCCCAAGCGGATCAACCCCCTCGCCCCGGTGGACCTCGTCATCGACCACTCCGTCATGGTGGACACCTTCGGCACGCCGATGGCTTTCCGGACCAATGTGGAACGGGAATATGAGCGCAATGGCGAGCGGTATGCCTTTTTGCGCTGGGGAGCGGGCGCCTTTGACAATTTCCGTGTGGTCCCGCCGGGCACGGGCATCTGCCACCAGGTGAATCTGGAATATCTCGGCCAGTCCGTATGGGTCTCTCAGGACGAAAGCGGCGCCAATGTCGCCTATCCGGACACGCTGGTGGGCACGGACAGCCACACGACCATGATCAATGGCCTTGGTGTGCTGGGCTGGGGCGTTGGCGGCATTGAGGCCGAAGCGGCCATGCTGGGCCAGCCCGTCTCCATGCTGATCCCTGAAGTCATCGGCTTTAAATTTTCCGGTCAGCTGAAAGAAGGCGTGACCGCGACGGACCTCGTGCTGACGGTCACGGAAATGCTGCGCAAGAAGGGCGTGGTCGGAAAATTCGTGGAGTTCTACGGCCAGGGTCTCGACCACATTTCCCTGGAGGACAAGGCCACCATCGCCAATATGGCCCCGGAATATGGCGCAACCTGTGGCTTCTTCCCCGTTGATGCGGATACGCTGCGCTTCCTCAGCGCCACAGGCCGGGATGCTGACCGGGTGGCCCTCGTTGAAGCCTATGGCAAGGCGCAAGGCCTGTTCCGCGAGACGTCGACACCGGATCCTGTGTTCACGGACTCCCTGGAGCTTGATCTGTCCACGGTGGAACCATCCCTCGCCGGTCCCAAGCGGCCCCAGGATCGCATCGCGGTCTCAAACGCGTCCCAGGGCTTTGCTGACACGCTGGCCAATGAATATGGCAAAGGGGCAGAAGCCGATAAGCGGGTGCCCGTGCCCGGCACCGACTACACCCTCGGCCATGGTGATGTGGTGATCGCCGCCATCACCTCCTGCACCAACACGTCAAACCCCAGCGTGATGGTGGGTGCGGGCCTTCTTGCCAAGAACGCCGTCGCCCGCGGCCTCACAGTCAAGCCCTGGGTCAAGACCTCCCTCGCCCCGGGCAGCCAGGTGGTCACGGACT
>CAYUYV010000109.1:13037-17194 GCA_964449455.1 uncultured Alphaproteobacteria bacterium | reverse complement strand
TTCGCTACGGAGCCCGCCGATCATGCGGGCGAATTCCTGACCCGCCACACTAGGCGCTCTTCACTCACGCGTCACAGCCAAAAAAGCTCCACACGCAACAAGGGCGTGCGAGGGGGTCTTGGAGCCGAGACAGTTGCCATTGAGCGTGCCGCAGATGCGATGCAAATGCCTCGGCCGAACCACTTGATCAGGTTCAATCACTCATCCCTTGGCGCGCATGCCCTGACGTCAAGCCACGGCACTTGCATCGACGATGGTGGCCTGTGTTTTCGCCGTGACCTCGTCCGGGCTGACCTCGGGCGCCACTTCCACAATGCGCAAACCGCCGGAAACGACGTCGAAAACGCCCAGATTGGTGATGATCCGGTCTACGCAGCCCTTGCCCGTGAGGGGCAGTGTGCAGCTCTTGAGCAGCTTGGGCTCGCCCGCCTTGTTGGTGTGATCCATCACGACAACGACGCGCTTCACGCCTGCCACCAGGTCCATGGCGCCGCCCATGCCCTTGACCATCTTGCCCGGGATCATCCAGTTGGCAATGTCGCCGGCCTCGGAGATCTCCATGGCGCCCAGGATCGACAGGTCGATATGACCGCCCCGGATCATGCCGAAGCTTTCGGCGGAGGCGAAATAGGAGGTGCGGTCGAGTTCCGTAATGGTCTGCTTGCCGGCATTGATCAGGTCGGCATCGACTTCATTCTCGGTCGGGAAGGGTCCCATGCCGAGCATGCCGTTTTCCGACTGAAGCGTGACGTCGAAGCCTGCGGGAATGTAATTGGCGACGAGGGTGGGGATGCCGATCCCCAGATTGACGTAAAAGCCGTCCTCCACCTCTTGCGCGGCGCGGGCGGCCATTTGATCGCGGGTCCAGGGCATGGGGGGTCTCCTTTCAGGGCGGTCTTGACTCGGGCGAACGGGGGATCAGGCCGGCGTGCGCACGGTGCGCTGCTCAATCCGCTTCTCGTGGGTGCCCTGGAAAATGCGCTGCACATAGATGCCGGGGGTGTGAATGGTGTCCTTGTCGAGGGCTCCCACGGGAACGATCTCCTCGACCTCGGCAATGGTGACTTTTCCGGACGCGGCGCAGTGCGGATTGAAGTTCCGCGCGGTCTTCCGATAGACGAGATTGCCCTGGGCATCGCCCTTCCAGGCTTTCACGATCCCCAGATCGGCGCGAATGCCGCGCTCAAGGATATAGGTTTCGCCGTCGAACTCTTTGTGTTCCTTGCCTTCGGCCACCTGGGTGCCAACACCGGTCTTTGTAAAAAAGCCCGGAATTCCAGCACCACCGGCCCGAAGCCGCTCCGCCAGCGTGCCTTGGGGGTTGAACTCCACTTCGATCTCGCCGGACAGAAACTGGCGCTCGAATTCGGCATTCTCGCCCACATAGGATGACATCATCTTGGCGATCTGCCGGGTCTGGAGGAGAAGGCCCAGGCCAAAATCATCGACACCGCAATTGTTCGAGGCGACCACAAGCTTTTGCGTGCCCGCTTTCACAATGGCGGCGATGCAGTTTTCCGGAATGCCGCACAAACCGAAGCCACCGGCCGCGATGGTCATGCCGTCGAACAAGAGGCCATCGAGGGCGGCATCGGCATTTGGATAGATCTTGTTTGCCATGGGTCTTTGTCCCTGTCGGTGCGCTGGCTTCACTGGCCAGTCGGGTCCCAGCACCCCAGCTGGTTCCAACAATAGTGTGCGGGGCGGAGTGTCGTTAAACGGGTGCCTTTTGAAAAGAGGCCGTTTCTCCGGCCCATCGCGGGAGGGTTGTCACATCAATGTGCCACCATGCTCTTCCTGTTCTTTACGACCCGTTCCTGGGCAGGTACAGCAAGAGTGCGAGGCTTCATTGCCGTCTACAGGGAGCATGGACCCATGACCATTGTCATGAATCGCCGAGAACTCGTAAGCGGTCTTGCAGCGGGCACTGTGGTGGCCTTCGCAGGTGGGGCCACGTCCGGATGCGTTGAAAATCCAGCATTGGGCCGTCGCCAGATGCTGCTGGTCACCGATGAACAGCTCGCGCAGCTTTCCGCATCCGCCTGGACGCAGCTCCGCCAGCAGCAGCCCATCTCTCGCAACAGCGCCTATAACCGGCGCCTTCAGAGCACGGGCGACCGGATCGTGGCAGCCTCGAACCTGCCCAATCAGGACTGGGAATACACGGTTTTTGAGAGCGATCAGATCAACGCTTTTGTGATGCCGGGTGGCAAGGTCGGCTTCTATAGCGGCATTCTCGACATTATGGACAATGACGACCAGGTGGCCACCGTGATGGGGCACGAGGTCGGCCACGTGGCCGGGCGCCATGCCGCTGAGCGCTACAGCCAGCAGATCGCCGCCAATGCGGCCTTAACGGCCACGAATATCGCGCTGCAGAGCCAGGATGTGCGCTTTTCCCAGGAAATCGCCGCCATTCTCGGCGCAGGCGTCTCGTTCGGGATCCTGCTGCCTTATTCGCGCCAGCATGAATATGAGGCCGACCGTCTGGGCGTCCAATATATGGCCAACGCCAATTACAATCCGCGTGAAGCCCTCAATTTCTGGCAGACCATGGCCGGCATGAGCCGGGGCAATAAGCCGCTCGAATTCATGTCGACCCATCCGTCCGATGAGAGCCGCATTCGCGAAATGGACACCGTCGTCCGCCGGATGGGCTATGTCTGATCCGGCCACACTGTGATTCAGTAGCTGACGCAGGGCGGCGTTGAGACATTTCGTGGGATGGGGGCGACCATGATTGAAGCTGAAAACACGGGCGACGTTGATGAGATAAAGGAGCGGCCGAGTTGGCTGCTCCCGCTCATTGCCCTGATCGTGACGATCGCCTTTGGCTGCGTCATCCTGTGGAGCTATCTGGGCTATTCGCTGGACGAGTTGCTGGGCAACACCGTGTCCGGAACCGAGCTCGGTCGGCAGCTCGATGTGACCATCGGCGGCAATAATCTTCTGATCCCTGCCAATTACACCCAATATCCCAAGGATCGGCGGGATGGCGCGCGCCCCTCAATCGATCTGTTCACGATCCTGCCGGATTTTGTGCCGTTCTCCCGGGCCAATCGGGATGACTTTTTGAGCGACAAGCCGGATGCTCCGGTGATTGTGTTCAATATTTCCGAGCAGAAAGTCGCCTTGAAGGAAAATGAACGCGTAGAACGGTTCCTGCGGGAATTCGTGGCGCCAGACGGCATAGAAACCGATGTCGGCCTGGTCGAATATCAGTTCAAGGCAAGCAGCGATTACACAAATCAGCAAATGTATGTTTTTCAGACTGAAACAGGCCTGAAAGGCATGATCCGATGTCTTCGCCGGACAGAGCGGATGCAAGTGCCGTTTTGTTTCCGCGAGACAGAATTGGGAGACGATTTGTCCTTGTTCTACCGGTTCCGCAAGGCCCATCTTGGCCGTTGGCGGATGATCGACAAAAATATTCTTGAGTTGGTGGGCGGTTTTATTCAGACAGTTCCCGTTGAAACCGGTCCTGAGATATTAGCTGTCAAGTAAACAGCGCTTGGCATGCCATGTGATCTTTAGCAAATCCTATCGCACGACTTGATTATGATTTGCGATTATTATGCTCTACGATCCAGCCGCTGGACGACAGATAGAAATGGCTGAACGGCCAGTGCAGTGCCGACGAGACAGGCCGCCGCAACTGCTACAGTGAGCGAAAGCACCCGCGTATAGGGCTCAAAAAACCACGCACCGACCAGTAAACTAGCGCACAAAACGACACCCGCGGTCAAAGCTGCCCTTTCAATATTTTCCCATGACAGCAATGACGCGTCCGAAAAATCGGCGCTGGCGGAACGGATCCGCAATGGGCTGTAGGTCACAAATGCAATAAGCGGGACCGCGCCCATCAAGGCGAGGCACAGCCCGATCATGATCGCCTGCCCACCAAGGGGCGTCGCCAGGACAAACAGCAGGAGTGACAGGGCGAACCCGCCCACCAGCGTCGCAAGGACGGCTAAGGCTACACTCCAAAGCCGGGCAACCACACCGGACACCGCTGCAAGGACCAGGACCGCGAGCGGCAGCACCCACGGACCGCGCAGGGCAAAAGTCCTGTCCGCACTCTGCGCGACTGCCGCACGGACGGGCAGCGGCTCTTCAGAGCCAGCCTCCACTTGGGCGGAATCAGTGACTGGGGCGGA
>CAYUYV010000109.1:0-12937 GCA_964449455.1 uncultured Alphaproteobacteria bacterium | reverse complement strand
TCAGTGACTGGGGCAAAATCAGCCGGCCCTGTAACGGTCTGAGTGCGTTCATCGACTGATACACCAGCGTCCCGCGCGTCTTGCTGCATGCTAACAACCGGCGGCTCAGCGGCGGACTCAGGCACAGCGCGGTTGAGACCCAGAACGCCCAGCACGGCCACCACCACGCACGCCGCGCCGGCAACGCTGCGGACAAGCGGCGGGCGGTTCACAAGCCGGCCGAACAGGGCAAGAGACTGCCGCTGCATCTGGGTCAGACGGCTTACATCATCGATCCAGGACTGGGGCGTTGGCAGCAGGGACAGGATGAGCGGCAGCAGGGTCAGCATGGCGCCAAGGCCAACAAACACGCCGATGGAACCCAGGATCGCCGCATCCCGCATGGCGGAGCCGGGCAGCAAGGCGAGCGGGATGAGGGCAATGCACCCTGCGACCAGGGCCGGAGCGCCCAGGCGTATGCCAAGCTGCATGACGCTCCGCGCGCCTTGGTCAGGGCTCTCGCCCCAGGACACACGGCTCGTGTAGAGGGCAAGACCCACACCACCACCCAGGATTGTAACAGCAAAGGCACCATAGAGGACGGGCCAGGCAAGGGGCATGAAACCGTGGCCAAGCAGGGCCATGCCGCCGCAGATCCACATGACCGGCATCAGCGCCACCACAAAGGCTGCGATGGCTGCCGGCACGGACCGGGCGACGTACCAAAAGCCTGCAACCACCATCGTCAGCAGCAGCAGCAACCAGGGCCAGCTGCGCTCAAGGGAGGCGTCAAGGCCGCCGAGACGCAAGGGAATGCCGGCCACGGACATCTTGAAATGCATGCCTGACAGCGCCTGCTCGCCGGCGCGCATCAGCCCCCGGAAGACGTCGCCATAGCTCGGTCCGTCCGGTTTCGGAGGCGGCGCCATGGCAACCCGCATGATGACGGTGCGACCATCGACGGAAACAAGCCGGCCCTTAAGGCCGAGGAGATCGCTGAGCTTGCTCAACCACCCAACATCCTTCTGCCGCCAGCGTTCGCGCAGAGGACCCGTCGCCACGACACCGTCTTGGACCACTGGAGGACGCACAAGATCCTTCAGTTCCATCAGAGCGGCTGCCTTCACCTCGGCCCCCATTTCCCCGTCCTCCGCCGCACCATTAGCGGCCATTGGGGTTAACACGGACACAAGTGACATCGGATCGAGTCCCGGAACGCGGGAAATTTCCCGTTCAAGCCGCGCAAGGGCCTCAAGGCCCTCCGGCGTCCAAACCGTAGTGTGCGGGAATGTGACATGAACAGCAATCGCGGGCGCGGATTTTCCCGGCCCGGAAGGGTTAAAAATTAGGGGAAATTGGGACTTTGCGACATGATGTGCCGGCTTGCCGGCGACCGGCAGAAGCACCGCGAGGGCCCCCAGGACAACCGTCAAGGTGATTGCGGCGCCAATGATTCGCCGCCGATGCGAAAACAACAGGGGAACAACGAGGCCAAACATCCCCCCCAGCCTGGCCTTCCGCTCAGCCCCGATCGTGACTCTTGCCATGCGCCCCACGCCGCCTGTCCGTTCCCCCAGATCCCCTCAATTCAAAACTTAGGCCTCCTCCGGTGCAAGGTTCCCATCCTCACACCGCAAGACGCCCAGCCTGGCTTCGGCCGCCGCGCCAAGAAAAGCGGCCCGCTGGCCCTCAGCCCTCTTCGTCGAGGTCGACGTCGAGAATCGCCATCTGAAACTGGTAACTGACTTCACCGTCCTCATCATCCTTGAACAGGACGCCGATGAATTCATCCCCAATCAGAACTTCCGCCGAGTCGTCCTTTTTGGGGCGCGCTTCCACCGAGATCGTGTCGAGGCGGAACTTGCGGCGCAGATAGTCCTGAACATTGGCGATTTCGTCTTTGGTCACTGTGGCGCTCCTGGGATTGTCGAGACGAAGAATGGTGGGCCGATCATGGGGTCTTGTGAGGCGCAGTTTCAGGCAATGGTCATCCGCCACAATCGGTCCTCACTGGGGCCAAGGTGGGGCAGGGTACGTCCAAGCGCGCCGGTCCGATCCTGGCTTTGGAGACAAAATCCGTTGGCATGATTGGCACGCCTCCGACGTGTCACGGATTGCGATGCCCCCTCGGGGCTTCCTACACAACGCCATGGGTAAACTCAATCGGCGAGTGTGCCGTCCGGCTCTTCGGCGCGCGCTGCGGCTCCCATGCTCTTGCGGCGCGCGCGCCGTCCCGGTACCTCCTCCCCCAATGAACACACATAATCGGGGGCACGGCGCCTCGCGCGGAGATGGACCATGTTTGACGATGAAACGCTTTCCCTCAGCATAGCCGTCGGAACGGCCCTGCTGATTATCACTATCATTGTGGGAACGGTCGGGGGTGCGGACCGGACAGCCAACGGCGATGCCACCCTTCAGGTCTCTGGAGGCTGGGCCGCGGCAAGCCTTGGTGCGGGCAACACCAGTGCAGGGTATCTCATCATCGACAATCGCACGGGCCGGACGGATCGTCTCGTCGCCGCCTCGGCCGAAGGCATTGCGACTGTCGAGTTGCACATGAACATCCAGGAAGGCGGCATGGTGCGCATGCGCCCTGTGGACGGTATTCCCTTGCGCAACGGCAAGGCCACGGCCCTGGAGCCGGGCGGGTTCCATCTGATGTTCATGGGCCTTGAAGAGCCGCTCGAAGCGGGTGAAACCGTCGATCTGACCCTTAAATTCCAAAATGCACCGCCCCAGACCGTTACGATCCCGGTGCGGGCCCGTCGCCATGACGACACAGCCAGCGGACACGCGGGCGAAGCGAAGCCGGAACACGCCGGGCCAAAGGACCGCGACACGCAGCATTGAGGCCGAATGGCTGACAGGTCTTTCCGTTTCCATAGCGCTGAAGGGCAGTTCCCGTCTGGGCACGCGCGCACCTGGTATGCCGCGACAGCCCGGCCCATGGGCGCACACCCCTCCTTTGCCGGAGAGGCCCGGTGCGATGTGGCCGTGGTGGGCGGTGGACTGACGGGCCTGTCCTGCGCCTTGTCCCTCGCGGAGCGGGGCTATGCGGTCACCCTGCTTGAGGCCAAGCGGATCGGCTGGGGCGCGAGTGGGCGCAATGGTGGTCAGCTTCTCACGGGCCAGCGGGTCGATCAGCAAACGCTTGAACATCGTCTGGGGACGGAGGCTGCCCAAACCCTCTGGGAGCTGGCCGAAGCGGCCAAACGGGAGGTCCGTGGTCGGATCGCCCGCCACGGGATCCCATGTGATCTTGCGGCCGGGGCTTTGGCGGCGGCCGTCAATGACCGGGACTACGCGGATCTTGTGGAGACCGCCCAGCATCTTCAAGCGCGTTGCGGCTATGACCATCTTCGGATTGTCGAACAGGCCGCGATGCCCGAATTTGTGGCCAGCCGGTGCTATCTTGGCGGCTTGTGGGATGGTGATGCGGGCCACCTCCACCCCCTGAATTATGCCCTTGGGCTGGCGCAGGCCGCTGGGGCTGCCGGGGCAAAACTGTTTGAGAACAGTCCCGTGCTGAGAATCGCGCCGTCCGGGCGGCCCCGTCTGACCATGCCGGCTGGAACGCTCCAAGCCGATGCGGTGGTGATGGCGACCAATGGCTATCACACGGGGCTGATGCCCCGGATCGACGATGTGGTGCTGCCCATCAACAGCTTTGTCGGTGTGACCCGGCCCTTGGACCCGGATTTCGCACGCCGTCTGCTGCCCCGGGGGGGCTGCGTGGCGGACACCCGGTTCGTACTCGATTACTATCGTCTGACCCCGGATCACCGGTTGTTGTTCGGCGGCGGCGAAAGTTATGGGCCGGAGCTTCCGCGGGAGATCGCGCCGATCATCGGTCAGCGGATCGCACGGATCTTCCCCCAACTGACGGGTGTGCGTTTGGACTATGCCTGGGGCGGCCGGCTTGGCGTAACCCGCAGCCGCATGCCCTATATCGGCCGCCTTGGTCCAGATCGCTATGTGGCTGCCGGATTCTCCGGCCAGGGCCTTGCCATCACCACCCAGGCCGGCAGCGTCATCGCCGAGGCCATTGCCGGCACGGCGGAGCGCTTTGATGTTTATGCCCGCCTCAAACCACGCCCCTTGCCCGGAGGGCGCTGGTTCCGCCGTCCCCTGATGACCCTGGCCATGACCTGGGGCGCTATGCGCGATCTGGTTTGAGGGGCTGTCTTTGACGGGATCACCATGGGGTGATCTTGGCCATCCCATCCAAACTCGCTCCAAATTTTTTTTGGTTGCGATATGAAACCAGTCAGCTCGTCTGGTTTCATATCGCAACCAGATTGACGGGGATATGAAGACCAAGTCGTTTTCGCAGATGCAGTGCTCGATCGCCCGAGCCCTCGACCATGTTGGATCATGGTGGTCCTTGTTGATCATTCGCGATGCGATGATGGGGGCCCGTCGTTTCAAGCATTTCGAAAAGTCGCTTGGGATTGCCAAGAACACGCTGACCAGCCGACTGACCCAGCTGGTCGAAGGCGGCATTTTGGAGAAAGTTCCCGGGGCAGATGGATCCGCTTTTGATGAATATGTGTTGACCAAGAAGGGGCGCGAACTGGCTCCGGTGATGATCGCGCTGTCCCAATGGGGTGACACATGGGCCGCCCATGAGAACGGTCCGTCGACAGAGATCATTGATATCCAGACCGGTGAGAAGCTGGCCCGGGTCTGGCCGCGGCGCGAGGATGGCGAAACAATCCGTCTGCGTGACATCGGCATGAAACGTGCCAATGGGGCACCAAAGAAGAATTGGGCTGAAGACGAGGAGAACGACCTATGATCATGTGCAATTGTATGGTCCAGGCGGGGCAAATCCCTCCGGAAACGGAAGTCAGGCTGCGAACCAGTCTGGACGGGTTTGCCAGGGGCATTTTCGGGGCGCCTGTCAAGATTGGCTGGACCGTGATCCCTGAAAGAAGTGGCTTTACCGCCGCAAGACCCTCCACCACCTCAGTCGTGGCAATGCAGGCCAATGTGCCCTTGCCGCAGGCCCGGCGCGCCGCCCTGTTGAGGGAGCTTTGCGAGCTCTGGGTGCGCGAGACCGGCTGCTCGATAGATGAAGTTGTCGGCTTCATTTCCGATCCGATCACGGCTTAGGAGGACGACATGCCAGTTTACATCTGCAATTCCGTCAGGGGCACGATCAATGACGCGGCCAAGCCGATGATCGCCGCCGATATCACTCGGATTCATTGTGAGGTGACGGGCGCGCCGCCGCAATTCGTCCATGCCTTCTTCTTGGAGGAGGCGCCCCACCTGCCGCTGGAGGGCAAGTCAGCCGTGCTGAGAGGGAGTATCCGGTCGGGCAGGGCGGATACGCTGAAGACTCAGATCGTCACGGAGATGGGCCAGTCGATCCAGCGGCATGCGGGACTGAAGCCCGAAGCGGTTTACGTCAATCTCGTGGACGTGCCGTCGAACTGGGCCATGGAAGGCGGGGAAGTCATGCCCGAGCCGGGAGAAGAGGCTGAATGGCTTGCCCGGCATAGGACAACGCATAGCGATGGCTCATGCAGCGGCCCGGACGGATGATTCAAATGAAAAATGCCCGGCCTTGGTGGCCGGGCATTCGCGTAAACGTCTTGGGCAACCGTGATCCTTACCCCGTGAAGCCGAATTCGTCGGCTCCCTCGAGCGTGTCCACATTGGTGAAGAGGAGATATTCCGTATTGCCCTGAGCGGAGTTGATCGCGATACCTGCGGACCCCGAATGAAGCGACCAGATCGCAGGCTCCAGGGGCCAGTCCCGCGTGGGTGTGGGGTGACCATTTGGTCGTGAAGGGCTCTATTGCGAGGCGGGCCGTCACGCCGGGAGGACGGGCGGGCGCGGGTCCATAGTTGCATCCCTTCATTCCGCCGTCAGAGCCCATTCAATCGCCTCCTCCAGCCGGTCATTGCCCCAGAACATCTCCGTTCCCACAAAGAAGATCGGGGCGCCGAAGATATCGCGGGAGAGGGCTTCATTGCTTTGGGCGCGCAGGCGATCCTTGTTGAATTGGCTCTGGGCAGCCTCCAGAATACGCGCGGCATCAAGGCCCAAACCAGACAGGATCCCGCCGATCACAGCCGGGTCTGAGATGTCCTGGTCTTCGCCGAAATTGGCGCGGTAGACGGCCGGCGTGAAATCCGGGCACCAGCCTTCGTCCACCCCGAAAAGTGCCACGCGGGCCGCGAGGAGACCGTTGCGGGGAAACACCGCGGGCCTGCGATAGGGAAGGTCGTAGCGGGCACAATGGCGCTCCATATCCCGCCACATATAGCGACCCTTGACCGGATAGAGATTGAACGGAGAGTCCGTGAGGCCCTGGCTGCCGAAGATGGGCCCCAGAAGAAATGGCTTCCACATCACGGGGACGCCGGCCTCGGCTGCCACCTCACTGACCCGGCTGGCGGCGAGGTAGGAATAGGTGCTCGCGAATTCAAACCAGAACTCAAGGGGTGCCATGGTCTCTCCTTCCCGGTATCCAACGCCGACCCGTTCGTTGTCCAACGCCGGATGCGGCTGCTGCGGCGACTTTAGAGTGTCCGGTAGGCAAGGCCACGCTTATGCTGGCCCCGCCAATCGGACCCGTGCAACCAGGCCACAGACGGGGAGGCCACGCCCGTGACTCAGATCGACCCGGAACACTCTTTACGCCCCATTGTAGCCTCGACCATTGCCCTTGGGGCCGTGATGCTCTCGGCGGTCGGTCTCCTCGGAGATCTTTGGCCCGGTGCGGATGCGCCGGTAAAAGCCGAGCTCAATCAAATGATGACGGCGCTGTTCTTTGCCTTGCAGGCCAATCTGCCTGTGCTGATGCTCGCCTATGCGTTGGCCCCCTGGGCCCGGCCGCTTTTTCCTCTGGTGAACTTGTTCGGCGTTGTCGTGTTTCTGGCTGCGGTCCTCAAAGCCGGGTATCATTTCGACCGTCTGCTCCATATCGGCCCAGGCAGTCCATCCCTTGACGCCCTGGTGCCCGATGCGTTCCAGCCTTTGGCCTATGGCCAACTTGCCATCCTTGTCCTACTGATCGCCTGGGCGGCCTTCAGCGGTATCGGGTCTTTCCTGCGCCGCCGCTCTTCATCGTCTCAGTCTACGGAGTGACCATGTCCGACCGGTTCAACCAATGCCCTGCCGCCTCCTGGATGCTCCGTTCCTTGTGGGCGGGCGCGCTTGTCCTCACCCTCGTCGCCTGTGATCAGCGCAAGAACACCCCGGGCGAGGATGGCGAGCCAGGGGTTGCGCCGCCCGTCGCTGACATGCAGGCCTCTGACGATCCACCCTCGCTTGAAGAACGGGCCCCCTTTGGCCGCTTACCCAAGGGTGTCAGACCGCTCGCCTATGACGTCGCCATGACCATTGATCCGCGGGAGCTTCGGTTTTCCGGCACGGTGACCATTACGCTCGCCATGGACAAGGCGGGCGAGGGCGTCTGGCTGCACGGCAACGGGCTCAACGTGACCCAGGTTCTGGTGGAAACCGGTGAGGACGCACCGCTGACGGGGCGTTATGAACAGGTTCTGCCGACAGGTGTATCTTGGGTTGGTTTCGGTAAGACGGTGCCTGCTGGCGAGATCAAGGTCACACTCGTCTATGATGCGCCTTTCGACCAAAACCTTGCGGGCCTGTTCCGGGTCGAGGAGCAGGGCGAAGCCTATGCGCTGGCCAAGTCGGAATCGATCCAAGCGCGCAAATTCCTGCCTGGTTTCGATGAGCCGGGCCTCAAGGCGCCCTTCACCGTCAGCCTGCGGATCCCCGAAGGCTATGAGGCCATTGCCAACACGCCCGAACGCAGCCGAGGGCCCGTTGAGGACGGCCTTGTCTGGGTCTATTTCGCACCGACCCGGCCCCTCTCGACCTTCCTGTTGTCCCTTTCTGTCGGTCCCTTCGACAAGGTCGAGTATCCCGCCCTGCCGGCAACGCAGATCCGGGACCGGGAGATTCCCCTGCGCGGCTTTGCCCGCAAAGGGCGCGGTCAGGATCTGAAACTTGTCCTCGACATCACCAAGGATTTTGTTGAAATCTTCGAAGAGGCTCTCGGCCTTCCGTATCCTTACAAAAAGCTCGACATCGTGGCCGCACCCCAATGGCCGAGCGGCGCGACGGAGCTTGCCGGCGCCATCACCTATCGTGAGCAGAGGATTCTGGTGGGTGATGATCCGGCCCCGGGCGTGCGCCGCGCCCTGCTCAGTGTCCATGCCCATGAACTTGCCCATATGTGGTTCGGCAATCTGGTGACCCCGCCCTGGTGGGATGACCTGTGGCTGAAGGAGGGGTTTGCGACCTGGGGCACGCCGCTCGTGCTTGAGCAATGGGAACCGGAGGGCGGTCACGGCCTTGACGCCACGGCACGGGCCCTCGGTGCCATGGAGAAAGACGTGCTGGCCAGCGTCAGGGCTGTGCGTGAGCCTGTGGGCCGGAACGAGACCATTCGCAATGCCTATACCGCCATTCCGTACTCCAAGGGCATGGCGCTCATCCGCATGGTGGAAACCGCTTTCGGTGTTGAGAAGTTCCGCCGGGCGCTCGGCCGTTACATTAAGACCCATGAAGATCGTGCCGCGGATTCCGACCAGTTCTTTGAGACCATCGGTACCGTGACCAATGAGCCGGCCCTGACAGCCGCCTTTCGCAGCTTTGTCGACCAGAAGGGCGTGCCCCTGGTCGATGCGGCGCTGGACTGCACGGGCGAGGCGCCGGTGGTCACCTTGCGCCAGTCTCGCTTCAGACCGTTGGGGTCGGCCGTGCCGGCTGGGACACGCTGGACGATCCCGCTTTGCGTTGGTTTTCCGGACGCGGAAGGCACGGCCAAGGCCTGCACCATCATGGAGGATGAAAGTGTCAGCCTGCCCCTGGAAACGGCAGCCTGCCCGGCTTGGATCCTGCCCAATGCCGGGGCCACGGGCTATTACCGCTGGTCCCTGAGCAATGCGGGGTGGGCGGGCCTCACGGAGGCATTCGAGGCGCTCACCGCACAGGAGCAGCTTGTGACGGTGGACAGCGCCATTGCCGGCTATGACGCAGGAACCGTGTCGCCCGCGGCCGCTCGCGGCATTATCGCAGCAGCGGCACAAGCGCCGACCCGGCGGGTGGCCGTTGCGCCGGTGGGGGCCCTCGACCGCGCCGCATGGACTTTGGGGGATGATCCCCAGGCAGAGCGCATCCGGGCTTTCTCACGGGATCTGTTTGCCCAACGCTTCGCGGCTGCCAAAGTTGGAACTGATCCGGAGAGCCGGCTCCTTGCCACAACCCTCGAAACCTTCCTGGCTTTGACGGCCCTGGACCCGGATTTGAGGGCCAGTCTTGCGCTAGCCGCAAGCCGATTCATAGGGATTGATGGTGATCCGGATTCCTCGGCACTGAACGCTGATCAATTTCTGGCTGCTTTTAGTGTCGGAGTGCAGGATGGAGGCTCTGCCTTTGTCGATGCGCTCATGGAGGCACGAGACAGGATCGATGATCCGCTCTTCGACGCGGCATCAGCCACCGCGCTGGGCAATGTGGGCGATGCGGCTCTGGCGGTCCGTGTTCGAGACTACGCGCTGTCCGGCAAGCCTGGTCCCCGGGAGGCCTACGCCATCGTGAAGGCTCTCATGGACAATGCGGTCACGCGGGAGGAGACCTGGGCATGGCTGAAACAGAACTTTCCGGCTTTCACGGCTGTCATACCGGCCCAGTGGCGACGCCTTGTGCCAACCTTTGCGGAGCGCTTTTGTGATCCGGACAAGGAAACAGAGGTCACCGCCTTTTTTGATGCGAATGCCCAGGAAGTGCCGGGATACAAACGTCAATTGACCCAGACCGTTGAAGCCTTGTCCCTGTGCGCGGCCAGGCGCGAGCGTCTTCTGGCTGAACCGCTCGTTGAATGATGGACACGGAAGGTGGGTCTTGCGCCTTGTCACAAGGCCCGCCGTCCTGCCCAAGCCGACCCCTGCCCAAGCCGACCCCTGCCCAAGCCGACCATGGAACCTGTAAGCCTCGCAGACCTGTTTATGATGTCGCTGTCCACCGGGCTGCGGGGCTCTTGAAAGGACGATGGCCCGCGCCCCTCACTTATCCTCCGTGGAAAGACTGGTCCTCCGTGGAAAGACTGGCCCTCCGTGGAACGACTGGGACGAGACCATGGGGGCGGGCCTGCCCCGCGATCCTGGCCAAGGACAGCACCACCCAGTCCTCGTTCCGCATGGTCAGGTGCCTTGCGGGTCAGGTGCCCAGGGATCGTAGTCGCCGAAGGACCACAAATGACCTTCGGGATCTCTCGCCGCATAGTTCTTGCCGCCATAATGCTGGGCTTCCAGGGGCATGACGATGTCCGCGCCGGCCGCTTTGGCCCGCTCGTAATGGCTGTCGATATCCTGCACCACAACATAGGGACATTGGGTGCCCGGCCGTTCGGCGGAGGGCTGGCCGAGGGAATGGCTGAAGTTGTCGTCTCGCACATGGCCGAGCATGATCATGCCGCCATCATGGGTGAGTTGAGCATGGATCACCTTGCCGTCCTCTTCAACGACCCGATGCCTCTCAAACCCGAAGGCGGAGCACAACCATTCCACGGCTTGCACACTGTCCTTGTAGCGTAAAGTGGGTATGACGGCTGACCGGGCCGCAACCAGTTCGTTTGTCTGTGTCATGGGGTCCTCCCGTTCGGTGGCAAAGCGTGATAGTCCTGCCCCGTCAGAGGGCTAGGGGGCCCATTCGGGCACCATTATGGCGGCGCTTCGCAGCGCTCACTCACGGCTCAGGCAATGGTCTTGCCCCAATTTCATGGCAAATCCGGGCCGCTTGATGAAATAAGACCGGCACGATGCTTCATGGCATCGTTCGCGCGGCGGGACCAGACTTGCAGGAAGGTGATTGATCCCCATGATTTTGAGCAATGCCCGGCAGTTTGTGTTCGTCCACATTCCCAAATGCGCAGGGACCACGGTGCGCGATGCCCTCATCGCTTTTGACGACACGGACGGAACGTTTAATGTCAGCAAGGCGCGAGAGACCGAGGCGGGGCTCGTCGATTTCCGCCATCTGCCCCTTCAATTGCTCAAGACTTGGTATCCGGCCGATTTTGCCCGGGTCGAAGACTACTGGTCCTTTTCCATTTGCCGCGACCCCTTTGATCGGTTCCCCTCGGCCATGGCCCAGCGGCTGAAAATGTATCGCGGTGTGGAAATCGCCCAGATTGATGGGGCTGATCTGCACCGGGAAATTGATGCGGTCCTGGGCTATCTGCGCGGCGAACCGGAGGTGATTGAAGCCGGATTCATCCATTTTGCGCGGCAGGCGGACTATATCGATCTCGACGGCCGCCGGATCGTGCAGGACCTGTTTCCCATTGACGGGCTTGACCGGCTGTCGAAGAAGATCAGCACCCATCTGGGCGAGACTGTGGATTTCGGCGGCGGTAAGAACCGCACGACGGTTTTCCGCCACGGTTTCCTGCGCGGGCCTGCCGTTGCCGCGAGCCGGTTAGCCTTTGCGGTTCTGCCGAATGAGATGCACCATCGGCTTCGTGTCATGGCCCGCGGCATGCTGATGAAGCCCATGGGAGATGAGGCACCGGCCGCCTTCCGCTCCGCGACCATTCGGGACTTCATCGCCGATTACTACAAAGACGATATCCGCCTATTCGCCGAAGCCCAGCAGGTGGACTGATACCGGCAGGCACTGCTCCAGATGCATCATCATGGCGAGCGATGTGATGGGACACGGATGGGCACAAGACATCAGGCATCTCACGCGATGTCCCGGATGTGGCGCTCAGTAATGTCTGAGATGTCAGAGCAACCCAGCAAAGTAAGATCCCGCTCCAGTTCCGCTTTCATCAAGCTCAGCAGGCGCTCGACCCCCGGCTGGCCGGCGGCGGCCAGGGCGTAGAGATAGGGCCGGCCCATGGAACAGGCGGTAGCCCCCCGGGCGATGGCTTTGAGCACATGGGTGCCCCGGCGCACGCCGCCATCCACAATGAGATCCATGTCATCGCCGACGGCGTCCCGGATCTGCGCCACCTGATCGATGGGCGCAGGCACGCCGTCGAGCTGACGGCCGCCGTGATTGGAGATCATCAGAGCACTGACGCCGACCTCTTTGGCCATCTTCGCGTCATTTGCGGACATGACGCCCTTGAGCGCGAAGGGGCCGCCCCAGGTCTCGGCGATCCAGGCCGCGTCGTCCCAGGTCAATGAACGGCTGAGCTGCTGGTTGATAAAGCCGGCGACGGCACCGGCGGAGTCGGTGGCCATGCCCGTATTGCGCCGGGTGACATTGGCCAGACGCATGTCCCCGTCCTTGAGGTAGTTATAGACCCAGTGCGGCCGGCGCACGAAATCGGCAAGGCTGGCCCAGGTCAGCTTCGGCGGCACGCTCATGCCCGTCTTGATATCCATTTCCCGGTTGCCGCCCACGACCGTGTCCACCGTCAGGCACATGGCGTCGTAGTTGGCCGCGCGGCAGCGCTCGATGAAGTCCTTGGTCAGTCCACGGTCGCGGAAGGCGTAGATCTGGAACAGCTTTTGTCCGTCCGTCGTCGCAGCAATGTCCTCAATGGAGGCCGTGCCGACGGTCGAAAGGGAATACAGGGTGCCGGCTTTCGCGGCGGCCCGGGCGACGGCAAACTCCCGACCATGGTGGAAGAGGCGCGTCATGCCCGTCGGTGACAGGAACAGCGGCATGGACAGCTCCGTTCCGAACACGGTGGTCCGCAGGCTGACATCAGCCACATCGCGCATGGTTTCGGGGATCAGGGCGAAGCGGTCGAAGGCTGATGTGTTCCGGTCCTTGGTCCAGCCATCATCGGCCGAGCCTTCCAGATAGTGCCAGCAGGCCCAGGGCAGGGTCCTACGGGCGTGGGAGCGGAACTCCATGGCATTGGTGATGGTTTTCAAATTCATCGGCATCCCCTAGTGTGACGGGTCAGGAATTCGCCCGAATGATCGGCAGGCTCCGTCGCGAATGCCTGACCCA
>CAYUYV010000108.1:9707-17289 GCA_964449455.1 uncultured Alphaproteobacteria bacterium | reverse complement strand
TCAAAGAGTTAGAGCCCTTTCAATGACCCGGACTTCTGTGAAAGGGCTCTAAAGCCCCATTGAGGTCGCGTTGATCACGTGGCGGTGCCCTAAGTGCCGCCGCGCTCGCCGCCGCGCCCATTTCACGTTCACCTGTCCCTCCGGTGAATTGCTCTTAAAACCGCACGGTGACGCCGCCGCTGACGGCGCGGTCTTCGGCCGGGAAGAACCGGGCTGACCCGAAGGCAAAATCGGCCCGGTTGGCATAGTCCGCATTGGCGAGATTTCGGACGGCCCAGAAGATCTGGAGATCCGGCGTCAGGTTCCACGCGCCGCGCAGATCAAGAACCTGGTGGCCCCGATAACGGTTCGAATTGCTGGCGTCGGTGAAATAGTCCCCCAGATAGGTCCAGGCAAGCTCCAGGGTGGCGGCCTCCACCGGTGTCCAGATCACCCGTGTGGTCCCGAACAAACGCGGCGCCGTGTCCACATCATTGCCGAAGGCGATCGATTCGGTCGAATTGGCCGTGACCGGACGGTCAAACCGGTAGGTGTGGCGCCCGTGGGCACCGGCGAGGGCCAGGGACAGACTGTCCGTCAGACTGAGGAGAAACTCCAATTCGACGCCGATATGCTGCGTCTTGCCGTCCGGCACATTGAAACCGTCCGCATCTCGAAAGAAGAAATTGCGCTTGAAGGCATAATAGGCAGCAAGATCAAAGGACAGCCGCCGCCCGATATCCCCGCGAAAGCCCAGCTCAATGCTGTCCAAGGTCTCAACGTCAATATCGCCGACGGTCTGGTTCGAGGTCAGGCGATAAAGATCCGTGGTCTGGGGCGCCCTCGCCCCCCTTGCATAGCGGACATAGCTGGCAACCGTCGGCGTCAGATCGACCACAACGCCGAGCTTGGGCGTCGCCACGAGAAACGAGTCCTCCCGGTCGGCAGGGCGCAGGAAGCGGCCGACAATGTCCGCCTCCGTATTATTCGTGTAGTCGTATTCGGTGTATTCAACGCGCAAGCCCCCCGTCACGGTGACATTCGGGGCAAGGGCCCAGGTGCCTTCCACATAGCCGGCGAGCACCTTGGAGATGACGTCATAGTCGTAATGGAGGCCTTGGGTGAAGCTGAAGATCGTGGGCAGGAACTGCTCTTCGCGCAAGGACCCTTCCGTATACTCCACATCGGCGCCGGCAATGATCTGGTGGCCGCCGGAAAAGCTCCAATAGGCCGTGGACAAAAGCCCGACGCTCCAGTGACCGCTTTCCTCAAGGGCCTGTGAAGGCACAAAGGTCAGCCGGAAATCAAGATCGTTCCAGCGGGCATAAGGGGTGAAGGAGACAGTCAGCCGTTCGCTTTGGGTCCAGTCGATGCGGCTTGCAAAACGCACGGCACGGCCATCCCGGAACCCGTCCGGCGTCGGATTGGTGCGGGACAGGGCCGAGCTTTCGAAGGCCTCCTCGCCCTGGATGAAGCCGGCCGATTCCTGGTTGAGGTTTTGCACCGCAAAAGTCGTATGCACCCGGACCGTATCCAGGTCATAGATCCACTGGAACAGGTATTTCTGCTGGTCGACTCCGGTTTCCTGGCGCCAGCCGTCGTCACTGACGAGATTGACGCCGGCGAAATAGCCGTGCCGGCCCTTAGTGCCGCTCACCTGGGCCCGGCCGTGATAGCGGCGGAAGGATCCCACCGAGGCCGACAGCTCGGTCTGTTGCTCCACCGCGGGTTCAGGCAGGAGCACATTGATCAATCCGTGAACGGCATTGTTGCCATAAAGGGCGCTACCGGGCCCGCGCGTGACCTCAAGGCCGCCATTGAACTCGGTCATGGCCTCGAACAGGCCGTTCACATTGGCAAAACCCGCCGCGCGCAAGGGCACGCCATTTTCCAGAAACAGGAACGAGCCGGCACCGGCACCGCCCGTGAGCACCGGCGAGCGGATGGACGTCAGATGATCCATGCCGCTATTGCGGTGAAGATAGACCCCGGGCAGACGGTTCAGGGCTTCGGCGATATGGTCTGGGCGGATGAAATCAACGTCTTCGCCGCTCAGAACAGCGATGCTGCCGGCCTGGTCCAGAAGGGATGTTTCCTGGCGCGTGGCGGTAACCACCATGCGCTCGGCCAGATCGGCCGCATAAGCGGGCCCCAAGCTGGCCGCAGGCCCCGCAACCCCCGACAGCAGCATCGCGCCGAGCCGGGCGAAGCGCCCCCGTCTGTTCCCAAACATCCCCAGATTGCCCCTTCGTGCGCCTGTTCAGCGATGATAGGCCGCGTAATAGGCCGTCGCGTGGTTGGCCTGCGTCCCCTGCATCGGCACGCCGGTCATGATAAATCCGGCCACGGATCGGGCGCCCAGGTCATCGAGCCGGGCAACGGCGGCCGAGGCATTTTCCATGCGCGTCTTGCGCCAGCGGGTCACGAAAACCGTCGCCTCCACCATGGTGGAGAGGATCTGAGAGTCGCTCATGGCAAGGACGGGCGCCGTGTCGACAACGACCACGTCATAATCCCAGGCCAAGCTGTCGATGATGCCCTTGAGGGCTGAGGAGCGGGACAGTTCGGCCGCGGATGGCGGCAGCGTGCCAGAGGTGATGTAGTCCATGCCCGTGCGGCCGTCGTCCCGGATCACGGTCTCCAGGTCCACCTCGCCCATCAGATAGTTGGCGATGCCCAGATCGTTGGAGACGTTCATTTTCTTATGGAGATCCGGGCGGCCGAAATCGCAATCGAGCAGGATCACCTTTTCCCCGAATGAGGCGCACAAGGAAGCATAGGCCAATGCAAAGGTCGTCTTGCCCTCGCCCGGCGCCGCGGACGTCACCAGCACTGTTTTCGGCGAGCGGGAGCCATTGGCCACATAGAGGGTGGAGCGCACCCCTTTCATGGACTGGCTGAATGCGTCATAGGGTTTCTTGTTGTAAAGGTCCATGACCTTGGACGCGGTCTTGGCGCCCGAACCCATGCCTGGGATTTTCGGCACGACGCCCAGCGACCGGTATTGGGTCAGCCGCTCGACTTCTTCGGTTGTCTCAATAGTCCGGCGCAGCGAGCCGAGCAACATCACCACCACGACACCCATGATGAGACCGACAAAGCCGGCAATGGCCAGCATCTTGCCCTTTTGGGGGAAGGACGGCTCGCTTGGCGTTTCGGCCCGGGCGTAAATCCGGGCATTGGGCTCAATGAGATTGCGCTGGGCTTCCGTGCTGCGCAGGCGAACCCGGAAGGAATTCAGCATATCGCGCTTGGAGTCGGTCTCGTTCATCAGCTCCTGGAGCTGCGCTTCGACGGTCCGGTCCTCAACGGCCGTGCGCTCCAGATCCCGCATATTCGAGCGCAGGGACTCAACCCGCGCGGCGGCGGCCGCCACTTCGGAGCGCAGGGCCTCGACCACTTTGCGGGTCTCCACACCGATATTGCTCCGGACATCGCGCAATTCCTTGCGGACCTGGATCATACTGGGGTGTTTGGGACCATATTGGCTGGACAATTCCGCCTGGCGGCGGACGAGTTCATTCTCCTGCTCCCGCAGACTCTGAATGAGGGGGGCCCGCAGGACGCGGGGGGCCGTTGACCCGTCACTGCCCTGGCGCAGGGCCTGTTCAAGCTGGGCGAGTTCCGCGCGCAAGGAAGCCTGATCCGCTTCCGCCTGCACCACCTGGGAATTCAGATCGCTGATCCGACTTGCCGTCAGGTCCGTTGCCTGGGTCTGTACAAGCCCGTTTTCTTCACGGAAGTCCCGAACGGCCTGTTCGGCGGCCTTGAGTTCGCCTTCAAGCTCGGCCACTTCGTTGCGTAGCTGTTCGGCGGCGCGCTCCAGTGTCTGCCGTTTGAAGGTCAGCTGATCGACGATGTAAAGATCCATCAGGCTGTTGACGATATCCGCCGCCTTGACCGGATCTTTAGAGTCGAACTGCACCTTGATGACCCGGGTGCCTTCTTCAGGCTCAACGGCCAGTTCGTCGAGAAACACGTCGATAACGGAATCAAGTCGGTTCTCGGCCGTCGTGGTTGAGTCGAGCTTTTCCTCATCCACGAATTCCGGATCATATTCGAGGTCCAGCGAACGGATTACGGTGCTGGCCAGCTGACGCGAGCGCAACAGCGCGGCCTCGTTCGGCACGTCCGCGATTTCAGTCCCCTGATTTCGGATCACGGAGTCCGCATTGGCCTGAAGACTGGAGGGGCTGACGAACACCTCACCGGTCGCGGTAAAAACCGGCGGCGTCACCAGGACGAAGGTGAGCGTGCCGCCGATGGCCAGAAAAACGACCGTGATGAACAGGAGCCAGTGCCGCCGGAACAGGGCGATGATGTCATGGAGTGTCATCTCACCGCCCTGATCGACCACCGGATCAAGGAGTGGACGTTGGTCAGTCTGATCCGATGACCGCTGAGTGCCGAATCTGGCGCGCTGCATCCTGCACGAACCCTTTTTGTCACCTGAAGCTGTGAGTCGGCCGACGGTTCAGACACGGCAGGCCATTGCCGCGGACCATCGGCTCACTGCACCCTGGATACCCAAATACCTAGTATATCCCGTTCATTACCGCAGCACCATGTCGGGACCCGGTGCCAAACGTGGGATGGCCACCGCAAAAGAGGGACCGCCGGTCTCACCCGAACCCTCATCGTTCGGTAATATTGGCGGCCGAATCATGGTCAAGCCATGACCCACAGCCATAAAGTTTTGCAACATTAGGCAGTTCTCCGCGGCCAAAAGGCATGCCACGGGCGCGATCCCCACAAGGCCGGCGCCCCCATGCAAAGGCACCTATGCAAAGGCCCCCACGCAAAGGCCCGCATACAACAAGCCCGCGCGGACAGTCTCGCGCGGGCTCGTACCAGGATTTCCGGCTGTAGCCGGGCTCCTATCCCATCCGCAAAGCAGCGGCTTAGAGGGCAGCGGCCTTGTCCTGGCCCATCGGCTCCAGAACGGTGCGAATCTCGGGCTCAAGGCCCTGCTCGCGGCAGGATGCGGTGATTTCGTCCCGATAGATCGGGTTCATGATCACCACCACATCCGGCTTGTACTCGGCGAGGAATTCCGGTGACACGATCTCGTGGCCGGTGCCGGGCATGAAATAGCCGTGGCGGTTCGGGTTGATGTCCACGACATATTGCAGCTCGTCCTGAATGCCCACGGAGGTCAGGAAGGACACGGCCTTGGAGCCCGAGCCCCACAGCACGACCTTTTTACCCTCACGGGCCCATTCGGCCATGCTCGCGCGCCAATTGGCGATGTTCACCGTCACGTCGCGGGCGAACTCATCCACCAGCGTGCTGAGGGCTGCCACTTCCTCGGCAACACCCTCTGGGTCAGGCTGTGCGCCATCTGCCGGGAAAGCCTCGATCATCAGATACTGGTTGCCGTAATCGACCCAGACATCCTTAACGTCGAAACCGCAGCGGCGGAACAGGGTCGCGAGCGAGCCCTTCAACCCCTTGGTGAAATAAGAGCAGTGCTCGTAATAGACATCCCAAAACCCGCGCTCCTCCAGGATCAGGGTCATTTCGGGGATCTGGAAGAACACGACCGTCTCCGTACGCTGACCAGCGGCCTGACGCACCATGGAGATGAAGCGCTCCACGAGCGGAATGTGCTCAAGCGTCATCTTGCAGCAGATCAGGTCCGCGTCCTGGTCCGCATATTTCTCCGAGTAGAAATCAACGACGAATTTGGCGTTGTCGGTCTTTGCGGCAATGCTGCGGTCAGCCACATAGGCGGGATCGAACCCGACGCCCTTGTTGTCACCCATATCGCAGACCATGGCCAGGAACTCACCCTTGCCGCAGCCGATCTCGATGACCTCTTTGCCGCGCAGGTCATGGCGGTCGATAATATCCTGGGCGAGCTTCTGGTGGAACTTGTTGAAGGTGCCCGAGAAGCCCTGGGTTTCCTCGTATTTCTCCGAGTACTGAATGTGGCTCTCGTTGAACGCCTTGTTGTAGATGAAGCCGCAGTTGCCGCAGAAGGTCAGATCGATGTCCCCTTTGGGATACCCGATGGCTTCCTCCGGCGTGCTCATCAGGATGCAGCTGTTCACAGGAATGCCGACCTTCTTGTAAACGCTGCGCAGCGCCGTCGACCCACAGGCCGGGCAGGTGTCGTCATGTCCGGCGAACGGCTTGCCGTCCAGTCCCGTTGCGGTCATTGCCTCACTCATGATCTCAATCCCTCGCTTGGTGTCCCACGCCTTCAGTTAAGGAACGGGCGACCGCTGCGTCAGACAGGGTCGCCCGATGATCCGCCGTCAAACCACCTTGGGTTCGGGGATCGGAATGATGAACCGTCCGCCCTGGTCCCGGAACGTCTGCTGCTGGGACAGGATCTCCTCGGCGAAGTTCCAGGGCAGCAGCAGCACATAGTCGGGCTTGTCTTCCATCAGCCGCTCAGGCTTGGTGATGGGAATGTGCCGGCCGGGCATGAAGCGGCCCTGCTTGTGGTGGTTCCGGTCACAGACATATTCGACCATTTCAGGGCCAATGCCGACATAGTTGATCAGCGTTGCGCCTTTTGCGGCCGCTCCATAGCCGGCGATCCGGTGCCCCTGCCCTTTCAGATCGGTCAGAAGGCTCTGGAGCTTCTCGCGGGTCAAGACCACCCGATCACCAAAGTCCTTGTAGTAGTCGAACCGATCGACGCCGTCGCTCTGCTCGGCTTCAAGAAGGCGCTTGAAGCCGTCCTGACGGTTCTCGAATTTCTGGGCATGGATCCGCAGGGACCCGCCATGGATGTCCAGTTCCACAATATCGTTGATGTAGAGACCATGGCGCTTGAAGAGATTGTCGAGGGCCGTCACCGAGAAATAGCACAGGTGCTCGTGATAGATGGTGTCGAACTCGTTCTCATCGATCAGGGGACGCACATAGGGCACCTCGATCGACGTCACGCCGTCATCTTTGAGCAGGGCCGCGATGCCGGCGACGATACCGTTCGTGTCCGCCACATGGGCCAGCACATTGTTGCCATGGATGACATCGGCTTTCTTGCCCTGGGCCGCGAGTTCCCTGGCAAGGTCGCTGCCGAAAAAGGCTAGCATGCTGTGCACACCCTGCTCCCGGGCAGCCTTCACGGGGCCTTCCGCCGGGTCGATGCCGAGAACTGGAATGCCCTTTTCGACATAGTTCTTGAGCAGATAGCCGTCATTGCTGGCGATTTCGATCACATGGGACGACTGGTCGAGATTGCGCGTCGCGATCAGGTTCAGAACATTCTCGCGGGAATGTTTCAGCAGGTGATCGGAGAAGGACGAGAAATACGGATAGTCGGACGCAAAAAGAAGCTCCGGGTCCACCGTTTCGGTGATCTGTACAAGGCCGCAATTCTCGCAGAAAGCCACTTCCAGGGGAAAGGTGGGTTCATTGTCAGCGAGCTGGGCCGGGGTCAGGAGACGGTCGGCCAGCGGCATGTCGCCGAGATCGAGAAAGACCTTGAGGTCGCTGCTGCCGCAGGACCGGCATGCGGTAATGTTGCCTCTCATCAGTCCACTTCCATGAATTGGGAATGTTCATGCCTGCCGGATCATGATCCGGCGGTGCGCATTACGTCTGACGTCTCGCCGCCCGCCTCATTTCACAAGGCTGTTCAGGTCAC
>CAYUYV010000108.1:0-9607 GCA_964449455.1 uncultured Alphaproteobacteria bacterium | reverse complement strand
TTCAGGTCACAAGGCTATTCAGGTGAACTCCAAGCCCGCCCAGAGACCGTGCTTAGGCCAAACCGATATTGGGCCAAACCCATATTGGCCTGGGCTTACCCGACGGCCGATCATGCGGCCGCCAGGTCGATGCATTGGTCCATGGACCGATATCAGGCCCCACGGGCAGCACCGGGCTGGTGACGAAGATCCTCAGCCAGAACATTCGTCCCCATCAGGTGCTTGAGATGGGCCAGACGCTGGAACCGGTCACCCTCGAACTCTTCAAGCTTGAGGCCGATTTCCTTATACATGTCGTAGAGCTGCTTGATGCCTTCACGCACGGTCCATTTCGGTTCGAAAGCCGGCAGCACGCGGCGGATCTTGTCGCAGTTCACCCGGTAGTTCCGCTTGTCCGGCCCCGCACCGTCGGCAAAGCTGATCTCGCAGTCCGGCACGACTTCGCCAACCATCTCGGCGATTTCCCGAATGCGGTAGTTTTCGTCCGTCCGCCCCACATTGAAGGCTTCATTGTGGACCGCTTCTTTCGGGGCTTCGAGGGCCGCGATAAAGGCGCGGGAGATGTCCTCGATATGGACAATGGGCCGCCAGGGCGTGCCATCGCTTTTCATCATGATCTTGCCTGTGCAGAACGCCCAGGCCGTCAGGTTGTTCGCCACGAGGTCGAACCGGATGCGCGGGGAATAGCCATAGGCCGTCGCCGAACGCATGAAGACCGGGGTGAACTCGTCGCTGGCCAGCTTTGCCACATCAATTTCCGTGTCCACCTTGGACTGGCCATAGGGGGTCACCGGATTAAACTCGGAGGTCTCATCCAGGAAATCCTGTCCGCCGGCGCCGTAATTGGAGCAGGAGGAGGAGAAGATGTAGCGCTTGACGCCCGCTGCCTTGGCAAGCTCGGCGATGCGCACGCTGGCCTTATGATTGATATCATCGGTCAGCTGAGGATTGAGGTCTCCCATCGGATCGTTGGAGAGGCCTGCCAGATGCAGAACCGCATCGAACCCTTCGAACATGTCCTGGCGCACATCGCGAACATCCGTGAGGATGGTCTCAATGTCCTTGAAGCCCGGACCGAAAGTGCAGCGCTCGAACAAATGGCTGTCGAGGCCCACCACGTCATGGCCGCGCTCCAGAAGCAGCGGCGCCATCACCGTGCCGATATAGCCCAGGTGACCGGTCAGCAGTACACGCATGTTTTTTACTCCTGTCCGCCCATCCATGGCGGGTTACCTTTTTCCCACAGATCCTCAAGCCGCTTCTTGTCACGGATCGTGTCCATGCACTGCCAGAAGCTGTCCAGGCGGTAGGCCATCAGCTGGCCATCGGCGGCGAGGCGCTCTAGGGGCTCCTTCTCGAACTGCGTGGCATCGGTGTCAATATAATCATAAACGCCCGGCTCAAAGACGAAGAAGGCGCCGTTGATCCAGCCCTCAGCGGTCTGCGGCTTTTCGCTGAATTCCGTGATCCGGTCGCCTTCGAAACGGATATGACCGAAGCGCGCCGGCGGACGCACAGCCGTCAGGGTGGCGAGCTTGCCGTGGGAGCGGTGAAACTCCAGCAGATGATTGATGTCGATGTCGGCAACGCCGTCGCCCCAGGTGACCATGGCGGTCGTGTCGCCGATATAATCGCCCAGGCGCTTGATACGGCCACCCGTATTGGTGTCCTGGCCTGTGTCAATCAGGTGCACCCGCCAGTCAATATCGGCGTCCCGGTTGGAATGCCGCGTGACTTCCTTGGTAGCGAAATCCACGGTCAGATTGGTGGTCAGGTTGCAGTAATCCACCATCCATTTCTTGATATACTCGCCCTTATAGCCGAGGGCCACGTAGAATTCGGCGTCCACAAACCGCCGGTAGATCTTCATAATATGCCAAAGCATCGGCTTGCCGCCGATTTCCACCATGGGCTTCGGCTTGGTCTCCGTCTCTTCCGCCAGACGGCTGCCAAGGCCCCCGGCCAGGATCCCGACTTTGATATGTTCCATGATCACGCACCTGAGCAGTCTTTGAGGTGACAAAGCCCTTTTTCGGCACCGACGGTTCAGAAGGCGGTGCCCCCTGCCAGACGGGTCTGCAGAGCCAATGAGCGACAACAATCAGGCAGACTGTTTGGCAAGATCGGACCCAATCCCCCTTAAAGACCGGAAACCCCCTGCCTGTCCAAACGGTCACAATGTTTTCGCGGGCGCACTATACGCATCTCATCGCGCCTGGGAAACGGTAAGCGCGAATATCTGAACCGTTTTCGTCCATGCAGGCGCCAATTGCCTGAATTTTGACCCAAATTGAAACGGGCCTCTTTTTGGCGCATCGGGTCTAGTCCCCACCGGGCACCTCCGATGGACCTGGCCAAGCGCCTTTTCAGGCGCAGTCGGTTTCCTCCCAATGCCCCAGATTGCCTGGCCGGGACACGCTCTGGCGCCTTTGCGCACGCGCGACCGCAAAGGAGGCATCCCCGACTGGACCGCATCTTGCACTGACCCTGGCATGGGTTCGCCAATTGGATCGTCAGTAAAAGGTACGGCATCGCCATGACTGAAACTCGTGTCATCCTTCTGGGCCGAAACCGCCTGTTCCTTCAGGGGTTGGCCAATCTTCTGCCCGTCAACCGGTTCACGGTGCTCGGCGAAGCAGCCGACATCGACGCGCTCGCCGCCCGTCCCGATTTGGGCGCTTTGGCCTCCGGCGAGGTGGTTCTCGTCGATCCGTCTCAGGACATTCAGCACCTGACCGATGAACTGCGCCAGGTTCGGGCCCTGCTGCCCCAGGCCGTCATCGTGGTTCTGAGCGACAGCCTGTGCCCCAAGCTGCTGTCGGCATCGCTTTCCGCCGGCGCGAAGGGCTTCTTGCTCAAGAACATCTCCGTGGACGCGCTTTTGCACTCCATCGAACTGGCCCGCCTCGGCGAAACGGTTCTGCCGACGAAACTCGCCGGCATGCTGGTCAATACGGGCCTGTCTGACATTCATGCAGGCGGCACGCCGGCCCTCAATGGTGCCGGACTGTCTGACCGGGAAACGCAGATCCTGTCCTGCCTCGTTGCGGGCAACTCGAACAAGATGATCGCCAACCGGCTGGCCATCACGGAAGCGACCGTCAAGGTCCACATGAAAAGCCTGCTGCGGAAGATCAAAGTGAACAACCGCACCCAGGCCGCCATCTGGGCCGTCAATCACGGCCTGTCGCCGATGAATTCCATGGCGGCCGAGTAATCCGCAGGCAACGGCTGTGCGGAGGCGCTTTCATGTTTGAACCAATGGCTGGGGCGGTGGTGTAACGCCCCCCTCGCCCCAGCCCGCTCCCATTTTCAATCCGTACGCGCCATGACGAATTTGAAGGGCTTGGAGCCTTTCTGTTTCTTCGTCTTAGGGTCAAGGAAGCGCACTGTGCTGTCATAGACCTTACCTGGCTGCAGCTCACTTTCGAGGGCCATGCAGACATCCGGGTGATTGTCGATGATCATGCAAAACTCCTTGCCGTCCCAGGTCCAGGTCCCTCCGCCGGCGACAGACTTTTCGGTTTCCGGGAACATCTCAAACCAGAACAGGGACTTGTCCTCGCGGACCACAAAGGGAATGAGGGTGCCATTCTCATAGATCATGACTGGCCCATGCTCCATCAGGATCGCAGGCACGGGGCCCGGCTTCGCCGGGGTGTCCTTGGCCGGATGGGCATGCGCGGCCGGAACAAGAGCCAGGGCCAGGAGGGCGGAACGCAGGATGGTCTTCATGGTGAAAGTCCCTTGCTTGAGTTTTGGTCTTGAAGAGTGGCTGGGAAGCGTGGGCCACATGGCTGGCGCATCGCCAGCCCCGTGAATGACCCTCAATACACAAAGTTCAGAGATAGCCCGATTGTTCGGGGCTGGATGGTCACGACACGCTGCAACGGACCGGGGGCACCATCGCGGGTTATGATGGGGCGCTCGTCGAGCACATTGGTGGCGAAGATCTGGATGTCGACGCCGCTCACGGTGATCCCCGTTCTCAAGTCGAGCTTGTGATAACCGCCATTGACTTCAATCGGATCATCCGTCGTCGTGAAGTTGTTATTGTAATTGCCATAGTAGAGATAGTCGAGCCTGGCAAATGCATCACGTCCGGCAAGCACGAAGTTCTGCTGAAGGCCCGTGTTAAACGTAAAGTCTGGCACGCCCGGAATTTCCGAATTGGCCGGCGCGAAGGTCGGGACATCTTCTGTGGTAATCGCATCGATGTAAGAAACGCCCATGGTCCACACGGTCGTCTCCGTGAGCAGGGCCGTGGATTCAAGTTCAAAGCCGGTGATTTCCGCCTGTCCCAGATTGGCCACCCCGCCAAAGCCGGTTGAGAAGGTCACGGTCTGTTGGATGTCCGTCCAGTCGATATAGTAAACGGCGACATTGGCTTGGAGCCGGCGGTCAAACCATGTCGTCTTGGCACCAATTTCATAGTTCCAAAGACTGTCGGATTCAAAAAAGGCGGGGCGCATGTCGCCGGGCACCGTCAGCACGGGCGAATTTGCCTGGCCCTGCCGGAAACCCCGTGCGGCTTGGACATAAACGAGAGCATTGTCAAAGTCATAAGAAACAGCGAACCGGGGTGTAAAGACAGTCTCCTCGTCTGTCCGCTCCACCGACTGACTGCCTTCCGGCGGCCCGAACAACCCCTCGATAAACAGATCCGCCTCGGCGCGGTAATTGGTGACCCGGCCACCGGCGGTGACCGTCAGGCGGTCCAGGATGTCATAGGAGACTTCGGCAAAGGCCGCCAGGGTGCGGTAGTCATAACGCAAGTCTTCACCCTCCGGCGTACCGAACAATTTTCCGAGCACGGAATGGTCAATCAGGCTCATTTCCTGATAATTCTCGCGATAGTAAAAGCCGCCTATGAGCCAATCGAACCGTTTATCCGACGGCGAGACGAGGCGCACTTCCTGTGAGAACACATTGGCCCGCGCCAAAAAATCGAAGCGGGCGATCGCATCGGGAATGCCGAGTCCGAAGCTGTCCGACAGGTCCTGGAAAAAGCCCGTATTGCGGTCAAAATAGGAGCTGGCACTGACGAGTTCGGCAAAGCCCAGATCATATTTCATGACCAGCGACGCGAGGAATACTTCGTCCGGATCCGGCTGTTCCACTTGCAGCGGCGCACTATCGAGATCGCCGACGCCGGGCGCGAAGGTGTCCTGAAACCCGTCATGGTTTTGATAAAGCGCCGTGGCGTCGATGAGCAGGCGATCCGTGGGCTGGAAACGCACCGCAAGACGACCGCCATATGTCTCCGCCGGGTTGATGTTGTCCTCATCCCGGGAAGGATCATCAATGAACCCGGCCCGGCGACGGGAATAGCCCGTGGCCTCAACCGCCAGCACGTCCTCCACAAGGACGGTGGAAACGGACCCATAGACGCTATAGCCCACGTCTCCGAAGCGGATCGCCGATACGGAGCCCCCCCCGCGAACTCGGGTCTCGGTGAGGGAGGGTTTGCTGGTCTCAATCTTGATGGTCCCGCCCAGGGACGCTGCTCCGTAAAGCGAGCTATGCGGGCCCTTGATCACGGTGACCTGCTCTACGCCGAAAATGGCATAGTCCAGATTGATGTTGCCCTGGGACAAGGTCAGCGGTGTCTCATCGAGATAGAGGGCCACCGGCGCCTGGGTCAAAACACTGCCGGTCCCATCCGTCACCCCGCGGATGGAAATGGAATGGGAGAAGGTGTTACCGCCGTCATTAAACTGAACGCCAGGAATGCGGGTCAGATAGTCTTCAAAACTCTCCGCGTTCAAGAGACGCAGCTCATCCCCATCAAGGGTGCTGACCGCAAGCGGAATGTCCTCAATGGACTCCTCCCGCTTACCCGCCGTCACGATCATGCGCTCGATTTGACGGCCATTCTGGCGGTCGGCCGTACTTTTGCCCGTTTCACCGTCCGCGGACACCTCAATGCTGTCTGAAGCAGGCTCGGGCGCAGATCCATCCTGGGCCCAACCCCCACCAATTGACAAAAGCAACCCAGACAGAACGGTCGAAACAGTTCGCAGCATGACATTTCTCCCCGCCACCCGATCCAGACCCAGAAGATCATTTTGAAGCGGACAGTCTCCCGGCTGCGCAACAGATTCGTGACATTTGCCTGATGTGCAGCTGACAAATGGATGAAAGATCGTCAAACCTGTTATAGAGTATCATGAGAAGCGATACTCTGTAACAGGTATTTGCTCCGCATACTGGGTGACACCCGTCAATTCCCATATCCAGCACATGGGAATGAATGGTTCCTGTGCCGATCAAGCATGTTCAGGCTCAGAAATTCACCCGGTTGGAGAGGGCCCCGTCGACCACCAGATTGACGCCGGTGGTGTAGGAGGACACGGGCGCGGCCAGGAACACGGCGGCGTTGGCAACCTCCTGAGGCGTGGCGCAGCGTTCGGTCGGGTTTCGCGAAATGGCCTGCTTGAAGAAATCCGGCATGTTCTGCTCGACCATATGCCACACACCGCCTTCGAAATAGACCATGCCCGGAGACACCACATTCACGCGAATGCCCCGCTTGGCGTGCTGGCGCGCCAGCCCCTTGGCCATGTGGACGAGTGCTGCCTTGATGGGCCCATAGGAACCGGCCTGGTCCGCCTGGGCGGCGGCGATTGAAGCGATCATGACGAATGCCGCATCGCCGCGCGTGTCCGCCGCCTCTTCCAGAAATGGACGGGCGGCCTCGAAAGCATTCACGGCGCCCATCACATCAAGGTTGAAGTTCTGGGCCCAGGACGCCGCATCATTACCCTGGGCCATGGCCCCGGCATTTGAGACCAGGATGTCGAGCCCCCCCAGCTGGCCGGCCGCATCGGCCACAAAGGCCTGAAGGCCATCCGCGTCAGTCACATCCACCGGCGCGCCGACCGCCTGCACGCCGCGGGCCCGCAGGCTTGCCACGGTCTGCTCGATCTGGTCCCGATTGCGCGCGCAGATCGCGACGGCGCTGCCCTCATTGGCCAGGGTGTCCACGATCGAGCGGCCGATGCCCCTGGTTCCGCCGAGCACCATCGCCCGTTTGCCCTTCAATCCCAGATCCATGATGTTTTCTCCCATCTCATTGACGGCGCGCGCAAAATCGACACCCGTCAGCCCGTGCAGGCCTTGCTCGCCCGCGCATCACGCCACACTCTGGGGCCAAAGGCAGTGCCTGGGCAAATGGCCCGCAAGGCCGCCTTGGACCGCCCAGCCCCCAATCTGCCATGGGGCCTGGGGGGGCCTGGGGGCGTCCGGACCCCCCATCGACTCGAGCCTGGAAAAAAAGAGGACGACCATGACCGAAGCCCTTCCCGCCACCGGCCTTCAACTGCGCTCCCTGGTGAAATCCAGCGGCGCGCTGGAACTCTCCCTGGCGGATGTTCCCCTGCCGGAACCCGGACCCGATGAGGTGCTGATCCGGGTGGAGGCGAGCCCGATCAACCCGTCCGATCTCGGCCTGCTTGTCGGCGCGGTGGACATGTCAGCGGCAATCGTGACGGGCACGGCGGATCGCCCGGTGATCACTGCAAAGGTGCCCGAAAACATGATGCGCGCCATGGCTGCCCGGGCCGACCAGTCCCTGGCCGTCGGCAATGAGGGTGCCGGCGTCGTGGTGAAGGCCGGATCGTCGGACACGGCCCAGTCCATGATGGGCAAGACCGTCTCCGTGCTGGGCGGTGAAATGTATGCCCAGTATCGCTGCCTCAATGTGGCCCAGTGCATGGTTTTGCCCGACGATGTGACGCCCGCGGAAGGCGCCTCGTGCTATGTCAATCCGCTCACGGCCCTTGGCATGACCGAGACCATGCGCCTTGAAGGCCATACGGGCCTCGTGCACACGGCGGCCGCGTCCAATCTGGGCCAGATGCTGGTCAAGATCTGCAAGGCGGACGGCATTCCCCTCGTCAATATCGTGCGCAAGCCGGAGCAGGAAGCGCTGCTTCGGGGCATTGGCGCTGAGCATGTGGTCAATTCGTCGGCGGACAGCTTCCGGGAGGATCTGGTGCAGGCTTTGGCCGCAACGGGGTCGACCCTGGGCTTTGATGCCATCGGCGGCGGCGGCCTAGCCGGTCAGATTGTCATCGCCATGGAAGCGGCCGCGAACCTGAATGCCAAGGAATATAGCCGGTACGGATCATCCGTGCATAAGCAGGTTTACATCTATGGCCGGCTTGATCTGAGCCCAACGATCCTGCCGCCGGGTCTCGGCATGGCCTGGGGGGTCGGCGGCTGGCTGTTGACGCCGTTCCTGCAGAAGATCGGGAATGAGGGCCGGCAGAAGCTTCGGGCTCGGGTGCTTGATGAGTTGCGCACGACCTTTGCCAGCCATTACACGGCGGAAATTTCCCTCGCCGAAGCTCTCCATCTGCCGACACTTCAGGCCTATAACCGCCGGGCGACGGGCGAGAAATATCTGATCAACCCCAGCAAGGGGCTTTAAGCACGGACCGGGATGGTGCGCCGGCGGATCGGCGGCGCACCATCCCGGTGAGACCCTTAGAACATGGCCTCGTCCTGGGGCATGTCACAGCATGGCTCCATGGCCTCATCCATGGGGAACAACGGCTCGCCGTCGGGATGGAAGGCCATGTCTTCCTCTCCTTCCTGCTCCAGATGGGCCAGCTCCTCTTCCATCGGGGGCTGTTCGGGCGCCTCACCGGCTTCGAAGTCCACAAGGTCTTCCTCGCCCATGGCATAGTCCGTAGGGGACCCATCAGGGTTCATGCCGACCTCGCCTTCGCCGTCCCGGCTGTCCTCTTCCCGGGGCGCGTCGGTCTCCGGCTCTTCCTCCCGGGGCTCCTCGGGTTCGTCCTGGCGGGGCCTGGACCGGTCACCGAAGATCGGGGGCCAGGCATCGTGTTCGTCGAGAATGCCCTCCTTGGGTCCTTCTTCCTCGCCGCCGTTCTCGGGCTCGCCGTCTTCCGGCGCCTCGTCGGGCAGGTCCTCCTGCTCCTTGATCTTCTCCACATCCTCCTCGGAGATCTGGCCGTCGGCCTGGCCCTGCTCCAGGGCAGTCTGCCAGGCGGTGTCGGCGTCGCCGTCGGCTTCGGGGTCGTCATTCATCACCAGGCCGAAAGCCTTCTGTCCGCTGACGGCATAGCTGTTGGCATAGCCGGTGCCGGACGCGTCCTCGCCGATCCAGGTCTCGCGGGTGATCTCCACACCGAAGATCTCATCGCCTTCCGGGGTCTGATCGGGATTGCCCATGATCGAGAAGGTGAATTCGAGCGGGCCGCCCACCGGAAGCATGAACGACTTGGTCTTGCCGCCGCCTTCAAAATGCATGTTGTCGGCACCATCGGTCATCATGTCGTCAATACTCAGTGTCACGCCCATCTGGGTGGTGGTGCGCGCAATGGTGCCGTCATAGGTCACTTTGAACGTGTAAAGGGGAGCCGCATCATCACCTTCAAAGTGTTCAACGGCGACGGCTTCGATTTTCCAACCCATGGGTCTGTCTCCTGTGCGTGGCGCGGTTCGGGGTTCGCTGTGTGTGTCATCGTCAATGCTCGGGGTCGTGAGCGTTCGGGATTCGTTGTCTGCGAGGCCGTCCTGGCCACGACCCTTTTTTGGCCCAGACGCGGCGTGGGCACTGTGCCGCCAGTCACAGGGG
>CAYUYV010000107.1:0-17328 GCA_964449455.1 uncultured Alphaproteobacteria bacterium | reverse complement strand
TTCGCTACGGAGCCCGCCGATCATGCGGGCGAATTCCTGACCCGCCACACTAGGTGTGCGGGTAAAACGGAATCAACAGTGACATTGTTTTCAGCCGCCCTGTCAGGTAGAGAACCACGCCAGTATTCACCAGCCCGCAAGGGCTTTACAGCTCGCGTGCGCTGCGGGCCAGAGGGGAGATGAGAATTATGGCTGTCGCACCGATCAGGAAGGTCGTTCTGCCCGTTGCCGGTCTTGGCACGCGCGTTTTGCCGGCGACGAAAAGCATTCCGAAAGAAATGCTCACCGTGGTCGACCGTCCCCTGATCGATTACGCGATCGAGGAAGCGCGAGATGCAGGCATTGAGGAGTTCATCTTCGTTACGGGCCGCGCCAAGGAAGCCATCGAAAATTATTTCGACCACATGTTTGAGCTTGAGGACACGCTTGAGCGCAAAAAGAAGACCAAGCAGATCGACGCCCTGGCCAAGACCGTTCCCATGGCCGGCAATGCCATCTTCACGCGACAGCAAAAGCCCCTCGGCCTAGGCCACGCGGTCTGGTGCGCCCGGCACATCGTGGGCAATGAGCCCTTTGCCATCAGCCTGCCCGACATGCTGGTCGACGCCCAGCCCTCTGGCCTTGCCCAGCTCGTGAAGGCCTATAACGACTCCGACGGCGCCAACATCATCGCTGTCGAAGAAGTGCCCAAGGAGCACACCGATCGTTACGGCATCATCGACACTGGCGAAACCCGTGACGGCCTGATCGAGATCAAGGGCTTGGTGGAAAAGCCGTCCCCGGACAAGGCGCCGTCGAACCTCGCCATTCTTGGCCGCTATATTCTCCGCCCCGAGATCTTTACCTATCTTGAGGACCAAAAGCCCGGCGCCGGCAATGAGATCCAGCTCACCGATGCGATGGCCCGCATGATTGGCAACAGCCCGTTCTATGGCGCCCATTACGAGGGCACGACCTATGACTGCGGGGACAAGTTCGGGTATCTGGAAGCCAATGTCGGCATGGGCCTGAAGCACGCGGAACTGGGCGATAAGGTCAAAGGCCTCGTCAAGCGCCTCGCGGAGTAAGGACCCGCCCGGGTGGCACGGACCATCTGGTTCTGTGTCACCCCGATATGCGCTGCCAAGCGCTGCGCCCTTGCAGTACGTGCCCTCACGCCCCGTCTTCGCCGGGCCCCCGGCCACCATCCTGCTGAAAGCGGGCGAGACGGGTAATGCGTGCACCGTCGAGCGCATCTTCTTCTGAATCAAACAGCCTGCGGATGTCCACCGATGGCCGCACGCCAATATCGTCGAAATGGGCTTCGATCCAGACATCGGCCGCGGTGCGCCCTTTCTCGAACAGCACGTTGAGAAAGGCCTTTTCGGCGTTCAGCTTTGATGACGCACCGAGTGAACTGAGGAACGGCTCGTCCTGCACAAGATGCATCAGGACACGCCGATAACCGGTTCCCTCAAGCCGCCCCGCATCTATCAGCCTTGTGACGAAATCCACCGTGCGCAGCTCCCGGAGCAGCGAAGCATTGAAGGTGATCTCGTTCAGCCGGTTGACAATGTCCCGCGCTGCCCGCGGCGCGCCAGGCCGCAGGAATGGGTTGATCTGCACAATGATGACATCGTCCGAGGAGGAGTGGTCGAATATGGGCCAGAGCGGCGGGTTCCCGGTAAACCCGCCATCCCAATAGGGTGTCTCGTCAATCCACACGGCCTTGTAGAGAAGCGGCAGGCAGGCCGAGGCAAGGACATGCTCCGCAGTCAGCTCATCCTGATGGAACACCTTGGCCCGGCCCGTTTCCACATTGGTCGCGGACAAGAACACCTTGAGGCAGTCGCAGGTCCGCACGGCGTCGAAATCCACATGCTCTTCCAGAATTTCGCGCAGCGGATTGACGTCGAAGGGATTGAGGTCATAGGGGCTGACAACGCGCGAGAGCAGATCGAACCATAGATAAGACGGCGAGCCATCAAGGCTCCAACTGCCCATCATCTGGTCTATGGGCGAGCGCTTGATCGGGCTTGAGACAGCCGCATCGGCAATGCCGTTCCAGAACCGGGCGAGTGTGTCGCGCGCATGGCGACGATCGCCCCGGCCCAGACCCTCCGCCAGAACCACTGCGTTCATGGCACCCGCCGAAGCCCCGGAGACCGCTTCGATTTCGAGGCGATCGTCCTCCAGGATCCGATCAAGGACACCCCAGGTGAAGGCGCCATGGGACCCACCGCCCTGGAGTGCCAAATTGATCTTCTTCGCCATGCCTCACCTCCTGGGCCTTACCTCCTGGGCCTCACCTCCCGGCCGGTGGCCCTCCCCGCCTTGCCCTCAAGGGGCGGGGCGACACCCATGTCCGGTTACCAAGGACCCTAGCATTCCCCGCCGGGAGGGGATGCATTTACTGGGCCGTCTACTAGCCCGTCTACTAGCCCGTCTACTGGGCCGTCCAGCCGCCATCCACGGGCAGGGCCGCTCCATTGATCTGTGCCCCTTCGGGCGCGGCCAGAAGCACCGCGAGGGCACCAAGCTGCTCCACGGTCACGAATTCTTTCGTCGGCTGAGCAGCCAGCAGCACGTCCCGCTTCACCTCTTCTTCCGTGATGCCGCGCGCCTTCGCTGTGTCGGGGATCTGCTTTTCCACGAGCGGCGTCAGGACATAGCCCGGGCAGATCGCATTGGCCGTCACGCCATGCGCGGCGCCTTCAAGGGCAATGGTCTTGGTCAGCCCCAGAATGCCGTGCTTTGCCGCCACATAGGCTGACTTGAAGGGCGAGGCCACCAGACCATGGGCCGAAGCGACATTGATGATCCGGCCATAGCCCTGTGCCTTCATATCCGCAAACACAAGGCGCGTGGTGTGGAAAGCTGCCGTCAGATTGAGCTGGATGATGAAGTCCCATTTCTCCACGGGGAACTCTTCAATCGGTGAGACATGCTGAATGCCCGCATTGTTCACCATGATATCGACAGCGCCGAACATATCCCGGGCTTGTTTCACCATGGCCTCAATCTGGTCCACCTTGGTCAGGTCGGCGCCGGAATAGATCGCCTTGATCTCAAAATCCTTCTCAAGACCGGCGCGAATGCTCTCAATTTCATCGGCATCGCCGAAGCCGTTCAGCATCAGATCGACACCGGCGGCCGCGAAGGCTTTAGCAACGCCAAGGCCGATGCCGCTCGTGGATCCAGTAACGACGGCGACGCGTCTTTGCCTGCTCATGATGGAACTCCCATTGGTTTCAAGCCTGATGCGCCGGACAGGGGGTCCGGCGCCGGTTTCAAGGGTGGGCCATGTGCGCAAGCCGGGCGATGAGAACCAGGATCAGGGCCAAACTGACCCCGACACCGGCCACACAGGCCGCCCAGCCAAAATCCGTGAACACGATCCCAAGCAGATAACTCCCGGTCAGACCACCGAGATAATAGGACGTGAGGTAAAGGCCACTGGCGGAGGCGCGATCGGTCACGGCCGCGGCGCTGATGAACCCGGTTGTGGAGGCCTGGGCAAAAAACGTCCCGGCTCCGACCAGAGCAAGCCCCACAAGGACAAGGGGCAGCGAACCGGCAAGGGTCAAAACAAGGCCCAAAAGGGCCGCGCCCGTGCCCAGGATAATCGCCGGGCGCACGCCGATCCGGATCGAAACAGGTCCCGCCAGCAAGGTGGTCACCATGGATGGTAGGAACACGAAATAGACGAGACCAAGCTGGGCGGAGGTGAGTGCGAACCGGTCGACCAGTACGAAATTCACATAGGTGAACACGCCCAAAAACGCGAACAGGATCAAAAAGCCGACCGCAAAGCCTGATCGCATGCCCGGCGTCGTGAAATGGGTCCGCCAGATCTGCAAAACTGGCTCAGGGGCCATGCCGGTGGTCTTGCGCTGGAGGCTCGGGCGGATGAACCAGAAGGCAAGCACAGCGCCGCACAGATTGAGGACGGCAAAGACATAAAAGCTCGTGGCAATATCGAAAAAGCCCACAAGATTGGCGGCCATCAGACGGCCAAACAGGTTGCTGGCCACATTGCCCGTGACATAGGCCGCCAGGGCACCCGCAGCCTGCTGCGGCGTACATTCCTCAGCCAGATAAGCCATGGTGAGCGTGAAAGCCGCCGACATGCACACGCCCTGGGCAATTCGCAGGGCCGTAAAGGCCGTGAGATCATTGGTCGTCGCGAGCAATGTGGTCGGTATGGCGAGCAGAGCCAAAGCGATCCAGACACCGTGCCGCCGGTTGATCCGCCGGGCGAGGAATGCCACCGCCAGCCCCGCCGCCGCCATGCCGAATGTGCTGGAATTCGCCGCTGCGCCGATGGATGCGGCGCTGACCCCGTAAGCTTCCGCCAGATTGGGCAACAGCGCCTGGGCGGCAAAAAGGTCGACCAGGGTCAAAAAGCTGATCAGCCCGAGTATGATGCCGCGTTTGATGTCGCCACTGTTCTCAGTGACGCTTGTGTCCGGCGCGGAGGCCGCCTGTGCCGTCGTCACAAATACTCTCCCAGCCCGTTCCCATTTCGGCCGGAGAGTAATGCCACGTTCGGAAGGGCGGCGGAAAGCCACATTTACGCGAGGTGGATCCAGTCACGCCAATCCGCCTGAACAAACATCCCAGTATGGGAGCGGCTCTGGCCAGCGGGCATTTCACATTGAAATCGGGCCCCTGCCCCAGTAAGCAACCAGGAGGACAGGTTACGGATTTGGCCCCAAGGGCTGCACCCAGCTCAGGCATGCACCCGTCGGATCAGGGATCTGTCACAAAGCATCAAAAGGCCGACGCCAAGCACAGGCGCGGCGCCGTTCGAGGTTGGAGGACACCGGTCATGTCGACATCGTCTTTCGAAGATCGCAAGAAAGCTGCCGAAGCCAAATTCGCCCATGACCAGGAACTCGCCTTCAAGGCCCGGGCACGCCGGAACAAGAAGGTCGGTCTGTGGGCCGCGGGCATGATGGGCCTTTCGGGCGGCGATGCCCAATCCTACGCCCAGGACATCATCAAGGTGGACTTCGTGGAGCCGGGAGATGAAGACATCTTCCGCAAGCTGCGCGCCGATTTCGACCAGAAGAACGTCTCCGTGTCCGATCACCAGATCCGTCGCACCCTTGAAGAATTGCTGGTCGACGCCCTGGAGGAAATCCAGCAGGAGTGACCCTTGCGGGGCGGATCGAGGGCCATGCAATCCCGGCAGGCAAGACGCCGCCCTTTTTTGGCGGTGGCGCTGTCCGGCACCATGGCCGCAATGGCGGCCGCCCTCCCGGTGCCTGGACACGCGGACTGGTCACACATCAATGGTGACCAGTCTGGCGCCCGTTATCTCGATACGGATCATTTGCGCCCGGACACCGTGCGCCGGCTGCGCGAAGCCTGGGAGCACAAAACCGGCCATTATGACCGGACCCGGCGCAGCAAAATGGATGTCGCCTTCGACACGACCCCGATCCTTTCGGGCAACCGACTTTTTCTGTGTACGCCTTTCAACGAAGTCCAGGCCCTTGATCCGGGTACAGGCAAACTCCTGTGGCGGTTCGATCCGGGCGTCGGCGACGGGGCTGCGCCGGAGGAAGGTTTTTCCTGCCGGGGCGTCACGCCATGGCGCGATCCTGATGCCCCTGCCGGACTGTGCTCAACGCGGATCCTGACGGTCACCCAGGAAGACACGCTTCTGGCACTCGATCAGGCGAGCGGTACCCCCTGCCCCGGCTTTGGCATCGCAGGCACCGTAGACCTCAGTGACCCGGCCCCGGGACGTGCCGATCCGGCGCATCGACCCTTGCGCAGCCCGCCGCCACCAATCGTGATCGGCACCCGGATCATCGCCGCCGCGGCCCACCATGGCCGTCCCGTCCTGAAAGCCTTCGATATCCGCACCGGCACGCCGGTCTGGACCTTTGATCCGGCCGGATCGTCGGATCAGCCTTCACAAAGGCGCCTCGCCATGGCGTGGACCGCCCCGGCGGTCGACGCGGCCCGTGATCTCATCTTCGTGCCCACCCCGCGCCCTGCGCCGGCCCATATTCCGCCAACGGGCGCGCCGGCCTCGGACCATGGCAACAGGCTGATTGCCCTGCGCGGCAGCACCGGCGAGGTCATCTGGCACCGGACCATCGTCCATAATGATCTGTGGGCTTATGACCTTCCGGCGACGCCGACCCTGCCGACCCTCACCCGGAACGGGGCCCGCGTGCCGGCCCTCGTCCTTGCGGCACGCACAGGCCATCTCTTCGTTTTCCACCGGGAAACGGGCGAGCCGCTGTTTCCCCTTTCTGAGGCCCCGGTGCCCGCCATTGAGGGTGCAACGGGTGAGAACCATCTGCCGCTGGCGCAGCCCCTGCCTGTCCTGCCGCCCTCCCTCACGGACACGCATCTGACACCGGAGAATGCCTGGGGCGTCAGCTTTATGGACCGCAATGCCTGCGCGGAACGTATTGCCGCCCTAAAGTCCAATGGCCTTTTCACACCGCCCAGCCGCCAAGGCACCGTGCTGTTTCCCTATGCGGGCGGCGGCGCCAATTGGGGGGGCACCGCATTCCACGCCGAACACGGCCTCCTTTTCATCAATACGAGCAGCATGGCCCAGTCGGTCACGCTGATGCCGCCGGCAGAGGCACAAGCCGCACGGCAAGCCCAGGCGGATGCGGAAATCGATGGCAGCCTCGATCAGCCCCTGGTCGCAGTGCGTAAACTGATCATGTCGCCCATGGGTCTGCCTTGTAATGCGCCGCCCTGGGGCCAACTCCATGCCATCGACCTCACGACGGGCCACATCAAATGGCAGAGCGTTCTGGGATCGACCCGGGATCTGGCGCCGCTCGGCTTGAGTTTCGATTGGGGCACGCCCAATGCCGGCGGACCCATGGTCACAGCCGGAGGCCTTGTTTTCATCGGCGCCGCCATGGATCGGTATCTGAGGGCCTTTGATGCCGCCACCGGCGAGGAGGTCTGGACGGGACGCCTGCCCGCGGGCGGTCAGGCAAGCCCCATGGGCTATGTCTGGCAAGGCCGGCCCTATGTGGTGATCGCCGCCGGCGGCAACAGCCGCATGGGAACAAAAACGGGCGATCAGGTGGTTGCCTTCAGCCTGCGACGGTGAGCGGAGCGGCCGTCAGATGCCGCATCGAGGGGGAGCGGACATGAAGCGGATCGGTGTGTGGTTGGCCCGGCTGCTCCTGGGTCTGCTGGTCGTGTTGGGCGCAGGTCTGGTCCTCGTGTGGATCTATCGGGTGCCCCTGGCCGAGCGGGCCGCAGCACTGGCGCTCGCCCAGGCAGGCATGGCGGATGTGACTTTTTCCGTCCGCGACGTATCGCTGACGAGTGCCCGCCTTGAAGGCATCGACCTGGGTCCAGACCTGCCGGATATTGAGACCCTGACCCTTCGGTACTCCGCAACCGGATTGCTACGAGGCCAGCTCGACGCCATTGCCGTGGACGGACTATCCTTCACCTATGATTTGAACCGGCCGGAGAACCAAGAGACGCCCGTCCCGGCCCCCTCCGCCGATGCACCAGGTGCGCTGGAACAGGCTGTGTCCGTCCTGGAACGCCTCCAGGTCCTCATTGAGCTGACGGATGCGGAACTCGACATCCTGTCCATTCCCGGCATCGGCACGCTGCCTTTGACGGCCACAGCAACCCTCGATTTCCGGAACGGACCGGGGAAAATCGGGCTCGATCTTGAGCGCAGAACCGCGCACACCGTCGATGCCCAAACCCAAGACAGCAAGACCGTGCAGTCCTTGTCCTGGCGGGCGGATGGCACACTTGCGAATACGCGCATCGCCCTGTCCGGCCCCGCATTGATCGATCTTGATGGCCTGCCATTGGCCGATTGGACCGTCCAGCAGCTTGGCTATGCGGGCGGCCTCAGCCTTGATCTTGGCGCCGGAGATCTGAAACTCGCCACCGATTCCGGCCTTGACCTCGCAGCCATCCAAGGCCCTGCCGGCAAGCCCGCTCAATCCATCGCCGGCCGCTTGGAGCGCCCCGAACTGGCCTTCGACTGGCGGCCCGGCGGCATGAGCGTGCTCACCATTGCTGACGGGTCGGTGAGCCTTCCAGACAGCGGCATCTCCCTGACGGGCTTGAGCACACGCATCCCCTTTAGCGGCGCCGATATTCTGGGTGCGGTGGAGGCCCATGCCCAGGTGCGCCAGACCGGGCCCGATCCCGTGATCCCGCCTTTTGTCCAGACCGTCAGCCTGGAGCGCAATGGGAGTGGTCAGCTTGAATTGACCGGCCAGATCACCCTGCCGAAAGGCGCCGGCTCAGCCCCCCTGACCGGTAGCTACGATGTCGCCGCCGGGACAGGACAGGCCCGCCTTGGCCCCGTCACGGTGCGTTTCTCGCCCAAGGGTGTCCAACCACGCGATCTGCTGCTGCCGCTTAATACAGTCTCCGACGTGGACGGGCCTGTGACCGTCACCTCATCCATTCGCCTTCCGGAGTCCGGCGGCCTCCAAGTGACGACACGGAACGAATTCGCCGGTGTGGACCTGGCGCTGCCCACCGGCACGGTCGTCGAGGGCCTGAGCGGGACCCTGGACCTCGCCGGCATCGATCCGATCCGAACCCGCCAGACCCAAACCCTCACAGCGAAAAAAATCGCCGGACCCTTTCCCCTGGACAAGCCGCGCATCCGGTTTGACCTGCGGGTTGACGGCGGCGTCCCGACCATCCGCATCCAGGAAGCAACAGGCGGATTTGCTGGCGGGACCGTCAGCCTGGAGCCCTTCACCTATAGCGCCAGTGACGCCAAGAATACGCTCGCCATCGGCGTGCGCTCCCTATCCCTGTCCCGCCTCCTTGATGAGTGGGCCGCCGGGCGGGTCAGCGGTGAGGGCAGCCTGACCGGGCGCATCCCCGTGCAGTTGTCTCCGGAAGGAGCCATTATTCCCAATGGCGAGATCAAGGCGGAGAAGTCCGGCGTCATCCAGGTGAAATGGGGCGAGGCGCGCGAAGCGCTCGTGTCCCAGGGCGAAGAGGTGGGCCTCATGGTGCGGGCCCTGGAGGATTTCCGCTATGAGCGCCTGGAAATCGGCGTCTCGCGTCCGGCTGAAGGGGAACTCTCCTTCGCAATCACGCTCGCCGGCAACAATCCGACCGTGCTCGACGCCCAACCTTTCGTCTTCAACATTACCCTGTCCGGTAATCTGGAGGACCTGCTCAGTGCCCTGAGCGCTGGCCAGGGTCTGACGGCGGATCTGTTGCGCGGACGCCTTGGCCGATAGTAGAAACGGATGAGCGGCGGGAGTGCCCGTCCGGTCTCTCGCGCCCACAGGAGGTTCCATGACGCGGACCGCGCCCTTTGCCCTTTTTGGCTCTTCTTTTTCAGCTCCAATCGCAGGCACGGTACTGCTTGTTCTTGGCGTTAGCGCCTGCAACCCGACCGTCCGGGTGGAGGGGCCCCGCGAGCCCATCACCATCAATCTCAATGTGAAGGTGGATGCGGATATCCGAGTGAAACTTGAGGAACAGGCCGACGAAGACATCGCTGAGCGGGACGATATTTTCTGATTTGTCCGCTGAAATCCGCCGCCAGACGGCAGGCCCTGCAACACATGCCTGACACGATTGGATGACCCGCCATGACCCAGATTTCACGTGCCGCGTTTCTCCGGACCGCGCTTTTTGTTTTCTCGCTCCTGTTCGTCGCGCCCATCACCGTTGCCCATGCGGATTCCGATCTCGACCGTATGCGCACCCAGGGCATCGTCATCGAACGCTTTGACGGCTTCCTGGAAATCGCGACTCCGGGCTCGGCGCCGGCCGACGCCCGTGCCCTTGTGGAGCGGGTCAATGGCCGCCGGCGCGCCCTTTATGAAAAGCGGGCCGCAGAAAACGGTGTGCCCATGATCGAAGTCGGTAAGATCTACGCTGAGCAGATTTTCGAGAAGGCCCCTTCAGGCACCAAATTCAAAGGCGCAGACGGGTCGGTGGTCGTCAAACCGTGAAGACATCCTTAAACCGTAAAGAAATGGGCCTCGTGGGTCTTCTCAATCCGGGCACGCATCAAGGGATTGGCGGAATGGAACCGCACTGAGGCATTGGCGGGTGTGAACGGGTCCTGCCACCGTTTTTGGGAGGGAGCACCCGCGCCTGACCTCAGGAATTATCCCCACGCAGAATATTGCCGACCGGGCCGAGCAGTGATCCCTCACCCTGACCGCTACCGGTAAAATTCGCGTTGGCCAGAACGCGGCCAGCAAGGCGGGTGAAGGGCAGGCTCTGGAGCCAGACCTTTCCGGGGCCTGTGAGACGGGCAAAAAAGAACCCCTCACCGCCGAACAGCATGGTCTTGATGCCACCAGCCTTCACCACATCATAATCCACATCCGAGGTCATCGCCGCGATACACCCGGTGTCCACATGCAGCTCTTCGCCCGGTTCGAGGGTGCGCTCAATCAGGGTGCCCCCCATATGGACGAAGGCCCAGCCATTGCCCTCCAGACGCTGCATGATGAAGCCTTCACCACCGAACAGGCCCGTCATGATCCGCCGCTGGAACGCGATGCCGATGGAAACGCCTTTCGCCGCCGCCAGAAAGCTGTCCTTCTGACAGATCAGTGTGCCTCCATAGTCGGAGAGGTGAATGGGCAGGATGGTGCCCGGGAAAGGCGCTGCGAAGGCCACATGGGACTTGCCCTGCCCCTCATGGGTGAAAACGGTCATGAACAGGCTCTCGCCCGTCAGCACGCGCTTGCCGACACCAATCAGCTTACTGACGAAGCTTTTGTCCTGGCCGGAGCCATCGCCAAAAATCGTGTTCATCTCCACGCGGGGCGACTTGTACATCATGGAGCCGGCCTCAGCGATGGCGCTCTCACCGGGGTCGAGTTCGATTTCCACATATTGCATCTCGGTACCGGCGATCCGGTAGTCGATGAGGTCGGCTTCAGCCATGGGACGCTCCTGCATCAGAGGTTTTAGAGGAATTTTCGAGATCCAGCCTGTGCGGATCGCCCTATAGCCGGCTTGCAAGGCGCATGCGGCCAAGGCGGGCATAGGTGCGCGGAAAATCCCGAGCCGTGCGATCCATGACGAAACGGGCAGCCTCGCCGCGCGGATCCAGTTTGGGACGCCCCTCCCCCGCCTGGCGGGTCGAATGGATGGCAAAGGCGATGACGGCGCCATTCTCATCCAGTGTCACATCAAGGACCGGCCCGAGGCCGAGCAGCCCCCAGGTGATGAAGCCGGCATAGGTCCAGAAATTTCCCAGGCTGTAGGCAATGAGGCGCCCGTCCACGACCTCAATGGCGCGCGGCACATGGGGCCCATGTCCGATGACAAGGTCAGCCCCCGCAGCAACAACCGCATGGGCAAAGGCATGGATATCGCCCCGCGGCTCACCAAGAAAGGTCTCCGCGGATCGGGCGACGCGGCTTGCCGCCACGCCTTCCGCACCCGCATGGGCGGAGACGACGACCACGTCGTGATCTCGCGCAGCGTCGCGGACCATCGCAGCGGCGGCATCCGTGTCCAGAAGATCAAGGGCGCCGCGATTGGGCGCAAAAGCGAGGAGCGCGACCTGAAGGCCCGACGCGGTCTCAAACCGCGCCATGCGCGCCCCGTCAAGCTCCGCGGACCCGGCCGCGGCAATCCCGGCTTTCGTCAGAGCCGAAACGGTCGATCGGACCCCCTCCAGGCCGAAATCCCCAGCGTGATTGTTGGCAAGGGACACGGCGTCGACGCCGGCATCAGCCAGGACCTGCGCATAATGGGGCGGGCTGCGGAAGCTGTAACACCGCTCGCAGTCCTTGGCCGGCATTCCATCCCGGCCCATGGCCCCTTCCAGATTGGCAAAGGTCAGATCCGCCCCGCGCAGGAGGGTGAGCAGCTCTGGCTCCAGCACCGCATCGGCGCCGGCACCACGGGGCAAGGCCGGATTGAGCCTTGTGCCATCGGGATAGTCCGAACCCAGCATGACATCACCGACGGCAACAATCCGCACCCGGCGCATGGAATCCGGGATCTCACCAACCCGAAACTGCAGGGTGGCGGGACCGCCGGCCTGAAAGGAGGCGCCAGAGTCCTCAGCCCGCAAAGCCTCATTGCCGAAAATGGCTTCGACAATCACCGCCTCTGGCAGGGGCGGCGTGGCCCCTTTGACCGCGCGAGATTCCTGGTCATGGTTATGGGGCGGCACGGACATAAGGGGACGCCGGTTGAGACCGCCGGCAATTTGATCCGCCTCCACCCGAACCGCCGTGCAAGGCGTGCCACCGATATTCAGTTCATGGCAGAATTCCTCAAGGGTCTCGGCCTCGGCCCCGACAGCCATCAGATGCCGTGTTGGCCAGACGCCCATCAGCCGCGCCTTGACCATGACGGGATCGAGATCGCGCAATTCGGGATACCGGGCCGTGAGCCGGCGCCACCGGGCAACGCCATCCGCCGTGCGCAGCGCGACGCCCAGATCCATGGCCGGCAGAACCTGTTCGGCGCCGCTGTCAAAGGGCACAATGCCGGGGGCCTGCCCGCCGCTGGAGCCAGGGGCCTGCAGGATCTCCCATGCCTTGTCCCATTGACGGCGGACATCGTCCCAAAGATCATCAAGCGGACCATTTTCCTCGGCAGCCTCGAATTCGCCCCCGTTCGGATCAACCGGCTGAGTGATTGGATCGACAAGGCTGTCTGGTCCGGACTCAACTGGGCTGGTTTCAGGGCGTTGCGGCTGGGGTGGCCAATCGGGCAGAAAGGTCTCCGGCGCCGCGACGAGCAGGCCGATCACAGCGGCAAGCAGGATCACCGCCGCAAGTCCCGGACGGACAAAGCCCTGGTCCGCACGCGGGTCCGACTTGCCGTGCCGGCGGCCCGGGGCAGGATTTCGATGGGCCATCCTTGCTTTGGCTGCAATCATTGTTCTGGATATCATCTTTGTTCTGGCTGCCATCTTTGCTCTGGCAGAATGCCTCCGCATTGTCGTGTTCCCATGCCGTGTTCCCATGCCGCGTTTCCATGCCGTGTTCCCATGGAGCGCTGTATTTCACCGGGAGACGGGATCCGCCGGCCGCCGCATCGACGGGGAACGTTCTGCGCCATACTGAGGGCCTTCAAAGGACGGGATATCCCTGGACTATGCCCAAAGCCACCGAGCCGCGAAAGCCGCATTCCATGACCCTTAGGCCTCAAAACGCCCCGTCTGATTTGGTCAATAAGCCACTTCAGCGGGTCTCGTTCGTCTTTCGTCGCCTCTCAGGGCCTTTTGTCGTCATTTTTGCGGTCAGTTGGGCCATTTTCATGGCCTTCGGCAAGGGTTTTGCCGCCCCGCCCGAGACTTTAAGCCCAGGACTTGGGCCGTCCCATGGCCTTGCCATTCACGGCGAGCCGGGCCTGCCGGCAGATTTCAGCCATCTGCCCTATGCCAATCCGGACGCGCCGGTGGGTGGAACCCTGGCACGGGCGGACATCGCCACCTTCGACAGCCTCAATCCTTTCACCATTCTCGGCCGGCCCATGTGGCATTTGCGTTTTCCGCGCCGGGTTTTCGAGCCCTTGATGATTCGCAGCCAGGACGAGGCCTTCACCCTTTATGGTCTGCTCGCCGAGACCGTAGAGGTGCCAGAGGACCGGAGCTGGATCGCCTTCACACTGCACCCCAAGGCCCGCTTCGCGGACGGTGCGCCGGTGACCATTGAGGACGTGATCTTCAGCTTCGAGGTTCTGCGGGACCATGGCCGGCCCCATTACCGCTATCGCCACCGCCAGGTGGCCCGGATCGACCGGCCGGGCCCCCGCGCCGTGCGCTTCGTGTTCGATGAGACCGTCAAAGACCGGGAATTGCCGCTGCTCATCGCCGCCATGCCGGTCTTTCCGAAACATGATTACGAGGACAGGGCCTTTGAGAAAACCACCTTGCGCCCGCCCCTCGGCAGCGGGCCCTACCGGGTGGCGGAGGTGCAGACGGGCCGGCGCCTGGTCTTTGAGCGGCGGGCGGACTATTGGGGGGCGGACCTTCCCATCAATCGTGGTTTCAACAATCTGGATCGCCTGATCTACGACTATTACCGGGATGCCAATACCGCCTTCGAGGCGTTCAAGGCGGGCCGCCTCCAGATCTGGCGGGAGCAGGACGCCAATGGCCTGCGCTGGGCCAAGGGATATGACTTTCCGGCCCTGCGTCAGGGCCGGGTCACCCGGTCGGAGCTGAAGCCAGCCTCCCTGCGCGGCATGTTCGGCCTTGCCATCAACACCCGCCGTGCGCCCTTTGATGATATCCGGGTGCGTGAGGCCCTGGTGCTTGCCTTTGATTTTCCGTGGATCAACGACACCTATTTCTTCGGCGCCTTTGAGCGCTGCCGCAGCTTCTATCCGGGGACGGATCTCGCCGCGCGGGGACCTGCGAGCGCGGCTGAACGCGCGCTCCTGGCGCCATTCCCGGATGCGGTGCGGCCGGACATCCTGGCCACGGGCCTTATCTTCGATGAACTCGATACGGACTATTTCGCCCGCACCCGCCGACGGCTCGCCCGGGCCTTGGGCCTGCTCAATGAGGCGGGCTTTGTGCTCCGGGACGGACGGTTGGTGTCGTCCCAAACCGGGCAACCCTTGAGCATCGAGATCATGATCGAACACCCCGATCAGCAGCGGGTCATGCTCGCCTATACAGCAGAGCTTGAGAAATTGGGCATCGATGCTTCCGTGCGCCTTGTGGACTCAAGCCAGTTCCTCACTCGCTCCCGCCGCTATGACTTCGATCTCATGCCCTTTCGCTGGACCGCCAGCCGCTCGCCGGGCAATGAACAGCGCTATCGCTGGGGCAGCGAGTCGGCCGCCTCACCGGGCAGTTACAATTTTGCCGGCGTCCGCTCGCCCGCGGTTGACGCCATGATCAACGCGCTTGTCAGGGCCCGGGACCGGGATGGTCTGCGCGCCGCCGCACGGGCCCTCGATCGTCTCCTGCTCTCGGGATCCTATGTCGTGCCGCTTTATGAGTTGCCCGTGGACCGGGTCGCCTGGTGGCAGACGGTCAAGACACCAACAGATCCTGCCGGTGCGCCCCTTGTGCCCCTGCGCGGCGCCGGCCATGAACTGTTCGATTCCTGGTGGGCCGCGTCAGACCCCTGAGAGCCAGCCATGTCCCGATCCAGCCGGAAAAACCGCCCCTGTGATCCTGGTCACAGCCGAAATCCTGGCCAATGCTTCTATAGGATCACGCTGACGTGATTGATCCTCGGGATGAAAGAGAGACGACAATGGATCGCTTGATGACTTTGGCCAGGACGGGGCTTGTGGGCCTCGTCTTTGCGGCTTGCCTGGGCGCAGCAGCGCCAGCAAAAGCCGATGTTTTTGTGAACGGCGTTCGTCTGGATGCGCAGACCCAGATGGTGCTGACCCAGACCTATGGAACCATTCCCAGCGGGCGCTACTGGTACGACCCGTTTTCCGGTCTTTGGGGCACCGAAGGTGGCCCCAGCGTGGGCCGGATCCTGCCGGGCCTGCGCCTTGGCGGTCCTCTCCAGGCAAATGCGTCTGGCGGCGGCACGGGTGTTTTCGTGAATGGCCGGGAGATCCATGCCCAGGAATATGCGCTGCTCGTGCGCTTCTTCGGCTATGTCAATCGCGGCCGCTACTGGCTCGGACCGACCATGATCGGCGGGTATGAGGGCGGCCCGGCGCAATTTGATCTGCGCGCGTCGGCCCGCGGTGGCGGCGGCGGCGGCGGCTATAACCGCCACACCCTGTTCGGCGGCCTTATGAGCGACGGCCAGTGCTCCGGCTATCTCCATCCCGGCGGCGCGACAGTGATGACCGGGAATTGCTGACGCCCAGCGGACAAACGTGAAGAAAACGAGTGTTTGGCGGGTCTTTGCGGCCCGCCACTGCCATGGGCACGCGGTCGCCATGAGGATGTGCCTCCAACCGCGATTCCCGTTCGTTGAGAGGGGTGTGCGCCGGCAATGGCTGTGATAGCAATGCCGCGCTGCACTCATCCCTCCTCCAGCCGGCGGACCATGCTCATGCGCGCCTATTTGCTCCCGGTCATCCCTATCTTTATGGGGGTGTTCGTCGGTTTGGCCTCTTTGAGTCCCTCCACCGCGCCCGGCGCGGAGGACAAGCTGCTCCATTTCTCCGTCTACGGCGTATGGACTGTCCTGACGCTGGCTGCGGCTCCGCCCGAGGCACGCCTGCGTGGCCATGTGCTTTTGATCCTGGTCTTCAGTGTCCTTATCGAATTTATCCAACCCCTGTTCGGTCGCACTTTCGGCCTTCTCGACATCGCGGCCAATGCGACGGGATTGATCGTCGGCCTGCCCGCCGGTTTCTTTGTCCGCCGCGCTTTTGAAAGCCGTACAGGGACGATTGCGATAGCCGGGTTCCTGCTCATCGCGAGCCCTTTGATTTTCGTACTGATTTCAACCCAGGTGATGCCGGGCCAGGGCCTGGACACCTGGAAATGCAGCTATTTCATGACGGTTGGTGACGACACCCTTGGTCGGCGGCCCTGGGACGGCGAGGTCGCGTGTGCCCGCATCACGACAGGATCTCAAGACCTTCGACCCAGCGGCTCCGCGGACCCGGTCTGCGGCACGCCGCCCCCTGCGGAAGCCACCCACACCATTGATCTTGGAACGATGACGCCCTTGGGCTCACCGGGTGCCGATGAGCGGATGCGCAATGACGAGACAAAAGCCTTCTGCGAGGCGGCCAAGCGCAATGAGAATTTCTTCATCGAGGCCTGGATCAAGCCGGAGCATCTTGATCAGGGGGGGCCGGCGCGGATCGTCAATTTCGCCGGCTGGGAACTGACCAGCAATTTCTCGCTGGGCCAGGAAAAGGACGAAGTGGTGCTGCGCATTCGCACCATGGCATCCGGACTTTACGGGACCAAAATCATGCTGCTCTCGGGGGAAGGCAGCCTGTCCACGGATCCCGTAAAGCTGACGGCGGAGTATCGCGATGGCGCCTCGCGCCTGTCCCTGTCCAATGGCGTGACTGCCGGCCCGACGGATCTCACGCCCCTTTTTCCCACCGGAATTGTCCGCGAGATGACCGTTGCCCTGGTGGCGGGCGGCGCCCTGACCCTGCTCTTGGCTCTCGGCTGGGCTCTCGGCTGGGCTCTCGGCTGGGCCCTGACCTGGGCTGGGCAGCATGGGGCAAGGCGAGTTGGGCCGTCCGCATCCGAATTGTAAGATTCTTACCGTCGGTTGACTGGGCGATGCGTCCCCGAGTCATTGCATCATCGGGTCAAGGGCCACCCTGCTCTTTGTCCACACCAAGAAAAAAGGGCTGCGGTTGCCCATCGGGACATCCGCAGCCCTCCTACCGAGGAAAATCAGTCTAGAGCCCTTTCACAGAAGTCCGGGTCGTTGAAAGGGCTCTAACTCTCTGATTTATCGCGTTTTC
>CAYUYV010000106.1:0-17377 GCA_964449455.1 uncultured Alphaproteobacteria bacterium | reverse complement strand
CAGGCTCCGTCGCGAATGCCTGACCCAAGAGCCACACGAGCAATATGGTGTTTCTCGTGTCGTTTTCAGATCAGAAATCCGCAGACGGACGTGCCGGGACGTCTCATGCGGACTTCTGATCCACGACACCAGGCCAAGCCGACCAAAACCTCAGCCGGCCCGATGCGGATCACGGCCCCTGCGTCCGCCCCGTTCCGTAAGCTGCTGGATAGAGCCGGCCCCTGACATCATTGCCCCTATCCGGCCAAGGTGGTCTGGGCAAAGACGGCCTCGATCCGCGTCTTTAGATCCGCCCCAGAGAGGCCCGTCCATGGAGAAGAGGCCCGTCCGTGGAACCAATGCCGCCGTCGCACCCGCACCCAATTTGCGCACGCCCTTCCCCTCGCCGGATAACGCAGCACCCGACGATTTGTTATTTGATGTTTGACCCTGCCTGACCGATTGTTTAGTCACAAGTTCGAATAGAAGAGCCATTGTCGTGAAGCGCCATTTCGCCCTATGCTCTTCGAATTGTGTTCATTCGAGCAGGGAACAACCGAAAATTTTGATACAGGGTCGGCTCGTCCCTTGGCGTTGAACAAGTGGAGACAGAGGTTGAGTAGGCATATCCCGGCGGACCAGCGCGTTGTCGATTGGCTGGAACAGCAGCATCCGGAACATGGCCAGCCGGCCGAGGGTGCGCCGCGGGATCGACAGCGTCAGGAAACCCGGGCCCGCATCCTCCAGGCCGCGCTTGACCTTTTTGCTGAACGCGGTTTTGAAGGCGCCAGCGTGCGGGACATCGCCAAGCATGCCGGCGTGACCCACGGAATGATAAAATATCATTTTGAGGACAAGGACCGCTTGTGGCGGGCGGCCGTGTCGTTCCTGTTTTCCCGGATGGGTGAGGAAATCGTTCTCGGTCCGCCAGCGCGCAATGCGCAGGAAGACTTTCAGAACATCAAGGATTTCATTCGGCAATATGTTCGCTATTGCGCCCGCCACCCCGAGCATGCCCGCATCATGGTCCAGGCCTCCATGCGCAATGACCACCGCTTCCATTGGATGCTGGACCGTTTTACAGCGGCGCAGCACAAGATCACGATGAACGATCTCCAGCGCCAGATTGACCGTGGCCTGTGGCCAGACATGCCGGCAATCTCGCTCACCTATATTACAGCGGCCGCCTGCCAGACGATTTTCATGCTGGCTTCGGAAGCCAAACATCTTCACGGTGCGGATGTTCAAACTGAGGAAATGATCGAGCGCCATGCCGACACAATCATCGAGCTGTTTTTCGGCCATCGGGTCGATCTCTCTGTGAATGCCGGCGAGGCCTAACCCGCATCCTCCTGCACCATGGCCGCGCCCTTGGCGGCAATCATAATGGTTGGCGTGTTGGTGTTGCCGGAGGTGATCACGGGCATGACGGATGCATCCATGACCCTGAGACCCGCAACACCGAAGACCCGAAGCCTCTCGTCGACCACGGCAGTGGGATCGGACGCAAGACCCATTTTGGCCGTGCCCACGGGGTGGAAAATGGTGGTTCCGATATCGCCGGCGGCCCGGGCCAGGGAAGCATCGTCGTTGCCAACCTCAGGACCCGGCAGATATTCCTCGGGCGTGTAGGGCGTAAGGGCTGGCTGGGCCATCAGCCGCCGCGTCACGCGTATGGCGTCCGCTGCAACGGTCCGGTCCGCCTGCGTAGACAGATAGCCCGGCGCGATGAGAGGTTTGGCCTCAATATCCGCTGACGGAATGCGGATCGTACCGCGGGAGGTGGGCTGAAGATTGCAAGCACTTGCCGTGATAGCCGGAAAGCGGTGCAAGGGGTCGCCGAATTTGTCCAGGGACAGGGGCTGGATGTGAAACTGGATATTGGCCCGCTCCCGCCCCGGATCGGAGCGGGTGAAAATGCCGAGTTGCGAGGGGGCCATGGTCAAAGGACCGCGCCGGAACAGGGCAAAATCAAGCCCCATACGGAACTTGCCCCAGAGCGAGTGGTATAGCGTGTTCAGGGTTGTGACGTTCTTGACGCGATAAATGGCCCGCTGCTGCAAATGATCCTGCAGGTTCCGCCCGACGCCGGGCCGATCCACAATCGGCGTCACGCCTGCGGCGTGCAGCCAATCTCCAGGGCCGATCCCCGAACGCTGGAGAATCTGCACCGAGCCAATGGAGCCGGCACACAGAATCACTTCACCGCGGGCCCGGACGGTTTGGGCCATGCCACCGCGCACCAGCACAACGCCCACCGCCCGGCCGTCCTCGACCAGCAGACGATCGACAAGCGCCCCCGTCTCAAGCCGCAGATTTGAGCGATTGAGAACAGGCTTTAGAAATCCCCGTGCGGAAGACCAGCGCAATCCACGTTTCTGGTTCACATGGAAATAGGCCGAGCCCTCATTATCGCCTGTGTTGAAATCATCCGTCTTGGGAATGCCCATCTGGACCGCTGCCTCGCGCACGGCATCCAGGATGTCCCATTCAACTCGCGCCGGCTCCACCCGCCACTCTGCACCCACGCCGTGATGCTCATTGGGGCCCAGGAAATGGTCCTCAATGTCCCGAAAGATGGGCCGCACATCTTCCCAGCCCCACCCGGTAAGACCCAATTGACGCCAAAGCTGATAATCCGCCGCCTGACCACGCATGGAAATCATGGCATTGATGGCGGATGAGCCGCCGATCACCTTGCCCCGCGGATAGGCAAGCGAGCGCCCATTGAGGCCCGGCTCCTGGACCGTTTGAAACATCCAATCCGAGCGCGGATTGCCGATGGCAAAGAGATAACCCACGGGAATATGGAACCAGATCCAGTCATCCTGCCCGCCGGCCTCTATGAGCAGGACCCGGCGCCCTTGATCCCCGGACAGGCGATTGGCGACGACGCAGCCGGCCGAACCTGCGCCCACGACAATATAGTCATAGTCCCCCTCAAGACGCCGCTCCGCCATGGTCACCCTTTCCTTGCCTGGTCTGGCGCCGTGCCAGCCCGCTTTCGCGCCAGTTTAGGGGATGGGGCGTTGCCGCCAAAAATCACGGGCCAGCGGCGCTGCCCTGCCGCGCGATGGGGTTCAGCCTTGCAGCCGGCCCCGGCCTGCTGTCTTGTGAATCCGCTGGCTCAAGACAAGGACGCGCCATCCCTACCGCAGGACAGCGAACATGACTTTTCAGTACTGGTCCAGGCTCATTGCCTGCGCAGTTATCTTCCTGACCTTCGTCAATTGCGGTGAGGTGATCTTTACAAAGACAGAAATCTTCACCGAATCCGACTTCATCCCCTTTGAGCGCATGGGCATCGAGCCCGGCGCAAGGGAAGTCTTCGGTTGCAACCAGAGTGAAGGGGAGAGCACGGGGGCCGACCTTCCCACCTGGACCTGCGGCCAGAACGCCGAGGATCTTGCCTTCACCCTTGAGGACGATGGCATGACCCTTGTGGTGCGGGGTGCCGAGGAAAAGACATGCCCCATGAGCCTGGTTGAAATCGATGATCCGTTTTACCTGATCGTCTTGCAGCGGGAATGCGTGCAGGATGGGGGTCTGCTCGATCTGGCAGACACCGATGAAAGCATGGTCGGACATCTGCTGTTGTCCAAGGAAACGGAATTCCTCAAACAGCTTCGCACTTATTATCACGATCTCGGCCACCCCAAATGCGACAACAAGATAGCCCAGAGAGTAGCGGAAAAGTCCGGCATCCGGATTGTGCTCCAGGAGAAGAACGGCCAGGGGCCGTGCCTTGCAGAAGGGGTTCGGAACGCACAAGTCTTCCGCAAATATTTCCAGGACATTATTAAATCCGGTCTTGTGATTATCGGTGAACCGCGGATATCCGTCGTCATGCCCGTCCCAAACGCTGGCGCCGTTCCGGGACCGGCGGGCGATCTGTCCAGCAAAGAGACGGACACGCCCTGAGTGGGCGTCTTCCGCGATCCCGTGGACCCGAACGAGGCAAAAGCGCATACTGGCCCAAAGGTCTGAAGCGAGGGCGAGAGGAGAAGGACAGACATGGACATCTTTCTTGATACGGCGGAAGTGAGCGAAATCCGGGAGATGGCCGAAACCGGCCTGATCGACGGCGTGACCACGAACCCGTCCTTGATCGCCGAAAGCGGGCGCGCCATCCGGGACGTGCTGGCGGAGATCTGCGCCGCTGTGCCCGGCCCCGTAAGCGCGGAAGTGACAGCGACGCAAACCGAGGCCATGCTGACGGAAGGACGCTATCTGGCGGACATCGCGCCCAATATCGTGGTCAAGCTGCCTTTGACCTGGGAAGGCCTCATTGCCTGCAAACGTCTGGCAGCGGATGATATCAAAACCAATGTCACGCTGTGTTTCTCGGCCAATCAGGCACTGCTGGCCGCCAAAGCGGGGGCGACCTACATTTCCCCCTTTATCGGACGCATTGATGACAGCGGCTTTGACGGCATGGCCCTGATCGAAGACATCCGCCAGATCTATGATCAGTATCCCGCCTTCGAGACACAGATCCTGGCAGCCTCCATCCGCCATCCGCTCCATGTGCGCGATGCGGCCCGCATGGGCGCCGATGTCATGACCCTGCCGCCGGCCGTGCTGCGCTCGCTGGTCAAGCATCCGCTCACGGACAAGGGCCTTGCCGCCTTCCTGGAGGACTGGAAGAAGACGGGCCAGTCGATCCTGGGGGCTGGCGGCCTCTCCGCTTAAGGAGCGGAAGGGCCCGGGCAAAGATTTGGCCAAACGAGGAGCGTGCCTTCATCGGCGCGCTCGTGCGAGCAAGGGACCCGCGTTGACGCGCCGAGCTTCGCCAATGATGCCACGTATCAGTTTGCGTAAAGAGTAATGGTGCAAATCGGCGATAGAGAGGGCATGAGTGATCACGCAGCCCCCTCGCCTGCCCCCCAGGACCTGCCGCCTCTGCCGGCCGCGCCCGATCTGAGTGCAGCCTATAAGGCGTGGCTGGACTATCTGCGCAGCGAAACCCGCGTCAGCCCCCATACTTTTGAGGCTTATGCCCGCGAAGGGCGGGCTTTCATCCTGTTCCTGGCCGGCCATCTGGGCGGGCCGCCGGATCTTGCCAGTCTGAGCGCGCTACGACCCACCGATTTCCGGGCTTTTCTGGCCGCTCACCGGGAAACCCGCGTCAATCGCAGCATGGCGCGGCTGCTGTCCTCCGTGCGCGCCTTCTATCGCTTTCTCCAGCGCACCCATGGCACGGACATGTCCGCCGTCGCCGCGATCCGGGCTGCTAAGCTTCCCCACACGGTGCCGCGCCCGGTGAGCCAAGATGCGGCCGGCGCCATGATTGACCTGAGCGATCACCTGCATCCCTCGCGTTGGATCCGCGCCCGGGACGTGGCCGTGATCACCCTGCTCTATGGCGGGGGCCTGCGCATCTCTGAAGCGCTGGGCCTCAACCGTGGCGCCGTTCCGATGGGAACCATGGCCGTTGAGCCAGAACGCTGGGCCCGGTGGGAAGTGCTGCGCCTGCGCGGCAAGGGCAACAAGGAACGCATCGTTCCGGTGCTGGAGCCCGTAAAAGCGGCCATGTCGGACTATCTGGGGGCTGTGCCTTTTGGGGCCGGATCGGACGAGCCCCTCTTTCTGGGCGCGCGTGGCGGGCGTCTCAATGCCCGGATCGTGCAGAGGCTGGTGCAAACATTGCGGGTCGGCCTCGGCCTGCCGGATACGGTGACCCCCCATGCCCTGCGCCATGCCTTTGCGAGCCACCTGCTGGCAGCCGGTGCTGATTTGCGCGCGATCCAGGAGCTGCTGGGCCACGCCAATCTGTCCTCGACCCAGATCTACACGGAAGTGGATACAAGTGCCTTGCTCGAAGCCTACAAAGCCCATCCTCAGCACAAAGAGGGCCACAAGAGCAAGCAAGAGGGGTAGCGCCCAGGTCTATGGAGCGGGACTTTCCCGCGCATCATTGCGAGCGTGGCGCAGCAACCCAGAGCAATGTGACCCGAAAGCCAGGCCCTGAATTGCTGCGCCTTTGCATGCCTCGCAAGGACAAAGGCCGGATCTATCGCGCCATGGCCGGATGCGGCGCGCCGAGGAGCTTGTCCTTTGCCGCGTGGTATTCATTCACCATACGGTCGACCACTTCGCCGACAGTGGGGACGTCGTGGATGGTGCCCACGCCCTGGCCGGCGCCCCAAATGTCCCGCCAGACCTTCTTGTCCTGGTTCCCACCAGAGCCGAAATTCATCTTGGACGGATCGGACTCAGGCAGTTCATTCGGGTCGAGGCCGGCCGCGGTGATGGACTTGCCGAGATAATTGCCGTGGACGCCCGTGAAGAGGTTGGAGTAGACGACCTCACTGGCCTCGGAGTCGACAATCATCTCCTTATACCGACCTTCCGCATTCGCCTCTTTCGTGGCAATGAAACGCGTGCCGATATAGGCGAAATCCGCGCCAACAGCTTCGGCCGCCAAAACCGAATGGCCATTGGTGATGGAACCAGACAGGGCGATCGGCCCGTCGAACCATTCGCGCAGCTCGGGGATCAGGGCAAAGGGCGAAAGGGTGCCCGCATGGCCGCCCGCGCCCGCGCACACGGCGATAATGCCGTCGGCGCCTTCATCAATCGCCTTCTTGGCATGACGGATATTGATCACGTCATGCATGACAATGCCGCCATAGGAATGGGCACCATCGACCACCTCGCGGGGGGCCCGCAGGGAGGTGATGATCAGGGGCACCTCATGCTTGATACAGATATCCATATCATGCTGAAGGCGGTCATTGGACTTGTGGCAGATTTGATTGACCGCGAAGGGCGCCACCACGGCATCGGGGTTTTCCCGCTTGTACTCGGCCAGTTCCAGCTTGATGCGGATGATCCACTCCTCAAGCAGTTCCTTGGGCCGGGCGTTCAGCGCCGGGAAAGACCCCACAATGCCGGCTTTGCACTGGGCGATGACCAGCTCCGGCCCCGACACGATGAAGAGCGGCGATCCGATGACAGGGATGCGCAGATTGCCCCGGAAAGCTTCGGGAATGGAACGGGCCTGCATGAACATTGGGTCTTTCCCCTCCTGACGAGTTTGATGGCCTGATCAGAAACCGGACAAGGTCGCGTAGCGATCCCGGTGGAATTTAGTGTCCCCGTAAAGACATTCCGCCACGGCGGCGCGCTTCAGGAAGAAGCCGATATCATGGGCATCCGTCATGCCGATGCCGCCATGCATCTGCACCGCTTCGCGCGACACAAGATGCAACACGTCATTGGCCCGCGCCTTGGCAAGGCTCGCCAGCAAGGCCACCTTTGCGCCGGGCTCATCAACGGCGCTCAAGGCTTCCGTGACCACGGAATGGAGCTGCTCCAGCTCCGAGAACATGATCGCGGCGCGATGTTGGAGGGCCTGGAACTGACCAATGGCCTGGCCGAACTGGTTCCGCTCCTTGAGATAAGCGAGCGTGATGTCGAAGGCAGACTGGGCAGCGCCGAGCATTTCGGCGGACATGGCAATGCGTCCCAGATCGAGCACCTGATCAAGGAGCGAGAACCCCGCATCCGGCGCCCCGATCACATGGGTCAAGGGCACATTGACATCCTGGAGCACCAGCTTGGCCGCATTGCGATTGTCGACCATGGCCATGGACGCCACGGTCACGCCGGGCGCTTTTGCGTCCACCAGGAACAAGGTGATGCCGTAGCGATCCTTGGTCGTGCCGGCCGTCCGGGCCGAGACAATAAGATAGTCCGCACCAACACCATCAACGACAAAGGTTTTGTCGCCCGTGAGGGTGAAACCGTCCGCGTGGCGCTGGGCCAGGGTTTCCACATGCTCAGGGGCATGGTGGGGGCCTTCATCACAGGCGAGGGCCAGAAGCACCTGTCCTGCAGCGACCTGGGGCAGCACACTTTCGCGCACCGCGTCGCTGGCACCGGCGGCGATGGCCGGGGCACAGACGGCCGCCGTGCTGAGCAGCGGCGAGGGTGTCAGGTTCCGGCCCGTTTGTTCCAGGATCAGGCCAAGGCCCTGAAAATCAAAGGCCAGACCGCCATATTCTTCCGGAATGCGCAGGGCCGCCCAGCCCATATCGGCCATGTCCTTCCACACCGCGCGATCAAAGCAGGCTGGTTCGGCCTGTTCGCGCAGCTTGCGGAAGGATGAGAGCGGCGCCCGGTCTTCGATAAAATTCCGTGCACTGTCCTGAAGGAGGGTCTGTTCCTCGTTAAGCACCATACCCATGGCGTCCTCCCTCTCTTATTGGTGATCGAGCAGGCCAAGGACCCGCTTCGAAATGACATTGAGATTGATCTCGGTGGTGCCGCCCTCAATGGAATTGGCCTTGGAGCGCAGCCAGCCCCGGGTCGTGCCGAGTTCGTGGGGGGTGAAGCCCTCCCCTTCCCAGCCCAGAGCCGCAGCGCCCATGGCTTCCATCAGCAGGTCGAACTTCTTCTTGTTCAGCTCGGCGCCGACATATTTGAAGATGGACGACGCCGCGCCCGGGCCCATGCCAGCCTTGGCCTGCTCCGAGGAGCGCTTCAGGGTGAGCTGGAAGGCATGGCCGTCCATCTGGTGGCCGGCAACCGCATCACGCAGGACCGGATCGTCAATCCGTCCGTCCACCTCGCCATTATAGGTCTTTGCGACCTCGGGCAGGGGCATGCTGGAGCCGCCAAAGCCGCCGGCGGAAATGTTGATGCGCTCATATTGCAGGAGCTTCTTGGCGATTTCCCAGCCGCCATTCACCCGGCCCACAAGCTGGTCCATCGGCACACGGACATCGTCAAAAAAGGTCTCGCAGAAGGGCGAGGAACCGCTGATCAGCTTGATCGGCCGGGCTTCGACGCCCTTGGTCTCCATGTCGAACAGGATGAAGGAGATACCCTCATGTTTGACATTGGTGTCCGTACGGACGAGGCAGAAAATCCAGTCAGCCTGATCGGCATAGGAGGTCCAGACCTTCTGACCATTGATGACATAGTCCTCGCCATCCAGCACCGCACGGGTCTGGAGGCCGGCGAGGTCAGAGCCGGCTCCCGGCTCCGAGTAGCCCTGGCACCAGCGAATCTCACCGCGCACGATGGGCGGGATGAAACGCTGCTTCTGCTCTTCGGTGGCGTATTCGAGAAGGACTGGCCCCAGCATCCAGATGCCGAAGCTGGACAGGGGCGGACGGGCATTGATGCGGCGCAGCTCCTCGCTCAGCACCTTCGCTTCTTCCTTGGACAGGCCGCCGCCGCCATATTGCTTGGGCCAGGTCGGGGTCGTCCACCCCTTGGCGCCCATGCGCTCCAGCCACAGCTTGGCGTCCGGGTTCGGGAAGCTCGCTTTACGGCCGCCCCAGACAACATCATTTTCGCCCATGGGCGTGCGCATGGAGGCCGGACAGTTCGCCTCGAGCCAATCCCGCGTTTCAGCCCTGAACAGTTCCAGGGCCGCCTCCGATCCGGACATGCCTGCCTCCCTAAGACGTGATTTGGCCCTATTGCGCCCGGCAAAGCGACGCGGGTCAAGGGGCATGGCGGCAAGGCGGGCGGGAGGTCGCAGGGGGCTGGCCGGCCCAGAGGAACAACCGGCCCCGCGCGCATCTCAGTCCTCAAAGCCGACAAAGACCGCCGCCTCGTCCACCGGTTTGCGGTTGGGCATGACGGCATTGGCCGGAAAGCGGTCATCGGGCCAGCCCATGGCCACGCAGATCATAATGACCTGGTCCTCAGGGATGCTCGCATGCTCGCGCACGACCGGGGACTGCATGATGCCCTGGCTGTTGATGACGCAGCCCAAACCGCGCGACCAGGCCGCATTCACCAGGGCATTGGTCACGGCGCCACAATCAAAGGGTGCAATGTCGCCGCCATGAATCGTGCGGTCATAGGTCACGACGATGGAGACAGGCGCGTCGAACTGGCGAAAGCCCCGCATGACCCAGTCCTGACGGGCATCCTTGTCGTGGCGCTCAATGCCCATGGCGCCGAACAGCTGCTTGGCCACTTCGATCTGGCGCTGGCGGTGCTCCCCCTCATAGGCGCCGTGGCTGCGGAATTCCCGGGAGTCCGGCACGCCTGCCAGGGTGCGCTCCGTATTGCCCGCCCGAATGCGGTTCAGCGGCTCGCCGGAGACCACATAGAAGTTCCATGGCTGGGTGTTGTAGGAGGACGGCGCGCGCATGGCCATCTCGATCACCTGGCGGATGAGCGCTTTTGGCACCGGGTCGGGCTTGTAGCCCCGAATGCTCCGCCGACCCCAGATCACCTCATCATACTGCATGAACCATCCCTCCCTGATGTGTGTACGGATGCTCCTGAGGGCGGGTGAAAACCCCCGCGGCAGGAGTCAACTGTCTTGGGGGCGGGCATGAGCGCACCACCCGCCATTGAACCGACCGTTACCCGGCCTCAATACCGCCAGCTTGTCAGATCCGCCCCCTTCGGCGCGGTCTTTTCGATCCGCTCCAGGATCTTCGGCAAATATTGTGTGTTGTAGCGCAGGCGGGAAATGTGGTTCGGGTTCTCAAAATCCCCGTTCCAGCAATGCTCCGCCCTGTCCCCATAAAGCACCTCGCCCTCATAAGGGGGCTTGGCCTTTTCCAGGAAGTCTTCCGCAAGGTAGACGGCATTATTCAGATAGTAATTGTCCATGTCCCCCACATAGATGTGGAGCTTGCCGCGCAGCTTGGGCCCCAAGGTTGCCCAGTCCCGCTCCAGAATGTGGCGCAGGTCGTAATTCTCGCGCCAATGGGCCGCGACCTCCGGGTCGATCTCACCGGTCCGCTTGTTCCAAAGACGCCTTGGATAACCATCCTCACCCATGGGAGAATAGACCGCCTCCCAGATGTCCCATTGATCGCCAGAACGATTCTTGGTCCCCAGAACGAGTTCGTAGTGGTTCATCATTTCCAGGGTGGCGCGGACATGGCCCAGATAGTCCCTATGCCCCACCCGGTGGAAGCGCTTGAAGGGGCCGTCCATGTAATAGGCGTTCTTGTCCTCATAGATGTTCACAAGGGTGTAGGCGCGAAAATCGATCGGGTCCGGACAGGCGATGAAGGCCCCATTGTAGTCGTCCGGGTAGAACACCTGGGCCGCCATGGCTTCCCAGCCGCCGGTTGAGCCGCCATAGAGGAAGCGGGCCCAGGGCTCGCCAATGCCCCGGAACTCCTGCTCGATAAAGGGGATAAGTTCCTTGGTGATGGCATCGCCGTAAGGGCCAAGATTGGCTGAATTCACCGCATAGGAATCATCATAGTAGGGATTGGCGTGCTGGATCTTGATGATCAGCATACGCGGGAAATCCGGACCGCTCCATTTCTTGTAAAAGTCAAAGGCTTCCTGCTGTTGAATCCGATTGTAGCACTCGACCTGGAACCGGGTGCTGTATTCGCATTCAAGATCCTCCGCCGGCGGCTCGGTGCGAAAGCCGTCGAAATCGGCCGGAAAATGGCCGTGGAAAATGGCCAGCGGATAGCGGGCATCCTTGCGCTCATCAAAGCCCTCAGGCACCAGCACATGGGCCCCCAGATAGATGTCCCGGCCCCAAAATGCGCTCAAAAGCGCACTCTTCATCCGGATATGGCGGACATATTTGGTGTCCGCCGGCGGCTCGATGGACGGATTGACGTTTTCTAGCACGATATCAAGCCGTCCGCCTACGGCTGGATCGTAAGTGATCTTTTGCGGCGTGCTGAAGAGATTACCCGGTGCGCGCCGCCAGTTCTGCCCCGCCCCCCGGTTCATGGGCAGCTTGACCGTCTTGCCGTTGCCGAGAGTGAAGGTCTCATATTTGTGCAAGACCGCCTGGACCACATACTCCCCGGCCTGAAGGTCGCTCAGCGAGCCCATGGGGAAGCCAAAGGTCTCTGTGCTGATGACAGCCCGGTCACCCAGTGCGAAGCCGTTCACATCGACGCCGAACATTTGCGGGCCCGTATAGCGCCAGGAAGTCTGAAAGCGCGGCTCCGTCTCGTCATCGGTCGCGAGGATCACGATGACCCGCCCGTCAACCGGCGCGCGCTCCAGGCCATCAGCCAAGCGCACAGCGATTTCCACGGGTTCTGCGGCAATCGCTGTCCCGGCCAAAACGCCGCCCCATGCCATGACCAGCCCCAAAAACGGGACCATGATGCCGAGCAGTGCCTTGCGCATCACTGTTTCTCCTTCTCCATGGGGCCGAAAACCGGGCCTGTCTGAGCGCCAATCGCAATAGGCATGAAGCATGCGGTGCCAAGGGTGCCATGCCAAGTCCTGGCGGGTTCACTGGGTCGGCAGGCCAGAACAAGGGGCCTTTGGGCGAAGGCCCGCCCCTGCCGGTCCCCCCTCAAAACGCGCGACTGATGCCGGCAAGAGTCGCCCAGGCCAGGGTTCCGGTGAAGGCGGCCGCGAGAAGCGCGAGCGTAAGACCGATCAGGAGAACGACGCCGTCGCGGGCCGTGAGAGCCAGGCCGATGACAGCCGCCGCAAATCCGGGTGGGAGATTGCCGAGAAAAGGGATCGGCACCACCAGGATGGCGCCCATGAGCAGCACGACAACCCCGATCAGCACCTTGGACAGGCGGCCCGTCAGGAACAGGAGTCGCGCCCGGCAAACGCGCTCCACCCGCCTGATGCTGGGGATGACGCGATCCACAAGCCCCCGAACCGTCGCTCGGGAGACTTCTTTGCGGGCCAACCAGCGTGGCAGCCAGATGGTCTCGACACCGCCAATCAAATGCAAGGCGAGAAGGATGATCACCACACCGGCAATGGTTGGATAGCCCGGCGGCATGGGCAGGCAACAGGGCAGCGCGAAGATCAGCAGCGCAAATCCGAGCGCTTGGCCCCGCAGGCTCGCCGCCATGCGCTTCAAGGACACCGGATCCTCATCAGACCCATAGGCAAAGTCGTGCAGAAGATCCGATGTCAGACCGGATCCCGAGACGGTCGGCGGAGGGGTCGGATCTGATGGCATAGCATCCCCGCTGGGCACACCCGGTGCCTTCTCAACGGACCCCACGGTTCCACAAGCAGGCGCCGAATGCCAACCGACGCCCGAGCCGGCCTTTCAGGCCTGCATGGTCCATCCCTCAACACCCATGGCGGCCTGGCGCAGGGCCTCGGTGAGGGTCGGGTGAGGATGGCAGGTCCGGGCGATGTCTTCCGACGAGGCGCCGAACTCCATGGCGAGGGCGGCTTCGGCAATGATCTCGCCCACATTGGGACCAATCATGTGGACACCGAGCACCTTGTCCGTCTTGGCATCGGCCAAAATCTTGACGAAACCGTCGGTCAGATCATTGGTCTTGGCCCGGGAATTGGCCATGAAAGGAAACTTGCCAGCCTTGTAAGCGATGCCGGCTGCCTTGAGCTGATCTTCCGTCTGCCCCACACTGGCCACTTCAGGGAAGGTGTAAACCACCGCAGGGATCACGTCATAGTTCACATGGCCAGGCTTGCCGGCGATGATTTCCGCCACGGCGACGGCCTCATCTTCGGCCTTGTGGGCAAGCATCGGCCCATCAATGACGTCGCCAATGGCATAGATGCCCTGGATGCCCGTGCCGTAATGGCCATTGGTCGGGATGCGGCCTTTCGCGTCCGTCTGGATGCCGACGGTCTCAAGGCCCAGATTGTCCGTATAGGGACGCCGGCCAATCGAAACCAGCACCACATCGCATTCGATGACCTCCGAAGCACCGCCTGCGGCTGGCTCAACCGTCACCCGCACGCCCTCATTGGTCTTCTCAACGCCGGTCACCTTGGTGCCGAGCTTGAAGGTGAGGCCCTGCTTGGTCAGGATGCGCTGGAACTGACGGGCGACTTCGGTGTCAAGGCCCGGCGTGATCCTGTCCAGAAACTCAACCACAGTGACCTCGGCGCCCAGGCGCCGCCACACGGAGCCGAGTTCAAGGCCGATATAACCGCCGCCCACGACGAGAAGCCGTCCCGGTACGGAAGAGAGCGCAATGGCACCATCGGAGGAAACGACCCGTTCCTCGTCGATATCGACACCGGGCAGCCCCAGAATTTCCGAGCCGGTGGCAATAACGATATTGCGCGTCTCAAGAACCGTCTCGCCACCATCGGTCAGGTCCACCGCGACCGCGCCCGGCCCATTGATGCGGCCATGGCCGAACAGATGGTCGATCTTGTTCTTCTTGAACAGGAATTCGACACCTTTGGTGAGCTGATCTACGGCCCGATCCTTGAAACCGAGCAGCTTTTCATGGTCGAGGCGCACGCCTTCCGCGACAATGCCCATATCGGCCATATGGTGGCCGACTTGTTCATAATGCTCCGAGGCATGAAGAAGGGCCTTTGACGGGATGCACCCCACATTGAGGCAGGTGCCGCCGAGCTTCTTCGTCGCCCGCCGCTCCACCACCGCCACTTTCATGCCGAGCTGGGCCGCGCGGATGGCGCAGTTGTAACCACCGGGGCCAGCCCCGATGACGACGAGATCGTAACTATCGGCCATGTCCTGCCTCTATTCTTACACCGTGCCCCACAGATCCCTGTAACCAGCCCAGCGGCCGGTTCAGAGCCCCAGGATCACCCGCTGCGGATCCTCAAGCGTTTCCTTGACCCGTACCAGGAAGGTCACGGCCTCCTTACCGTCCACCAGACGGTGATCATAGGAGAGGGCCAGATACATCATGGGACGGACGACAATTTCGCCATTGATGACCACGGGGCGCTGTTCGATCTTGTGCATGCCCAGAATGCCAGACTGGGGCATGTTGAGGATCGGCGTCGACATCAGTGATCCGTAGACACCACCATTGGAGATGGTGAAGGTGCCACCCTGAAGATCCTCCAGAGACAGATTGCCGTCGCGGGCCTTGAGACCGAAATCATTGATCTCCTTCTCAATGTCAGAGAAGGACTTGTGGTCCGCATCCCGAAGGACCGGGACGACAAGGCCACGGTCCGTCCCCACCGCAACGCCGATATCGTAATAGTGCTTGTAGACAATATCAGTGCCGTCAATCTCGGCATTGACCGCCGGGATTTCCTGAAGCGCGCGCACACAGGCCTTGACGAAAAAGCTCATAAAGCCGAGGCGCACGCCATGGCGCTTTTCAAAAAGGCCCTTGTACTGATTGCGGATCTCCATGATGTGGCTCATGTCCACCTCATTGAAGGTGGTCAGCATGGCAGCCACGTCCTGGGCCTGTTTCAGGCGCTGGGCGATGGTCTGGCGCAGGCGGGTCATCCGCACCCGCTCTTCAGAATCCTCGCGCAGACGCGGGCCACTCGGTGCGGCAGGCTGGGGCGCGCGGGCGGGCGCCGCAGCGCGTGTTTCCAATGCCTGAAGGGCATCACCCTTGGTGACCCGGCCGTCCCGACCGGAGCCGGAAATCTGGCCGGCATCGAGCTGGTTTTCCTCGATCACGCGCCGGGCGGCCGGCATGACGCCGCCACCCGCGCTCGGCGCCGGCGCGGCGGCATCGGATGACCGGGCGGCAACCGCAGGTGCTTCGGTCGGGGCCTGTGCCGGCGCGGGGCTCGGCGACGCGGGGGCGGCGCCCTCACCGGCTGCCAGCGTGCCGAGAAGGGCATTGACTTCCACCGTGTCGCCCTCATTGGCCAGAATTTCCGTAAGCGTCCCCGCCGCAGGCGAAGGCACCTCAAGGGTTACTTTGTCCGTCTCCAGCTCCACCAGCGGCTCATCCACGGACACAGCATCGCCCGGCTTTTTGAACCACTGGGCGATGGTCGCCTCGGTGACGGATTCACCCAAAGTGGGCACACGGATTTCAGTACTCATCGTTCCTTGTCCTTTCAGCTCGCGCCAGGCCGGCGGATCGCGGCGTCGGCAGGCGGATCATCAGCCGCCGAGCGCATCCTCCAGCAGGTTGTTCAGTTCCTGGATGTGTTTGCTCATCAGGCCGGTGGCTGTCGCCGCCGTGGCCGCCCGCCCCGCATAGCGTGGGCGCTTATGGACGCATTCGGCGCGGGCCATGACCCATTCGATATTCGGTTCCATGAAGGTCCAGCCGCCCATATTGCGGGGCTCTTCCTGGCACCAGACCACTTCGGCCTGGGGAAAGCGCTGGATCTCGTTGAGCAGGCTTTTGGCCGGGAAGGGATAAAGCTGCTCGACACGGATGATCTGAATGTCGGTAAGGCCGCGCTTCTCGCGCTCCTCGAACAGGTCGTAATAGACTTTGCCGGCACACAGAATGACGCGACGGATCTGGTCATCGGGCTTGAGCTCCACGCTGGAGCCCTTGTGCTGCTCGGCATCGTCCCACAAAACCCGGTGGAACGAGGATCCCGGACCAAATTCGTGCAGGCTCGACACGCATCGCTTGTGCCGCAGCAGGGACTTCGGCGTCATGATCACGAGCGGCTTGCGGAAATTGCGGTGGATTTGGCGCCGGAGGATATGGAAATAATTCGCAGGCGTCGTGCAGTTGGCCACCTGAAGATTGTCCTCGGCACAGGACTGGAGGAAGCGCTCCAGACGGGCGGAGGAATGCTCCGGTCCCTGCCCTTCATAGCCATGGGGCAGCAGCATCACAAGACCGCTCATGCGCAGCCATTTGCGCTCCCCGGACGCGATGAATTGGTCGATGATGACCTGAGCGCCATTGACGAAATCGCCGAACTGGGCTTCCCACAGCACCAGAGAATTGGGCTCGGCCAGGGAATAACCGTATTCAAAGCCGAGGACCGCCATCTCCGACAGCATGGAGTCGATGACCTCAAAGTCGGCCTGGTTGCTGGAGAGACTGGTGAGCGGCGTATGGCGCTCTTCCGTCTGCTGATCGACGAGGGAGGCATGGCGCTGGGAGAATGTTCCGCGCACAGAGTCCTGTCCCGACAAGCGCACCGGATAGCCCTCAAGCAGCAGCGTACCGAAGGCCAGCGCCTCGGCGGTGGCCCAATCGATGCCCTCGCCAGTCTCAAACATCTTTTCCTTGGCCGCGAGCACCCGGTTCAAGGTCCGGTGAACATTGAAGCCCTCCGGATAGCTGGTCAGCTTGGCCCCGACACTTTTGAGGGTTTCCTCGTCCACGGCCGTGGTGCCGCGCCGGTCATCACCTTCCGGGATGCCAAGACCCGACCAGCGGCCGTCGAGCCAGTCCGCCTTGTTGGGGCGGTATTCGTCCGCCGCCTGAAAATCCTGATCCAGACGGGCCTGGAAATCCTGGATCGAATCCTCGACATCCTGGCGGGTGACCACGCCTTCTTCCACAAGGCGGTCCGAATAGATGCGCAAGGTCGTGGGATGGGAGCGGATCCGCTTATACATCAGCGGCTGGGTGAAGGACGGTTCATCGCCTTCATTGTGGCCAAAGCGCCGATAGCAGAACATGTCAATGACCACGTCCTTGCCGAATTGCTGGCGGAACTCGGTGGCCACCTTAGCAGCATAGACGACGGCCTCCGGGTCATCCCCATTCACATGGAAGATCGGCGCCTGAACCATCAGTGCCACATCGGACGGATAGGGCGAGGAGCGCGAATT
>CAYUYV010000105.1:0-17768 GCA_964449455.1 uncultured Alphaproteobacteria bacterium | reverse complement strand
CATTCGCGACGGAGCCCGCCGATCATGCGGGCGAATTCCTGACCCGCCACACTAGCCAAAGTGTTTGTTCTGTGGAACGGGAGCATCGATCCCGATGGACGCGCAGCCACGAGCCGAATCCTCACGAGCCGAACCCTGGCCCGCCTTCCGGACCCAGGGCGTTACAAAGGTTTATGGGGACGGTGAGGCGGCGGTCCATGCCTTGCGCGGCGTGGATCTGGAAATCCCCGAGGGCGATCTCGTCGTTCTGCTCGGCCCGTCCGGGTCAGGCAAATCCACTCTGCTGAACATTCTGGGCGGGCTCGACTCTGCAAGCGACGGTGCGGTCTGGTTCCGCGATCAGAACATCACAGCCTACACACCCGCCCAATTGACCCGCTTTCGGCGCGACCATGTCGGTTTTGTATTCCAACATTACAATCTGATGCCGAGCCTGACCGCCGTTGAGAATGTGGAGCTGGTGACCGAAATCGCAGCCAATCCCATGGAGCCGGCCGAGGCTCTTGGGCTTGTCGGGCTTGGTGAGCGCCTTGGCCATTTCCCGGCTCAACTCTCCGGCGGCGAGCAGCAGAGGGTCGCCATTGCCCGAGCCATTGCCAAGCGACCCACGGTGCTGTTCTGCGACGAGCCCACCGGTGCCCTCGACAGCAAAACCGGCATTCTGGTGCTCAAGGCCATTCAGGACGTGAACGAACGGTTCGGCACCACGACGGTGGTCATTACCCACGCCCGAGCCATCGCCGCCATGGCCCACCGCGTGCTCTATTTCGCCGACGGCCGGATCAGGGAAACGCAGGTCAATGCGACACGCGACGCCCCGGAAAATCTGGAGTGGTAGGATGGCTTCTGGCGTGACGGCCACGGATGTTCTGCCCCCGTTGGATCGTAAGGTTGTTCGGGACTTGTGGCGCACGCGGGGCCAGGCCATCGCCATCGCCCTTGTCATAGCCAGCGGCATTGCCCTTTATGTCTTGTCGAACGGCATGATCCGGTCCCTCGACGAGACCCGGCGTGCCTATTACGAGCGTTATCGTTTCGCCGATATCTTTGCGCCTGTTGTGCGCGCTCCCCAAGCCCTGGAGGATGAGATCGCGGCGCTGCCTGGTGTTCTGACGGCGGAAGGCCGGATCGCTGGCAGTGTACTGATTGATGTCCCCGGGCTCGTCGAACCCGTGCGCGGACAGGTGATCTCCCGCCCTGACCATGGTCCTTCGGACCTTAACCGTGTGGTGCTGCGTCAGGGCCGTTTTCCCGCTCCGTTGCGCGAAGATGAGATCCTGCTGTCCGAGCCCTTCGCCAAGGCCCAGAACCTCAAACCGGGGGACAGCCTTTCGGCAACCATGAATGGGGCTCGGCGGCGCTTGCGCATTGTCGGCATCGCTCTGTCGCCGGAGTTCATCTACACCATCGCACCGGGCGAATTCGTGCCCGATGACGCGCGCTTCGGGGTGATCTGGATGGGCCGGCGCGCGCTTGAGGCGGCCTTTGACCTGGACGGGGCCTTCAACAATGTGGTGGTGCGGCTGGGCCCCGGCGCGTCCGAGCGAGAGGTGATCGATGGCATCGACCGCCTGTTGAAGCGCTATGGGGGCACGGGCGCCTATGGGCGGGATGAACAGATCTCGCACCAATTCGTGACCAGTGAGATCGACCAATTGCGGGCCACGGGGGATGTTCTGCCCCCGATCTTCCTTGCCGTGGCGGCCTTCCTGCTCAATATCGTCGTGACGCGGATGGTGGATCTGGAGCGCGAGCAGATCGGCCTGTTGCGGGCCTTCGGATACGGCACCGGCGTGATCATTGCCCATTACGCGAAATATGTGATGGCCACGGCCTTTCTGGGGGGCATTCTTGGCTGTGCGCTTGGCCTATGGCTGGGGCGGGGGATGGCGGGTCTTTATCTCCAGTATTTCACGTTTCCCTTTCTCATCTTTCAGGCTGGGTTCGATGTCGTGGCCATCGGCCTTCTGGTGTCCCTTGGGGCCGCGGCTCTTGGCATCGGCTTTGCCGTTGCGGGCATCATCCGGCTCAGCCCGGCGATCGCCATGCGCCCGCCCGTGCCCATGGACTACTCGCGGGCATTGCCCGAACCGGCCTGGGCGAAGCGTGTCGTGGACCAGCCATCCCGGATGATCCTGCGCCGGATCATACGTCAGCCCGTTCGGGCCCTGCTGACAATTCTCGGCATCGCGGCCGCCACGGGTGTGTTGATTGTCGGCCGCTTTTCGGTCGATGCGGTGACGGCCCTGATGGACGTCAATTTCACCATTGCGGATCGCCAGGACATGACCGTGACCTTTGTCGATGCCCGGGAACAGCGGGTGATCCATGATATTGCCTCCCTGCCCGGGGTCATCCGGGCCGAGGCATTCCGCAATGTCCCGGTTCGGATGATCAATGGGGTCGTGCGCAGGCGTCAGGGATTGACGGGCCTTGAAGAAGGGGCCTTCCTGTCTCGCCCCATTGACAGTGCCTATCGCCAGATTGTCCTGCCCGAACGGGGCGTGCTGCTCTCCACATCCCTTGCCGAGCGGTTGGGGGTTGGTCCTGGAGACACGGTCCGGATCGAGGTCCTGGAAGGCCGTCAGCCTACGGTTGAACTTGCCGTCACGGGCATTGCCGAGGCCTTTATCGGTACACCGGCCTATTTGCGTCTTGATGAACTCAATCGGGCGCTCGGGGAGGGGCCGCGCATTTCCGGTGTCTATCTGCAAGTGGATCCGGCCTATCTCGACCCGCTTTACCGGCGCTTGAAGGACATGCCCCAGGTGGCTGGCGTCTCCCGATCCGCCGCGACGCGCGAGAGCTTCCAACGTCTTCTGGATCAGAATCTCGGCACCATCACGTTCGTGAACACATTATTCGCGGTGCTGATCGCCATTGGCGTCGTCTATAACGGTGCGCGGGTCGCCTTGTCCGAACGCATGCGCGAGCTTGCCTCATTGCGGGTTCTGGGCTTTTCCCAGGGAGAGACCTCCTATGTTCTGTTGGGGGAGCTTGGTGTGCTGACCGTCGCCGGAATCGCGGCAGGGCTGTTGGTGGGTATGGGCCTTGCCTGGTCGCTGGTCCAGTCGCTGGATACGGAGCTTTATCGCATCCCCTTTGTGATCGGACCGGGGACCTATGGCTATGCGGTCCTCGTGATCGTGATTGCGTCCCTGGTCACGGGGGCCTTGGTCAACCGTGATGTACGCCGCATTAACCTGGTCAGTGCCCTGAAGACAAAGGACTGATCCGGATGAAGTCTTGGGAGTGGCAGTCATGAAAAAGACACTTCGTCGGGTTGCGGGCGGTGGTCTCGCCCTGGTGCTCCTCGTCTTTCTGGTCTGGGCCTTCCGGCCGACGCCGGTCCCCGTTGATCTGGGGACGGCGGATGAGGGCAGTCTCGTTGTGACCGTGGACGAGTTGGGACGCACCCGGGTGCGCGAGATCTATGTTATTTCCGCCCCCGTTGCCGGGCGTCTTTTGCGCATCGATTCCGAGCCGGGCGACCCGGTGCTTGCCCAGCAGACCATCGTTGCCACCATCCTGCCCAATGATCCGGCCTTTCTTGATGCCCGTTCCCTGGGCGAAGCGGAGGCTGCCGTGCGCAGTGCGGAAGCAGCGCTCGCCCTTGCGGAAGCGGAAGAAGAGCGTGCCAAGGCAGAACTTGATTTTGCCCAATCTGAATTGACGCGGGCGCGCCAGCTTCGCGAGCGTGGCACAGTTTCCCAGGCGGCTCTCGATCGGGCTGAACTCGATATCCGCTCGGCCGAGGCAATCCTGCGCACCGCCCAGGCGACCGTCCGTGTGCGCCGGGCGGAATTGGAAAGCGCCCGGGCCCGCCTTGTCAATCCGGCCCAGGGGAGCGATGAGGACATGCCGGAACGGGCCGGGGTCGTCACCGTCCGCTCTCCCGTCAGTGGCCGGATTCTTCGGGTGCGTCAGGAAAGTGAAAGCACGGTTCTTGCTGGAACACCCCTTGTCGATGTGGGTGATCCCCGCAATGACCTTGAGATCGTGGTGGAGCTATTGTCCACGGATGCCGTGCAGGTTACCAGCGGGGCTCGGGTCATTATTGACGACTGGGGAGGGCCTGAGCCCTTGAGCGGGGAGGTGTCCCGTATTGAGCCCTTTGGGTTCACCAAGATTTCCGCTCTTGGCGTTGAAGAACAGCGGGTCAATGTGGTGATCCAGATTCTCGATTCGCCCGAGAGCCGCCTGTCCCTCGCCCATGGCTTCCGGGTGGAGACTCGCATTGTGGTGTGGGAGGCGGATGACGTGCTGCGGGTGCCGGCAAGTGCCCTGTTTCGTCAGGGACCGGATTGGGCCGTCTATCAGGTGATCGATGGCCGTGCCCGCATCACACCGGTCAACCCGGGACGGACCAATGGCACCATGACGCAGATCCTGGAAGGCCTGGAGGCGGGCGATGTCGTTGTTCTGTTCCCCGGTGAGCGCCTTACCGACGGTGTCTCCGTGACCGAGAGACAAAACTGAGCAAGGATAACCATCATGGTGAATGGTCTGTCGTGGACAGCATTCCTGATTTATGCGGCCCTGTTCGGTGTGCTGACGGCAGGCGATTTCTTTTCAACCAACTATGCCATCCAGGCGGGCATGGCCCGCGAGCTGAACGCAGTCGTGGAGGGACCCTCCGGCGGTCTTTCGACCCGCTTTATCGTCATCAATGGGGCCATCGGTCTCTTCGCCTCGCTTCTTTTCGCCTCCCGCTGGCCGCACTTGCGCGATCTGGCTGCGGACGACGTGCGGGACAGTGCGGCCAGCCTGCTTGTACCCGTCGGCAGGACCAGGACTCAGACAAGCTATCAGTATGTCTATTATCTGCTGGTTGTGCTGACCATGAAGGCGATTGTCGTCATGAGCAATCTCATGCCGCCGCTGGGCTTGATCACCTTTCCGGGGCTCATCTACCGGGCGTCGGGCGGGATCTTACCGGATTGGGCCATCCTGTCCCTGATGATTCTGCTCTCGGCCATCGTGGGCATGGCCTTGATGTTCCCGGTCACCAAGCGCCTGGCGAGGTCATGCCTTCCGCACACGTTGTGACCTTTGTGGTCGCTGACCTGTCCTCGTGGTTCTTATGGCTCGAACCTTCGAGCAAGCAGCCCGCCCGCTGTGGGGACTCAAACGTTGGAGCCGCTCAACAAGTGGTTCGGCCGGGGCGCCGTGCCCTGGACAGCGTCCGGCGACGCTGGCTGGAGCCATTCGGGGGCAAGTGTGCCGAACAGGTGGGCATCCCAGAATCGTCCGTTCCAGAAGTGATGGTCGCGCAAGGTTCCTTCATGGTGCAGGCCCAGCGTCTTCATCAAGGCGCGCTTCGGCGCATCATGGGCATACACCTCGGCCCAGACCCGGTGCAGACCCAGATCCCGGAAACCATATTGGAGCAGCAGGCGGGCTGCATCAGGAGCCAGAAGACCGTCGCAATAGATGCTGTCAATGCCGATATAAAGGGACAGCTCGCCATGGCGGCGCAACCAGTCCAGCGTGGTGAGGCCGCACGCACCGAGCAGACGTCCATCGCCGATGCTCTCGATCGCGAACATCCGTGTGCGCTCCGGTGCTGCGAGCACCGTGCCCTCATACCAGCGCATCTGGTGATCGCTCGATAATTCCCGGTTCTCCCGGAAATACTGCCTTAAGGCCGGGTCGTTGCGCCATGTGAGGAGGGTCGTTAGATCCTCCCGCTCAATGGCGCGCAGGCCGACATGCTCACCGCGGATCATTGGACGCCTCCAGATCCGTTTCGAACAGGGGCTCGCCCTTCTCCTTGGCGGTCAGCAGGACTCGCCCTTTGAGCCTCTCGATTTCATAGGGGGCGAAAGCGCCGCGCGGCGCAGGCCGCAGGGCCTCAAAATCCTCAGCACAAAGCACATGACCGGGGGTAAGATTCCGGGCTGCGTGGAGGGCTCGGCGTTGGATCACCGCCGTTTCCTGCTCATTGGCTTCGATGCGTTTGATGCCGTCGCCGAGCGCAGCTTCAAGTTCGCGTGTGCGGAGCACCATGGTGCGCCATGTCTCCGGCGTCATGGAAAAGGGATGATCCGGTCCCGACCTGTTTTGATCATCCGTAAAGTGCTTTTCGACGGCCCTTGCGCCGAGCGCCACAGCCCCGAGCACGGTGGCATGGTCCGGCGTGTGGTCCGACAGGCCAAGCGGCAGGCCGGGCCAGATCAGGCTATAGTGCTCCAGCACCCGCAAATTCACATGGCGGAAATTCTCCAGGCTGCCCGTATAGTTCGTGTTGCACTGCATGAGGCAGAGCTTACGGTTCTGGCGCAGCACCGTGTCGACCGCCCGTTCCACATCCTTAAGGCTCGATGCGCCCGTGGCCAGGAACACAGGAAGGCCCTTCGAGGCGATATGACCGATAGAGTCCGTCCACGTAATGTCTCCCGAGCCGATCTTGAAGGCCGGCACGAGGGGGGCAATGGAGTCCGTGGCCTCAAGATCATAAGGCGTGGTCATGAAATCGATGCCGGCCTGCGTTGCCGTTGCAGCCAGCGTTTCATTCCAATCCCGGTTGAGGCTATAGTCTTCGTAAATTTCGAAGACGGATTTGTTCCAGCCTGCCTGGTGACCCATCTGGCCGCCAAGCTGTCGGAAACCCCGGTCACTGACGATCTGTGCAGCCTTGAAATGCTGGAACTTCGCCGCATCGGCCCCGGCTTCCTTGGCCAGCCAGATCAACGCCTTGGCCCGCTCCAGATCACCGTCATGATTGGCCGCGATATCGGCGATGAAGTATGTGGGCTGATCGGCGGCGATTGTGCGGGCATTCACGCGGAAAGACGTGTCATACCGCATGGGCTGGCCTCCTGCTGCTCCTGCCACGCCCGATGGAGGGCATGGACCACATCATTCAGGCGGGGCAGGGGACGCCCCAAAAGACGTTCCGCCCGCGTCACATCGAGCCCCAAGCTGTCACTGCGCGGTGGTGTGAGACCTGCGACGGATCCTTGTACCGCGTGGGTCAGGGGGCGTCCGAAACACCGGGCGAGAGCGTCAACAAAGTCAGCCTTGCTGTACACCTGCGCCGCAGCGACATTCAAAACCCCCCGAGATCCAAGGGCGATCAGATCCATGGTGGCTTGGGCGAGGGCGCCGGCGTCGATGGTCGAGGTGAAATAATCGTTGAACAGCGTCACATGGCGATCATTCAAGATGACGTCAATGCACCATTCCGCGAAGCTGGGCCGGGCCGCCCAGCCCCTCAACCCCGTGAAATTCGTCCGGATGATGAGATGCTCCGGCGCCGTGGCGGCCTGGGTCTCGCCCGCGAGCTTGCTTGCCGCATAGACCGTGCGCGGACTCACAGGCTCTCCCTCGCCATGGGGCCGCATGCCGTCGCCGTGGTAATATTGATCTGTGGAGATCTGAACCAACAGGGTCCGCTCTTCGCGGGCCAGGGATGCCAGGTGGTGAACCCCATGGGTATGAATGGCATAGGCGCCTCGCGGATCACTCTCGCAGGCCGCGACATCGATCAGGGCAGCCGTGTTGATGACCACATCCGGTGCGAGGGAGCGCCAAAGCTGTGTGACGCTGTCGCGGTCGGTGAGGTCACACGGATAATCCGCATCACGCCGCGCCGCACCGCGCATGTCGTGACCCAAGGCGAGGCCCTCGGCCATCAGGGCCTGGCCCAGCGTACCGGTCGCGCCGAACACGAGAATGCAGGGTGCCGCCATGGTCATTCGGAACTCCAAGAGCAGGGATGGACCCCGCTGCGAGCAATGGCGGTACGGTGAGGCCGGGCCCTCAAAAATCCGTTAAGCGTGGGGCGCCGCAACCATGCTCTTGTTCCGCTGTCGGATGGCAGAGGGTCGCGGCCTCACCCATCACAGTGTCCCACGCCGCCGGATGCTCGGCCACCAGATCGGTGAGCGCGGGTGCGAAGGCGTCGCGCCCAGTTCCCAAGTGGGTCCACCAGGCAAAAGGCAAAAGGCGGATGGTCGGCGTACCGGCGAGCGCTGCCTGATAGGCGACGGTGGTCGGTGCCGTGACCACCTGGTCCAGCCTGGACAATAGGGCCGTGGCGCGGTCGATGTCCTGTTTCTGGTCAAGCCCCGGTGGCACGTGAAGGTCCACACCAGCGTCGCGGAATGCCGCCAGTTCATCCTCGCGCACATCATATTGGACACAGATCAGAGTGGCAGAAAGCTTCCGGGCAAGGGCAATCCATTCCGTGAGCGGCGCATAGGAGTCAGCCCGCAGACCATGTTGGCGTCCGCTGCGCCAGCACAGGCCAATCCGCGGGCCGGGGCCGAGTGTGCCGAGCCAGCCCCGCCACCGCTCCCCTTCCGCCTCATCGACGCGCAGGAACGGATCCGCGGCGAGGGACCTTACCCGCTCCGGCCACAGAAGACCTGGCAGGTTTCCGAGTGAGATGCGCCAATAGGCCTGGGGCTGATCAGCCATTGGAGCGTCCGCGTCAGGATCTGTGGGGACAACGGTCAGGTCAGGACAAGACCGGGCGAGCAGGCGCGCAAGCCGCGGCGCGCAGGTCAGCGTTATGGGCCCAGCATCCAGTGCAGCGCCTGACAGAACGGATGGCAGGGTCGCGGCGAACATCAGTTGATCCCCGAGCCCCTGCTCCGCAAGGATCCTCAGCGGGCGACCCTTCAGCGGTTGGCCCGTCCAGCTCTTCAAACGCCGATCGGCCGCGGTGCCTTCCCGGGCTCCTTGGGCCTTGAAGCGGGCGCCATAGGCCGCCCATCCGGCTGCAAGGTCACCTGTTTGAAGAAGAGCCAGCGCATGGCTCAGGCGCACCTGTGCCCCCATCTTTGTGTCGCGCGGCGTGTTGCGCTCGGCGATACCGTAACGGGAGAGGGCTTCTTCCGTGCGCCCCTCTTCCATGTCCAGATCCGCAAGACTGCCCGAAGCCGCCCCATGAAGGGGGTCGTGGCGCAGGGCGGTCGTGAAGCAGGACCTTGCGCTGTCCCGATCGCCGGTCTCGCGCCGCGCGCTGCCCAGGGCGTGCCAGAGCGAGGCGTCATCGCCCAGACGGGCGAGAGATCCCTGCAGAAGATCAATGGCTTTCCCGGCCCGGCCTGCCTCCCGATAGGCATGGGACAGATTAATCAGCACTTCGAGCTGATCCGGGGACCGATCAAGAATTTGTTCATAAAAGCGGATGGCGCCATCAGCCATGCCAAGCCGTTCGGCCGTCGTTGCCAGATGAAACAGGGTCGGCAGATCGCCAGGCAAGGCTTCCAAGGCGGCGGCAAATTTGTCGATGGCATCCTGCAAACGCCCTTTGCGCAGGAGGTTTTCACCATGCCTTCGCAGGCGGGCCCCTTGCGCTGTCGCTGCTGTTTGGCCGGACAGGGGATGGGTGAGGGACATGGGTGACGTCATGGTGTGAATCTCCCGAATCGATCCTGTTCCAGGGTGACGCAGGATCGTTAAGGCGGGATCAACGCAACGCCCGGGCAGTGATCCGTCAGCCGGCTGGCGATCCCGCTGCCGTCACCGTAGCCGTCGCCGTGGTTGCCGCGTCGGCTCCGTCGGCTTGGTTTGCCGATGCGCTGGTGAATTGCCGGATCAGTGTCATGCAGGCACTGACATCAAGAGGTTTGGTTAAGCAAGCGTCCGCACCGAGAGCGTGATAGCTCTCATGCATCTCCGGAAACGCGTTTGCCGTGAGCACAATGATGGGCACGGCTTGATGACGGCCCTCGGTGGTCCGAATGCGGCGTATCGCTTCTTCGCCGCCCATGACCGGCATTTGAATGTCCATCAGCACCAGGTCGTAGGGAGTCTCGTCCAAAAGGGTAATGGCCTGAACGCCGTTCTCAGCGAAAACATAGTCGATACCGTCCAGCGCATCGAGCACATGGCCAATCAGTGTGCGGTTGACAGCATTATCCTCGGCCACCAGAACCCGGGCCATGGGCTGCGCCTGTCGTTGGATCCAGGCTTCCGTGTCCGGCGCTTCCGTCTTTCCGTCCGATTGGGGCGTGCCCGGCGCCGCTTCGATCAGGGGGATCGTGAACCAGAACAGCGATCCGTGTCCAACGGTACTCTCCACGCCAATGCGCCCGCCCATCAGCGTGACCAGCTTATGGGCGATGGTCAGACCCAGGCCAGATCCACCATGGCTTCGGGTCTCTGACTCGTCCACTTGGAAAAAGCGGTCGAAAATGCGTTTTTGATGGTCTTCTGAGATGCCTGGCCCAGTATCACTGACGCTGAACTGCAGACGACCATCCGCATCCTGTGTCGCGCTCACCACCACCTGTCCGTCATTGGTGAATTTGAGCGCATTGCCCGCCAGATTGATCAAGACCTGTTTGAGCCGGGCCGCATCGCCAACAAAATGGCCGCTTCCGTCGATGTCACACGCGATGTCAAGGGCTACGCCTTTTTGCAGGGCAATGCCCATCAGCGTATCGCGCACCTGGATGAGCAGCGTGTTGACGTCAAATGGAGCCGCCTCCAGATCAATCCTGCCCTCCTCCATCCGAGACAGATCGAGAATGTCATTGATCAGATCAAGCAGAATCTGTCCCGATGTTCTGATGATGCCCACAAAGGCCTTGCACCGGGCATCCAGGGTTTCGCTTTCCAGCAATTGGGCCATGCCCAGCATCCCATTAAGGGGCGTGCGCATTTCATGGCTCATATTGGCGAGGAAGAGGGATTTTCGCGTATTGTCCGTGTCGGCGGCCCGTTTGGCCCGGTGCGCTTCGCGCGCGGCCTTGGCGTAGCGACGCAGGCGGTCTTTCGCGAGTGCCAAATGATGGTTCTGGGTCTCCAACCGCTCAATGGCCTGCACCACGGTCCTTTGAGCGGGCAGGAAGATGAGGATGCCTTCAAGGGCAAGGGTCAGCAGGGCTGCAAGGAAAGTCAGGATCTCGATTGAGCGCAAGACGTCAAGGCGTGCCTTCGCCCGCTCTTCGAAAAGCGTCACCGCCCGGTCCAGATTGGTGAGCAAAGGGCCCATACCGTCTTTAATCAAATGATCCCACGCAGCATGGGCTCCGGCAGAGCCCGATGCGAACTGTTCCGTGGCGGCGAGAAAGTGTCTGACCTGGCCGTCCAGCCCGTCACCGGTCCCTGTCCCAAAATAGTGCTCCTTAAGCGGACCGGTATCAAGGCCGGGCAGGCCGCGACTGGGATCCCCCTTGACGAGCGCGGAGTGGGACTTCTCGAACAGGGCCACGGCCTGCTCAAATGGCGTGCGGGTCGCGTCCGCCGTCTGATTGTCCAGCTTCATCAAGGTGCTGAGCAGCAGGATACGTTGGCTCAGCATGCGCTGGCGCCCGCTCATATTGATCAGGGCCGCGTCGGTATTGGCTGCATGGTTCGACAGGATGGCGGCGCCGTGGGACATGCACAGCAGCAACACAATCAGGCCAAGTGCCACGGCGTAGCGCCGCCAAAGCCGGCGCGGGTCCCCCTCCAGCCAGACAGCGAAAGCATGAAAATGCCGGACAAACGTCGCGGACATGGGCACGGGTCCGTCAGAGCAAGCAAAGGGCCCGCCCGGTGGTTCTCTCCAGCGGACAGTCATTCCCCTGGCTTCTACCCCGGTCCCATCAAGAAAGGATTGACACAATCGGTCAGCCGCGGCCCGGCACCAGCGGACATCATTACCAGGTCGTCTGCCAGCGGATGGCAGCTTTGAAATTGCGTCCCGGTTGGGACACGCCTGCAAAGACGACGTTGAAATCCGCGTCGGTCACATTGTCGACGCCCATATCGATGCGCAAACCGCGCAGCGGCCCGTCGAGCGGCGTCCAGATGGCGTAAAGATCCAGCAACGCATAGCCGTCCCGGATCTGGGAGGGATCATTCACTTCCGTGAAGTCCTCGCCAAAGGTTACCCGCACGCCCCCCCGCATATCGATCTCCGGAACCCGGGTTCCAATGTCGAAGAAATAGACATTCGGAGACAGAATGCCGAGGAAGGCGCCCGTATCCGCATCCATCCCATCAATGCCGGACGCATTGGCGGTGACATAAAAGCGCGGAGAGTCATAGCTGACATCGATCTCAAAGCCGTTGATTTCGGCGTTCCGCGTATTGATGTTTTGGCTTGTTCCGGCCGCGAAGCAGGGAGGACTCAGGGGCAGGCCGAACATGGGGTCCGGGTTACAGGTCGGGGGAATGACAACATTAAGATCAATGAGATTGCTGACTTGGGAGTCGTAATAGGAGCCCTTGACGGTAAAGCGGTCCCCATCAAAGAGCAGGTTTGCAAAGTCGAGACCGGCGCCAATCTCCCAGCTTTCTGACACTTCCGGCTCCAGGGTCTCATTGGGAATGAACAGATTGTTCACGAACACCACCTGCGGACCGAATTGCCCGAACTGGAACGCGGGCAGCGAGAAGTGGATTCCGTCCGCAAACAATTCGTTAAAGGATGGAGCGCGGAAAGCCTCCGCATAATTGCCGAAAAAGAGCAGCCAGTCGGTGGGCTCGTAGGACACGCCGATTTTGGGGGATACGCGATCATCCATACGCGTTTCTTCTGTGGTGTCATCCTCACTCTCAAAGCGGTCATAGCGCAGGGCGGGGATTGCGGTCACAGTTCCGGGGAGGCCAAAGGGGCGGGTCAAGGTCAGTTCGGCCTGAACATACCCCCCGTAGAAAAGCGTCGAGGCATCCGGCACGCCGCCGCGGGTGCCGTCTCCTGTATCCGTGTCAAGGCCCGTCTGATCGTCCTCATAGATCTCGAAACCATAGGTGAGCGCGAGATCCACGCCGGTGTGGAGTGTGAACACAGAACGGTTATCGATCCGCAGGCCGAGGGTTTCCACAACACGGTCTTGGACCTGGGACACACCGATCTCATCCTCCTCTACACTGTTGCGGGTGTAGTAGGCGACGGCACTCAAATCGATCAGATCATTTCCGAGGGGATTGATGTCCAAACGGCCCTGAACCGTGTCGCCTTCAACACGCCGATCCACAAGCGGATTGCCCGGATCGGCAATATTGTCCAATTGCGGATTGTTCGGGTCTTGACCATCCTGGCGAAAGGCCAGATAGGAGCCACTGAAGGTGATCCCGTCCCGGGGCCGCAGGGTGATTTTGGCAAGGCCCGACAGGATCTCATCATCCGCCGGAAGGGTCTGGTCGTTGCCAAGCTCGATATCGCCGCTGTCCCGGTAAGTCAGGCTGCCAATGGCATCAAAGCGGCCATCGGGGGAGGCGAAGGCAAGGGTGGCGGTGGTCTTGTATTCCTGGTTCACCCCGAAAAAACTGCCATCGATGCTGAACCCGTAGGTGTCGCCCTCGTTGAGAATGTCGCTCGCATCCGCCGTGCGCAGGGCAATGACGCCGCCGAGTGCGCTGCTGCCATAGAGTGCCGAATTGGGGCCGCGGACGACTTCGACAGCCTTGAGCAGGGTCGGATCGATGAAAAACCGCCCGTCATGGCCGGAAATGAAGCTTTGCCGGGCTCCGTCGATCAGCACCAAGACACTCTCGCCAGCCTGTCCGCGCACTGTCGGCACTTCGCCGGATCGGCGCGGACCGCCATCGAACCGGGCGCCGGGCACAAGGTCGAAAAGATCGGACACGGAGCTGACCAGGAAATCATTGATCGTGTCACGGTCGATGACACTGACTTGCCCGGGAAATTCAAAGGCCGGTGTCTCGCGGCGTGTGGCGGTGACGGTCATGATCTCATCGAATGAGACCTCCGCCATCCTAGCCATGTCCTCGTCCAAGGGCAGTTCTTCTTGGGCCGATGCCGTGGTGAGCCCCGCGGCCAGCGCCATGACGGCTCCCCCGAAACACAAAGGATGCAATGGCCGGCTGGCGCGGCGTGGCGCCGGATGTTGGACGTTTGACCCCATGAGACTCGAGCCCTCGGTGTATTATGAGAATGAATAGCAATAACGGAGCCGTATCACCAGGTGTTTGGAATAGCAAGTAGGAACCATTCCTATTCTCAAGAGTTGCCAATGGGCGTCGATGGGCCTATGACTCGCAGGCGCAACCTATTCGCATTCTTGAGAGGTGGATCCCATGACCAATATGGCCTTTTCCCCGGCGCGCGGCGGGATAGCCCTTGTCGCTTGTGCGGTTTTTGTCTGTCTCCTGTTTATCGGCCAGCCTGCGGGGGCCACATCGGCCGCGCCCGCGGACACCGGTTTCGAGCGTGACCGTGCAGCCATCCTGGCCATGGCCGGGAATTACCGTGTGACCTTCGATTTCACCGAAACCGTCGCGTTCCGCGCCGGCTACACCCTGAAAGAACCCAAACTGACCAATGCCACAGAGGTGGTGCGGGTGATTGAGGATACCGGCCGGGTGATCCGCCTACAGCACACCCTTGTGGCCGTTGCCAAGGGCAAGAAATTCGCCATCAAGCATTGGCGTCAGGACTGGATCTATGAGCCCGCGGTCATCTGGGACTTTACCGGTTTCAACGCCTGGGCGCGTAAATCGGTGGATACGGAGGACCGGACGGGCGCTTGGGCTCAGCTTGTCTATCAGGTTGATGATGCCCCGCGCTATTCCGGTATCGGACGGTGGGTCCATGACGGTGGCGTGTCGAGCTGGACCGGTGGGCGCTCCTGGCGGCCCCTACCGCGCCGGGATGCAACGACCCGGGACGATTACCAGGTCATCTCAGCGGTCAACCGTCACGCTCTCACGCCCATGGGCTGGGTGCATGAGCAGGACAACACCAAGCTGCAGCTGGACAAGGAGAACGGTCTGCGCCTTCTGGCCCGGGAAGTTGGCATCAACACCTATACGCGGGCGAATGATTTCGACACGTCCGTTGCCACCGAATATTGGGATCAGACGGCGGACTATTGGGCGGCCGTGCGCAACACCTGGGACGACATTGCCCTGCAGGAAAGCCATTTCGGTCTGACCGTGCAAGGCGAGCCGGAACCCCTCTATCAGGAGCTCCTAGGCCTTGCCGAGGGGATCCGCTCCGGTGATGTGGACATGGCGGAAGCCATTTCGGACGCCAAGGCCGTCATTGGCGAGTATGTGACGGATACGCCGGTGGACGGGCGCACCATGGCTGGACGCTGAGCCACCCAGGAGACTGATCTGTCTCCGTATCGTATGACTCTTCAAGCAGGCCGTGCTGATCCAGCACGGCCTGTTTTGCGTTTCTGACCGCGGCTTTGGTCGGAAGGCCCTTTCAGTCCGCATGCTTGCCGGCGGTCCAACCCGTTCCGGCCAGATGCGCGGCGCCATAGGCGGCCGCCGGTTCTTCAAGCTGGGTCGCGAGCGTGTCATTCCAGCGGTTGAGAAAGCCGAACAGGGCGATGACCGATACGATCTCCAGGCATTCTTCTTCCGTATAGTGCTTTTTAAGCACCTCGAAATCCGGTCCGTCCACGGCATTGGGCACCTGGGCGGCCAATTGGGCCAGGCGCAGGGCCGCGCGCTCCGCCTCACTGAATTGGGGATCGGTTTCGTAGGACCACAAGGCATCGAGTTTGGCCTGATCCACGCCGGCCCGGTGGGCGGAATGGGCCGTGTGCGCCTGACAGTATTGGCACCCGGCGCTTCGGCTCGCCATATGGGCGACCATCTGCTTCAGGCCCGGCTCAACCTTGCGCGGGCCTAGAACTGCCATGGCGAGGCCGGAAAACCCTTCCAGCAGACCCGGCACCCGCGCCATGGTCAGCATGGAATTGGGCAAAAAGCCCATCGCCAGTTCCACGGCCTGGAACACAGGCTCGTGCATGATCAGATCACGGCGGGATTGGGCATCAATATGGGCCATGGCGGCGTCCTCCTTTGGTGATTGGAGCCGACAGCATCGTGAGCGCGAATGGCCAGAGAAAGGCCGCCCCGAGGGATCGGGACGGCCCAACAGCTGCGTCACATGACGTGACGCAGACGAACGCCAGAGGCTCAGCTTGCCCGGGCGATGTCGATCCGATGGGTGTTTTCGCGGGCGTTTTCGGGCTTGGTGATCTCGACCGTCAGAACGCCTTCGTTGAAGGATGCGCGGATCAGCTTGGGATCCACCTCGAAGGGCAGGGTCAGCGAGCGGGAGAATGTGCCATAGCCACGTTCCAGAATGTGGAACTCGCGCACGCCCTCATTGGCGGTGCGGCGGCGCCAGCCCTTGATGGTCACCACATTGCCATTGGCGGACAGATCAATATCCGAATCGTCAAAGCCCGGAAGTTCTGCTTCGATCTCGATCGTGTCGGTCGTCTCGAACAGATTGATCCGTGGCGTGAAGGCCGAATTGGTGTCGCCGAAACCGGCCTGATCCTGCTGAAGCACGGCGTTGAAGGCGCGGTTGATCTCGTTCTGAAGGAACCCGACCGTGTTCTGGGTCAGCGGATTCGTGCCGAACAGGCTCGCGCCGGCAAAGCCGCCATAGACGTTCCCGCCGAATGCGGACGGGGCGGACAGGTCCTGAAGAAGTGAGGTAAAGACGCGATTGATCTCCGTCAGGAGCATTGCGCCGAACGCTGCCGGATTGAAGGTTGGCTGAAAGGCAGCAGGCTGTGCCACAGCCGGCTGGCTGACGACCGGCTGGGCGAAAACCGACTGGCCATAGGCGGGCTGGCCATATGTCGGCTGGCCAGTGAAAGGCTGAACTGGGAAAGGCTGAACTGGGAAAGGCTGGACCCCAAAGGATTGGGCGGGCGTCACGGCAACGGGGCCGTAGGCAGAATAACCAGCGAAACCAGTGGGCGGGACAACACCAAAGCCCGGAACTGCGGCGGAGCCATAGGGCAGGGGGGCGGCATAGGCCCCAAAGGCAGGAGCAGCGAATGCTGTCGTCTGAGCAACCGGGCCCGAAACGGGAGCCGGCACGCTCGCCGGAATGGACTGAACCATCAGACTGATGATCCGATTGATCTCGGCCTGAAGCGTGAGAATGATGGAGCGGAAGGACTGGGATGTCACGGCGGACTGGTCCGGACCGGTCATTGTATTCTCGAATGCATTGTTCACGATACGGTTGATTTCCGTACGCAGCACGGCGACATTGTCATTGGTCAGCGTCTGGTTGGTGGCGGTCCGGGTGGGGAAGGGGGTTAGAACGGTCAAGGCGTTCTCCTTTTGGGACGATGTCTTTGGGGATCGGTGCCGGCAAAACAGGCGCCGGCATTTGGGACGAGCGGCCCGGCAGCCTTGGGGGAGAATGTGTGAGCCATCAGCCACCGGACCGTGGCGAAGCTAGGTGCGCTGCCTTAATGCTTCGTGAGCGCTCACCACGAGCCCGATGCTCCCGCAGAGCGGGCTGTAAGCCCCGAAAATTGCCAAAAAAAGGGCCCGCCCAACACATGGCTGGACGGGCCGTCATTCTCACCTTGAGGTGCGACGCGATCTCGGTCCGCTTAGAAGGCGATGTCGCTTGCATCGAGCGCCGAAACACCGGCCAGCGTCACCGATGTCGAGGCGAAGGACAACACAAGGCCATCCACTGTCACGGAGGCCAGGGCATCGACCGCCGTGATCATCCCGTCATTCGAGGTGTCGAGGTCGCCAAAGGCTGCGACGTCCGAAATCCCCGACAGATCAAGACGATCCCGGCCCGGTGTGAAATCCACCAGCAGATCCGCCCCGAAACCATCGGCCAGGACGAAAACATCCGCACCGCCATCACCGGTCAGGGTGTCATTGCCCGCCTCCCCTGACAGCGTGTCCGCACCGGCACCAAGCAGACGCCGCTATCGCCCATAGAAAACCACGCCAGACACCACTACAGTACTAGAGTTACACAGCGTCTACGGAACAAAACTAGCCTTTATGGTTTCTTTTATCCCCGCACGCCTTCCACGTGGATTGGGCCTTCGGCGCGGCCGTGGATGAAT
>CAYUYV010000104.1:15033-17981 GCA_964449455.1 uncultured Alphaproteobacteria bacterium | reverse complement strand
TTATCCCCGCACGCCTTCCACGTGGATTGGGCCTTCGGCGCGGCCGTGGATGAATTGGTCCACGTGGTCGTTGCCGGAGCTGTCGATTTCGGCAGCGGGGCCGCGCCAGATGATGCGGCCCTGATAGATCATCGCGATATCGTCGGCGATCTTCCGGGCGCTGGCCATGTCGTGGGTGATGGAAAGGGTCGTGGCGCCAAGCTCCTGGACCCGCTCGACGATCAAATCATTGATGACATCGGCCATGATGGGGTCGAGGCCCGTGGTGGGCTCGTCGAAAAAGATAATCTCAGGCTGGGTGGCAATGGCACGGGCAAGACCCACCCGCTTCTGCATGCCCCCGGACAATTCGGCCGGGAAAAGCTCGGCGACCTCCGGGCCCAGACCCACCTTGGCCAGGGTATCCACCGCCACGTCCCGTGCATCGCGCCGGTTCATGTTCTTGGCACGGATAAGACCGAAGGCCACGTTCTGCCAGACGGGCAGGCTGTCAAACAGGGCGGCACCCTGAAACAACATACCGAATTTGCCCATCATCTGCACACGTTCCCGCTCGCCCATGGCCGTGGTCTCTGCCCCGTCCACCTTGATCGAGCCACCATCGGGCTGGAGCAGGCCCAGAATGCATTTCAACATGACCGATTTGCCGGTGCCGGAACCGCCGATGACGACCAGGGAATGGCCGCGCTCCACGGACAGGGTCAGTCCGTTCAGGACCTTTTTCGGCCCGAAGCTCTTATAGACGCAGTTGAGCTCAATCTTGGGTGTCTCAACAGGCGCTGCAGGTCCGGATGAAGCATCGGCACGGGCCATGGCAAAGGCTTTCGCGGTGTTTCGGGCGCGGCTTAGGGCCGTTCCCTCAGGAAAACAACCATTCCCTCACGAGAACAGAAGAGATGTCAGCAGATAATTCGTCGCCAGAATGAGGATCGACGCATTCACCACGGCAAAGGTCGTCGCTGAGCCCACACCCTGCGCGCCGCCCTTGCTGTAATAGCCGTTGTAACAGCCCATGAGCGCGATGACGAAGCCGAACACGGCCGCCTTGGTCAGGCCGGACGTGACATCACCGATCTCCAGAAAGTCGATGGTGTTTTTCAGGTAAGGCCCGGAGGAAAAGCCCAGGGACTGAGTCCCGACCAGCCAGCCACCCATCACCCCGATGATATCCGCGATGAGCACAAGCGCAGGCAGTGAGATCGTCGCGGCGATGAGGCGAGGGGCCACAAGATACTGGAACGGATTGGTCGACAGGGTCCGCAAGGCGTCAATCTGTTCGGTCACGCGCATGGTGCCGATTTCCGCGGCAATGGCCGAGCTGACGCGGCCTGCCACCATCAGGCCGGCAAGAACAGGCCCGAGCTCGCGCGTGATGCCGAGCACCACAATGCTGGGCACGATGCTTTCGGCATTAAAGCGTGAACCCCCGATATAGATCTGAAGAGCCAGCACCGCGCCTGTAAAAAGGGCCGTCAGCCCGACCACGGGCAGGGAAAAATAGCCGATGCGCATGATCTGCTGGACGATCAGCGCCATATAGATGGGCGGGCGGACACAGGCCACAAGCGCATCCAGCGTGAAGCGGGCGAGCTGGCCGACCTGTTCCATGAAGGTCAGCGTAATGGCGCCGATAATCGCGAAGGGATTGAGGGGCGCTGGTGCGTCAGGCTGTCCCTGGGTCATGGGTTTTCCTCACTCGCCCCCGAGATAGGTCCGGGCATAGCGCTGGCCCAGACTGGTCAAGATTTCATAGCCAAGTGTGCCCGCGGCTCGGCCCACCGTGTCCACATCCGCCGGCCCGCCGATCAACATGACCGTATCGCCGACCCGCGTGGCTTCTTCAGGGGCCGCGGTCACATCGACACTGACAAGATCCATCGAGATTCGTCCCACGACCGGCGCCGCAACCGGGCCTTTGGAGGTTGGGACATAAGCCATGCCCCGGCCGCCACCTGCCCTCAGGAAACCGTCCGCATAGCCCACCGACAGCGTGGCGAGACGGCCCGGACCTGTTGCTTCATAGGTCGCTCCGTAGCCAACGGTCTGGCCCTTGTCAATTCGGCGCGTTTGAAGGATTCGGGCATGCAGTTCAACCACGGGCATTAACGGATTGGGCCGTTTGGAGAACGGATTGGCGCCATAAAGGCCGATGCCAGGGCGCACCAGATCGAACAGGGTATCGGGCTGGGACAGGGCGGCGGCGGTATTTGCAAGGCTCCACGGCGCAGGCGGCAGACCGCTGGCCAGGTCACGAAAGCGGGCGATCTGGCGGGCATTCAGCGGATGGTCCGGATCGTCCGCGCAGGCCAGATGGGACATGATCCCGGCCAGCGCCAGGCTCTCGATCCGGCCCCGGACAGCGCTGACATCATCAGCGGTCAGTCCAAGCCGGTTCATGCCCGTCTCAATCTGCACAAAGGCGGGGGCCTGGGACCCGCCGGGTCCGCCCGTGACGTCCGCCCAGGCCACCACAGCCTCTGGCGCGCTCAAAACAGGGATAATCCGTTGGCCAATGGCCAGGCGCTCGCTGCCAGGGGGCACGCCGTTGAGAACAGCAATCTCGGCCCGCTCCAGAAGCGGGCCGCCGTCCCGGCGCAGGGTCAGTGCTTCGCTCAAATGGGCGACGAAAAAAAGGTCGCAGCTCTCGCGCGCCAGACGCCGGGCAACCGCAACCGCGCCCAGGCCGTAGCCGTCGGCCTTGATCACGCCTGCGGTGCGTGCGCCTCGGGCTGCCTGTTTCAACAGGCCGTAATTTGCCGCGATCGCATCAAGATCAATAGTCAGCCATGCGCCGGGGCCCGCAAGCGCGGGATCGGGCGTTGGCACAGGGGAGGCGGCGGCGGGACCATGGGGCGGTATTGTCATGGCTTGGTCTTAGCACGCAGCGCGCGCGCCATCACCCATCCTGTCTGCCCCGTCACGCCCTGTCTGTCCTGGCACGCCCTGTC
>CAYUYV010000104.1:3877-14933 GCA_964449455.1 uncultured Alphaproteobacteria bacterium | reverse complement strand
CAGTAAGCCGGTCCCAGAACCCCATCCACAACACGTTCGCGTGACGGGCAGGGGCTAAGTCCCTCATGCCCGTGGGGTGTCACGCAGCTGTCTCATTTCTGCCCTAAACTGTTCCGCTGTGGGACTCGCGCATTGGTCGTATCAGGCAATCAGGCGGCGAATTTGCGCGGCGATCGTTTCATGAGAAAAATGAGGGGATTAAAGCGCATGCGCCTGTTCAATAAGCTTGCCCTGGGCACGGCTTCGCTGGCCCTGTCGGCCACACTCGCCGCTCCTGCTTACGCACAGCAGATCACGTCGGAAATCCGCGGTGTCGTGACCGGCGCCGACGGTCAAGTCCTGACCGGCGCGGACGTGGTGATTGTCGACAGCCGGACCAACGCGACCCGCCGGACCCAGACCGATGGCACCGGCCGTTTCACCGCCACAAACCTGACCGTCGGCGGTCCCTACACGGTGACCGTTCGGGCGGATGGGTACCAGGCCCGGGCCTTCGACAATGTTTTCCTGGATCTGAACGCCCAACGCCGTCTGACGATCCGTCTTGAAGAACTCGCAGCCGGTGTCGTGACCGACGAAGTGATCGTGGTGTCCGGGACCCGCCAGGAACTCGCGCAAGTGGCCATCGGCCCGAGTTCCACATTCGGTACGCAGACCCTTGAGGATTTCCCGTCCATCAGCCGGGACTTTCGCGACATCATCCGGATCGACCCGCGCGTCAGCCTGGAGCGGACCGGCGATGATGTGGACCAGATCAGCTGTATCGGTGTGAACAGCCGCTTCAACACGTTCACGGTGGACGGTATCCGCCAGGCAGACCCCTTCGGCCTCAACGGCACAGGCTTTGCCGGCCGGAATGTCGGCACCGTGCCCTTTGACGCCATCGAACAGGTGTCCACGGAATTTGCGCCCTTCGATGTGCAGTATGGCCAGTTCACGGGCTGTCAGATCAACGTGGTCACCCGATCGGGCAGCAACGAATTCCACGGCTCAGCCTTCGCCGTTTACAATAGCTCAGGTTTGACCGGCAGTACGCTCGAAGGCCGGGAACTCGATACGGCGGACTTCAAGGACTACAACTGGGGTGCGTCTATCGGCGGGCCAATCATCAAGGACAAGCTGTTCTTCTTCGTGGCCTATGAAGAGACCGACGATTCCGATGTCCAGCCGGAAGGGCCGCTTGGTGGTGGTTTCGCAACAGAAACGCCGTTCCTGACCGTCGACATGGCCAATGAAATCGCCCAGATCACTCAGGACGTTTACGGCATCAATCCGGGTGGCATCACATCCAATCTGCCGCAGGAATCCCGCCGGATCCTGACCCGCTGGGACTGGATCATCAACGAAGATCACCGTTTGGAATTCACCTATCAGCGTCTGCGTGAAACCAACACGGAAGAAGAGTTCATCAACGCTGAGAACTTCCACTTCGGCGGCACATTCGAGGAAGAAGGCACAAAAGCGGAGTTCTACTCCGCCCGTCTTTTCTCGCAGTGGACGGATAAACTGTCCTCCGAAATTCGTATTTCCCGCGCTGACGTGCAGGACAACCAGAACCCGGTCGGCGGTGGTGAAGCCCAGGACGCGGTGCCCATTCCGCGTCTGCGCCTGCTGGTGACCAACCCGGACAATGGCGCCTCCGGCATCGTCCAAGCCACGGGCCCTGGCATCTTCCGGTCTGCCAACTCCTTGATCACCCAGACCGACCAGGTTCGCGCCATTGCGAATTACACGGAAGGTCGCCACACGATCACGGCCGGTTACGAACTTGATCAGCTTGACGTGTTCAACCTGTTCATCGTGAACGCGACCGGTGCGATCAGCTTCACCAGCATGGATGCCTTCGCGGCAGGAACAGCCAACAACGGCACCAATGCCAACCCGTTCAGTGATGCTGGCGATTTCGAGGATGGCTCGGTGGCCGGGATCATTGGCGCCGGCTCATTCTCCGGCGATCCGGTTGACGCAGCCGCCAATTACAGCCGGTCCATTCACTCGCTCTTCCTTCAGGACGAGTGGGACGTCACGGATGACCTGACCTTGCTGTTCGGTATTCGCTACGACTTCTACGAAAGTGATGTTCCGACCCTGAACGAAAACTTCGTGGACCGCTACGGCTTCGGCAATGATGTGGCGTTCAACGATCTTGATGCCTTCCTGCCCCGCTTCGGCTTCACCTACGATGTGCCCTTCGACCGCTTCGGCTCGACCCAGCTGCGCGGCGGTGTTGGTATCTTTGCTGGTGGCGACCCGACAGTGTGGCTGTCCAACGCGTTCCAGAACTTTGGCGGCGCGATCGGTGAAGGCAGCAGCGCCAGCGGAACATGTACCGAAGCTGATCTGCAGGTCATCGACGAGGATGGTGATTTCACCGGCGTTCCGGACTGCATCACGGCCCAGCAGATTGCTCAGGCCTCTGAAAATCTGGGCGACTCCCAGTCCACGGATCCGAATTTCGAACTTCCGACGGTGGTTCGCGGTAACATCGGCATCACCCACTTCACGGATTTCCAGGGCGCTGCCGGTGGTTTCTTCGATGACTGGACGATCCAGCTCGACGTGATCGTCAGTGCCTTCCGCAATCCGGCCGACTTTGTGGACCTGTCCCTGGCCGTCAACCCGACCCGGGGCCTCAATGGCTTCACCGTGGACGGACGGCCCATCTATGAAGCCGTCGATCCGACCGCGGAGGGCTGTAACGCCCAGTTCCAGGGGTCCCGGCAGGGCTTCTCGAATGTCACGCCGGATTGCTTCAGCTTCCGGGACGACGAGATCCAGCTGACCAACAGCGATGGCTTCAAGGCTGTGACCTTCTCTGCCGCGTTCGGCAAAGAGTTCGAATACACGATGCCCTATTTCAACAATCCGGGCTCCGTGAACCTGAACTTCGGCTACGCTTTCACCGACTCCAATAACCGTCGGGATAATACGAGCGCCCAGTCCACGTCGAACTTCAACGGCACGGCCGTGTTCGACTATCAAAATCCGGGCATTGCGGCCTCGAACTTCGAAACGCGCCACAACATCACCCTGGCGACGACTTTCCAGAACGAGTTCGTCCGGGACTTCCCGACCACGCTGTCCTTCTTCTTCCAGGCCCGCTCCGGCCGGCCTTACAGCTACACCTTCGATGGCGGCTTCTTCTCCGGCTTCGAAGCGGGCAGCGACAACGCTCTGCTTTATGTGCCAACGGGCATTGACGATCCCTTCCTCAGCCCCGAGTCGGATCCGGCGGCCGTTGCGGCCCTCAACGACTTCATTTCTGCGGATGAATGCCTGAGCGAGCAGCGGGGCCGGACCTTTGCCCGGAACTCCTGCCGCAACGACTGGTTCCTGGATCTCGACATGCGTTTCCAGCAGTCGCTGCCGGGCTTCCTGAAGGGCCATGAGACGATCTTTTTCGTCGACGTGGACAACCTGACGAACCTGATCAGCAGCGAGGCCAATATCTTCCGCCGCTTCAACCAGTCCGAAGTCGATCTGGTGGATGGCTCTGCGGATGCTGATGGTCGCTACATCATCTCCGGCTTTAATCCGGATGACTCTGAGTTCATCAGCTTCTCGGCGTCCCTTTGGACGGTTCAGATCGGTCTGCGCTACCGCTTCTGATCCTGATCCACTTCAGGCTAGGTTTTAGGGGCGGGCCCAAGGCTCGCCCCTCTTTTTTTGTCCGGATGCCCCATGACCGATGCCGACACGCTCCATGCCCGCGCCCGCACTGCCCTCACCAAGGGCGACCTGAAAGCCGCTGGGGCCGCCCTCCAGGCGGCGATTGCGGCGGCGCCGCGCGGTGCCGATATCCGCAACACCGCTGGTGATCTTCTGCTGGCCATGAACCAGCCGCGCGAGGCGATCGGGGCCTATGAGGACGCCCTGACCCTGGAGCCCGGTCATGTCCGGGCCCGGATCAATCTCGGCCAGACCCTTATGGATCTTGGCCGGCCGGCCCATGCCCTGGAAGCCCTGGCGCCCTTTGAGGCCGCGCAATGGCCTGATGGCCACGCGGCCCGGGCGCTTGCTCTTCTCGCACTTGGCCGGGCCGACGAAGCCTTGGCCGCCACGGAAGTCGCCCTGTCCCTTCGGCCCGATCATGCCCCGGCCCTGTATGCCAAGGGCAAAGCCCTTGCTGCCCGGCTCCGCTTTTCGGAGGCGGTTGAGGCCCTTGCTGCTGCTGACGCGGCACAGCCTGACGCGCCGGACATCTTGTGTGCCCTGGGCGAAGCGCGGCTTGGCGCGGGCGATCTGGAGGGGGCAGGGGGTGCCTTCGACCGGGCGCTCACCTGCGCGCCGGCCCTGGCCAAGGCCCTCGACGGGCTGGCGCAGGTTCGTTGGATGCAGGGCCGTCCCGACGCCGTGAGCCGTGCCTTTGAGTCCGCCCGGACCGCCCGCCCCAAGGATCCGGACCCCTGGTACCGCCAGGCCCTGACCCTGCACCGTATGGGGCAGAGTCGAGAGGCGCTTGGCCTTCTTCGGCAGGCGGAGGGCCGCTTCGGTCCACAGCCTGCCTTTGATTTTCTGTCTGCCGATCTTCTGCGGGAGGAGGGAGACCTTGATGAAGCGTTGATGCGGGCAAGGCGTGCCCATGGCACTCAGCCTCATAATTGGACCTTGGCCACATCCCTCGTGAAGGTCCTGCTTCAAAGGGGAGCAGCGGACGAGGCGCTCGCTTTATGCAACAACGCCCTGAGAGCTGCACCCCATGATCAGTTCTGGCTCGCTTATGCGGCCACGGCGGGCCGTGTCCTCGGCCATGCGCCTGCGGATCGTCTGGCCGACTTTGATGCCTTGACCGCGACTGTTGATGTACCGGCTCCCGACGGGTTTGCGGACACACAGGACTTCAACCAAGCCCTCGCAGACCGGCTGAATGCCCTGCACAAATCCACTGCTCACCCGTTGGACCAGACCTTGCGTGGGGGCACCCAGACCACCCAGCCCCTGGACCGGCTCGGCGATCCATTGATCGATGCCTTTTTCAAGGCTCTGCGCGGGCCTGTGGATGCGTTTATCGCCGGTATGCCTGATCGTCCGGATCATCCCTTTTTCGGCCGCAAGGTGCGGCGCTGGCGCCTGTCCGGTGCGTGGTCCGTCCGTTTGCAGCCGGAAGGCTTTCATGTGAACCATTTCCATGGGGAAGGCTGGATCTCCTCGGCCTATTACGTTGATATTCCGCCGGAAATGGCGCGCGGCGTGCAAGGGGCGCAGACACTGACACAGGCACTCACGGCCCAACCCGGTTGGCTGAAATTCGGCGAGCCGCCAATCCCGGTGCCTGGTGCACAAGGCCCTGAGCATGCCGTCCAGCCCAAGCTTGGGCGCCTTGCGCTGTTTCCCTCCTGCATGTGGCATGGAACGGTGCCCTTTTCCGGATCCCAGCCCCGCCTGACCATCGCCATGGATATTGTACCGTGTTCGGATTGACACAGCCCCTTTCGCGCCAAACAAGCGGCGTTCTGCTCGGAGCCGTTGGTGCCGCCTTGTTCTCGCTCAAGGGCGTCGTGATGAAACTTGCCTTTGCCGCTGGTGGCACGGTAGAGCAGATGATGGCGCTGCGCATGGGGTTCTCGCTGCCCCTTTACATCGCGATCGGATGGATGGCGCTTCGCGCGCGCCCCCTAACGCCGCGGGGACGGACCATGGTTGCGGCGGTGGCCCTGGGCATTATGAGCTACTATGTCTGCACCTGGCTTGATTTTACCGGCCTGCGATTCATCTCGGCCCAGCTTGAGCGCCTCATCCTGTTTCTCTATCCCACCATCACGGCGCTGCTGGCCTGGTGGTTGATCGGGGAGCGGATGACCGCGCGCCACGGCGTGGCCCTGGCCCTCTCCTATGGCGGCATTCTTGTCCTGTTCGGGCAGGAGGTTCACAGTCTGGGGTCCGATGCGGCTTTGGGGGCTGGTCTTGTCTTTGCGGCCGCTGTCCTGTTTGCCGTCTATGTCACGGCCGCCAAGGGCGTGATTGCCGCGCTCGGTTCACCTCTCTTCACCTCCATCGCCATGTCCGCTGCGGCGATCGCTATCCTCGCCCATTTCGCCGTCCAGTCGGCACTGACCCTGTGGCCACCCTTCACGGGACAGATTATCGGGCTCGGCGCGTTGCTTGCCCTTGCCTGCACGGTGCTGCCCAGTTTCATGATTTCTGAAGCCATCGCGCGGATTGGTCCGGGACCGACAAGTGCCGCCGGTGGGTTCGGCCCGGCTGCCACCGCGATGGTCGCCGTGTTCGTCCTTGGGGAACCTTTCGGCCTGGCCCAGGCCCTCGCTCTCATTTTGACAGTCGGCGGCGTCTATCTGCTCACCAAGGCGACGTCGAATTAAAGCCGGAGCAAAGGCGAAGCCGTCATTGAGTCCGGCCTCAAGCTTCCCGGGGAGCGCCTTGGAAGACTGCGATGGTGGGGGGCGTGAGAGGGCTTAAGCACCGGGGCGGCGGTCGCCGAGCAGGCCGGCGAGAACGTCGGCGAACAGGAGGGCGGAGGCCGGCGCGAAGGCAAAGAACAATTCCGGCTCGATCATTTCGAGTTCCATGACCAGAAAGCCCTGATCCGTGACCACCCCATCGACCCGAATGTAAGCGGGGTCGGCAAAGACGGCCGAGGCCCGGGCAGCCCGGGCAACCACCATCCGGTCCGGGACCAGACTTTCCGTGCGGCCCCCGTGCTCCACCTGAACCCGAAAGTCCCCGGCCTTAGGCCGTTTGCGGACCATATGGGCAAAGCGGCCGCCGAAAAACACGACCGAAAGCTCGCCCAGAGTTTCAATTTCCGGCACATAGGGCTGAACGAGGTAGTCCTTGTCCCGGGGCAAGTTGGACAAGGCCGCCGTTTCCGCAGCCCGATCACCTGAGAGCCCATGCAGGCGGATGGTGTCCCGCGCGCCCGCGCCCACGGCCGGCTTGATCACCAGATCCTCGCACCCGAACGCAAGACGGGCAGCATCCACATCATCATCCGTATCTGGACGGAAAAGCCGGGTCGGAATGGCCGGTACGCCGAGGCGGGGCAGCTCCATCAAATAGGTTTTGCGCAGGGTCCCGAGCACAAGGGCCGCCGGATTGATCAAGCGGACATTGGCGTCTTCGGCCCCGCGGATCCAGGTCTCAAAGGCGTCGAGATGGTCCGTGTAGTCCCATGGGGTTCGGATCAGGACCGTGGAGCCGGCCAAATCCCTCGGCGGTGTCGCGCGCCAGTCCGCAAAGTCCACGCAGTAGCCGCGGGCTGTGAGGGCATCGAAAAGGGGTTCGTCGTCACGAAGCAGCAGGGGGTGCCGGCTCGAGCGTTCCTCCGGGTACAGTGTCTTCGCGCCGAGGAAAACCAGGGAGCGCTCCGCCATGGCTTTAGAACCCGTCTCCTGGCGCCGGTCCCCGGTCCGGAGCCGCGTAATTGTGGAAGCGGGTGATCTCCGGATCAAAGTGCAGCTTGACCACGCCCACGGGTCCGTGGCGGTGTTTGGCAACAATCACTTCTGCCAAATTCTGCACCAGGCGCTTTTTCTCCTCCCAGGCCGCCATGTTCTGCTCGTAGCTGGCATTCAGATTGCGCAGTTCCTCGCTGGCCCCCGCACCAATCTCCAGATGTGGCTCCGTGGGCCGTTTTTGATCATGGTAGTACTCTTCGCGATAGATAAACATGACAATATCCGCATCCTGCTCGATGGATCCGGATTCACGCAGATCGGCCAATTGGGGGCGCTTATCGTCGCGGCTTTCCACGGCCCGGCTGAGCTGGGACAGGCCGATAATGGGTACATTGAGTTCCTTGGCGAGGGCCTTGAGGCTTGTTGTGATTTCAGTGAGTTCCTGGACCCGGTTGTCCGTCTTCTTGCGGCCCGAGCCAGTCAGGAGCTGCACATAATCAATCACGATGAGATCAAGGCCCGGCTTGCGCGCGACACGCCTTGCCCGCGAGGCAATGGCCGAAATGCTCAAGCCACCTGTGTCATCGATAAAAAGCGGGATGTGCTGAATTTCCGCCACCGCATCGGCGAGCCGCCCGAAATCCTGGCGCGTGATCGTCCCGTCCCGGATCTTGTGGGAGGGCACCATGGCCTGCTCGGCCAGGATACGCGTGGCCAGCTGGTCGGCGGACATTTCCAGGGAGAAGAAGAGGACCCGTCCGCCGTCTTCCACCACATCCTTACCCGCCGCATCTTTTCCAAGGCGCATGGCCTTGGCGATGTTGAAGGCCATATTCGTGGCAAGCGCGCTCTTGCCCATGGCGGGACGGCCGGCAAGGATGATGAGGTCCGAACGCTGAAGACCCCCAAGCTTGGCATCAAGATCCGCAAAACCCGTCGGGGTTCCGGCAAGTGCGCCGTCCCGCTTGAAGGCTGCATCGGCCCGGTTCAGCGCCGTCTCAAGGGCCCGGGCGAAATCCAGGCTGCCTTCCTTGTACTTCCCTTTTTCCGCAATTTCATAAAGGCATTGCTCGGCATCGACGATCTGTTTGCTTGGGTCGTCATCAAGGTCAGTGTCCCGGGCCCGGATGACCATGTCCTCGCCGATCCGCATCAAACCGCGCCGAACTGCGAGATCAAACAGGGTCTGGGCGTAGTCGGCGACATGCACCGTGGCCGTCGAGGCAGCCGCCAGATTGGCAAGATAGGCCGCGCCACCGACTTCCCGCAGCACCGGGTCGCTTTCAATCAGGGCGTGGACCGTGAGGGGGGTTGCGATCCGCCCCTTATCGATCAGCCGGCCGATGGTATCGAAAATCTTGCCGTGCAGCGGCTCATAGAAATGCTCGGCGTCGATAATGGCGGTGGCCTGAAAATAGGCCTCGTTGTTCACGAGCATGGACCCGAGCAGGGCCTGCTCGGTTTCAATGCTGCTGGGGGCACTCGGATAGTCGAGGCCATCTGAAGACGGATCGTCGGACCCGTTTGCCGCGTCGTGGGAATCGGCCAAGGCGATGCTCTGGGAGGTTTGTGGCATGGACGCTGATCGGCTCGCGAATTGAAGGCTTCGGACAGAAACAGGCGAAGGTTATCTGGCGCGCATCAGCCACGCCATTAACCCTTTCGCGGACAGTCAGCCCGCCACGCATGCCGCCGCTCCCCACGACCATTGATGAATCGCTGGTGGGCGAGGGGCAAGACCGCTGCGATCATGGTCCACAGAAATCGTGCCTTGAGTCGACTTTGGGGATAACTCAACAATTAGTCACAGATTTATCCACAGGCGGATCATGTGTCCTAACCGAAGGATATAAAAAAGGGCGAGGCCAAAGGCGCTCGCCCCCTTTTTGACGCTGGCCCTTTTTGATCAGGCCTTGTCGTCTTCGCCTTCGTCTTCACCAGCGTCTTCGTCATCGGCCTGCGCATCGGCGTCGGCCTCATCGGCGTCGCCGCCTTCAGAATCCGCCGATGCCTCTTCGTCATCATCCTCAAGAAGGGCGTCGAGGTCGAGATCGTCGTCATCGTCGTCATCAACCCGGGCAGTGACGTCCTCACCGCGGGCTTGACGCTCCGCCTCTTCCTCAGACCGGGCGACATTGATCGTGACGGTTACAATGACCTCTGGATGGAGATTGATGCGCACATCGTGGAGGCCCAGCTCCTTGATGGGCTTGGGCAGCACCACTTGGGTCTTCGTGATCGTGAAGCCGCCTTCCGTCACCACAGCCGCGATATCCCGGGTGGACACCGACCCATAGAGCTGACCGCTTTCGCTCGACTGGCGGATGGCGACGAACGCCTCGCCATTGAGCTTTTCACCGACCTGTTCGGCTTCCGTGCGCCGCTCCAGGTTCTGGGCCTCAAGCTGAGCACGGCTGTGCTCGAACTGCTCCATATTGCCCTTGGTGGCGCGCAGGGCCTTGCCCCGCGGGAGAAGGAAATTACGCGCAAAGCCCGGGCGGACTTTCACCACATCGCCCATTTGGCCGAGCTTCTCGACCCTTTCAAGCAGCACCACGTGCATGACGTCGTCTCCTCAACACTGGCCGGCTTTTTACGGTGTCCCGGGGGTGGGCTCGACCGCAAAACGCCGGCGAAGACTGAACCATTGATCCAAAATGCCCAGCAGGCTGATCAGTTGAGTGCCGATGCCCTGGGGCGTCAGCAGCAAGAGATAGAGAAACGCAAGACCAACCACCCTCAGGCCGCCCGTGATGCCGGGCATGTCGCTGCGGGCGACCCAGGACGCACTCACGCCATGGGCCGTGATGAGGCCGGTCAAGAAATAGGGCGCGGCCAAAATGGCCGCCGCCGTGCCGCCGACAAAGCCGTATCCCGCCGGCAGATAGGCCACAACCATCGCCGTGGCCAGGGCCAGGGCGAGCCCGAATGGCAGGTCAAGGTGCAGCCAGTCAAAGTCAGGCCGCAGATTGCGCCCGGACATTTTCACGATGGCCTGTCCCAAGGCCAGATTCAGCACCATGACGGCACACCAGAAGATCGCCACGATGCCCGGAATCGTCCGCGCCATGAGGGCGAAGAATTCTTCCTTGGTCAGATCGGCGCCGGCCTCCCGGAACTGGGTCAGGAAGGCATCGGGATCCGGGACCATCTCGCCGAGTTGGGTCTCGATCAAGCTCACAAGGCCGCCATAAGGTGCCGCGAGCACGAGATGAACGGCGAGAAACAAGGCCAGCGCGATCCCGGCAATCCACGTCAGCAAGCGCCCTGTCGGGTAGGGGACGAAGGCCTCGGCCTGGGCCTCGCCATCGGCGTCCGCAGGACCCCCATAGCGCAACGCCATCCGCGTCAGGAACACGGGCGGCGCGGCATAAAGCAGCCCAAATATGGCTGCCCCGCCCAGATCGACCGTAATGGCCAGGATCAGGGTGCCTGCGATGGCGGCCATGCTGCTGACGGCCGGTCCCCAGCCCAGTCCCATGATCACCAGAGGCAAGGGTGCCAGATAGATCAAGAGCAGCGACAAGAGATTCCCGGTTAGCATCGACAGGAACAGCAGGGCGCTGACAAGGCCTGCCGCGATCGCAATGATCCAGTCCCGCTGCATGACCCGATTGCTCCCCATCATGGCCTGTCCCCAGAATCCGTTGGTCGGATGAGCCTGACCCGCCCAGGCAATCCCTTTTTCGGGCCCTTTTTCG
>CAYUYV010000104.1:0-3777 GCA_964449455.1 uncultured Alphaproteobacteria bacterium | reverse complement strand
CAGTGGCCGAGGCATCGCCCGCCGTGGACTGTAAGGATCGATCAGTCGCCCACATAGGGCAACAGGGCCATGAACCGGGCCCGTTTAATGGCGCGGGCAAGTTCACGCTGCTTTTTTGCGGACACGGCCGTGATCCGGCTCGGGACGATTTTGCCCCGCTCGGAGAGGAAGCGCTGGAGCAGACGGGTGTCCTTCCAGTCGATCACGGGGGCGCCGGGGCCGGAAAAAGGACAGGATTTGCGGCGGCGGAAGAAGGGGCGCCGCACGGGGACCTGGGGAATTTTTGTGTCGGACATGGAGCAATCCTTTTCGGGAGCAATCCTTTTAGGCGGTCAGAATGACAATCGGTGACGAGGGACAGGTCGGCGACCGATCGACCCCGTCAGCCAGCGTCTCCTGTGGCTTCGGGAGCAGCGTCCCGGGGAGGACGTGGCGGACGGTCACCCCGATCGCCCCTGTCGCCGCGATCGCCTCTGTCACCCCGATCGCCCCTGTCTCCGCGGTCACCGCGATCGCCTCTGTCGCGATCACCCCGATCGCCCCGTTCCCGGTCGCCACGGCCACGGCCACCGCGCCGCTCGTCGCGGCCACCGCCCCGGTTCTGAAGCACTGCCGATGGCCCGGTTTCGTGCTTTTCCACCTTCAGGGTTACAAAGCGCATGATGTCTTCGTGGAACCGCATCTGACGCTCCATTTCGCCGATGGCATCGGGCGTGGCGTCCAGATTCATCAGGACATAGTGTCCTTTGCGGTTCTTGCGCACTTTATAGGCGAGGTTGCGCAGGCCCCAATATTCGGTCTTGGCGACGCTGCCGCCATGTTCCTCGATAATCCCCCGCATATGCGCGGTGATCTGATCGACCTGCTGCTGCGAGACATCCTGCCTCGCGATATAGACATGCTCATAGAGCGGCATGGCGACTCCAAATCATTGTGATCATTGACGTTGAAGGCGCGTCGGCGGAAAGGAGCTTGGCTGACACACTGTCAGCGGCCCCTGTCCGATGGATCGCGGACTGGACCAGGAACGTCGCTGGAACCTGTCGACCGGAAAGAAATCGGGATGCTGGAAAATGAGGCAGTGCCCCATGGATCAGTGCCCGTCCGGAGTCCGGACCGTCGCGTCTTCACTTCCTCTGCGGAAGGCGCGCACTATAGCCAGTCAATCGGCCCTTGCAAGCCTGTCCTATGTGATCTCGGCTCCACGGCCGGCACAATCGTGACCCAATCTTCGATTGTGTGCTTGACAGCCCGACTGGATTTCGGCCACACCCACGCGCATTTCCCGCGGACCAGGGGCGTCGCTGAATGGAGGGCCGTCGGACCGAGTCTTGCGCATTACGGAGAGAGCCATGGCACGTGCGTTTACCTTTCCCGGACAGGGCTCGCAGACGGTGGGCATGGGCCAGGCGCTGGCTGAGGCTTTCCCCACCGCCCGGCACCTGTTTGAGGAGGTTGACGATGCCCTTGAGGCTCGGCTGACCCGGATCATGTGGGAAGGCCCTGAGGATGAGCTGACCCTGACGGAGAATGCCCAGCCGGCTTTGATGGCCACGAGCCTCGCCGTGGTCCGCGTTCTTGAGGCCGAAATGGGCCTCGATCTGAGCCAGCATGCACAGTTCCTGGCCGGGCATTCCCTGGGCGAGTATTCCGCTCTGGCTGCCGCGAGGGCCATCAGCGTGCCAGACACCGCGCGTCTTCTGCGGACCCGGGGCCGGGCCATGCAGGCGGCGGTTCCTGTCGGGATCGGCGCTATGGCGGCTCTTCTTGGCATCGATATCGACAAGGTGGCCGAAGCGGTTGTTCCTGGCGCGGCCGAAGGTGAAGTCTGTGCGATCGCCAATGACAACGCGCCGGGTCAGGTGGTGATCTCCGGCCACCGGGAGGCGGTGGAAGCGGCCCTGGATCGGGCCAAGACGGCCGGGGCGAAAAAGAGCATCATGCTGCCCGTAAGCGCGCCCTTCCATTGTGCCTTGATGGAGCCTGCGGCCGAAGAAATGGCGGATGCACTGGCCGCCGTGCCCATCACGGCGCCGATGGTGCCAATCGTGTCTAACGTGACCGCCGAGGCAGTGGCGGACCCCTCAACCATCCGCACGCTGTTGCGCGACCAGATTACGGGCCGCGTCCGTTGGAGAGAATCCGTGCTTTACATGGTGGCTCAGGGGGTTGAGGCCGTTGTCGAGATTGGGGCTGGTAAGGTTTTGACTGGCATGAACAAGCGGATCCACCGGGAGCTGCGTTGCCTGGCTGTGGAAACGCCGGCGGATCTGGACGCCTTTGCAAAAGTGCTGTGACATGCTCCGCTGGGATGGGCGGGCTGCTCGTGGCAATGGACCCTAAAGAACTGGCATAAAGGCTTGGGATGTTTGACTTGACCGGAAAGAAGGCGCTCGTAACGGGCGCTACAGGCGGTATCGGTGGTGCGATTGCCCGCGCGCTCCATGCCCAGGGCGCCCATGTGGCCCTCTCCGGGACTCGCGCCGACGCCCTGGCGACCTTGAAGGGCGCACTGGGTGACCGGGCCGAGGCATTGCCCTGCAATCTTGCTGATCGGGAGGCCGTCAGTGGTCTGCCGGCCCAGGCGGAAGAAGTCCTGGGCGGCCTCGACATCCTGGTCGCGAATGCCGGGATCACCCGTGACAATCTCTTCATGCGCATGAAAGACGCCGAATGGGACGAAGTCCTCGGCGTCAATCTGACATCCACCTTTTTGCTGATGCGAGCCTGCCTGCGCGGCATGATGAAACGCCGCTGGGGGCGGATCATTCCGATCACCTCGGTGGTCGGCGTCACCGGCAATCCAGGGCAAGGCAACTACGCTGCATCAAAGGCCGGGCTGATTGGTATGTCCAAGGCCCTCGCGCAAGAAGTGGCGAGCCGCAACATTACTGTGAACTGTATCGCGCCGGGCTTCATCGAAACCGCCATGACGGCATCCCTTGACGACGCCCAGAAAGAGCGCATCAACATCATGGTGCCAGCCGGACGCATGGGCGCGCCTGATGACATCGCGGCAGCCGTGGTTTATGTGGCAAGTGAAGAAGCGGCATATATGACTGGTCAAACCCTCCATGTGAATGGTGGGATGGCCATGATCTGACGGCCCCGGTCGTGCCATCCAAGTTGCCGGCGAGACACGCGGTTTCGCCCTCGGCAATCCGTGACACGGTGCTGACCCTGTGCAAGCGTTCAGCGCCAGTTTTGTTTTTTTCAATGCCCGGTGAACGCGTGCAGGTCCGGGCGTCACTTGAGGAACCAGAAGAATGAGTGACATCGCTGATCGCGTGAAAAAGATCGTCGTCGAGCATCTGAATGTCGAAGCCGACAAAGTGGTCGAAACGGCCAATTTCATCGAAGATCTGGGCGCGGACAGCCTGGACACGGTGGAACTGGTGATGGCGTTCGAAGAAGAGTTCGGCGTGGAAATCCCCGACGATGCCGCCGAGACAATTCAGACCGTTGGCGCCGCGATCGAGTTCCTCAAGAGCAAGGACGCCTGATCGGGTCTGAAGACCGGACGGAGGCTGCCGGTTCGGATCGGCGGCCCCCGGTTACGATACCCGCGTGGATGGTGGCTCGCGAAACAACGGCCGCGGCCCAGGGGTAAGCCAGGTTTACGGGGGAGCGGAAACAAGGAGCGGCAAGGGGTGTCTTTGACAGTGCACCCGCTGGGACAGTGCACCCGCTGGGACAGTGCACCCGCTGGGACAGTGCACCCGCTGGGACAGTGCACCCGCTAGCCGCTGCGAACACGCTGTGATGTGAGGATCGCCA
>CAYUYV010000103.1:2627-18161 GCA_964449455.1 uncultured Alphaproteobacteria bacterium | reverse complement strand
TGCGGTCCGAAAACGCGATAAATCAAAGAGTTAGAGCCCTTTCACTGCCCCGGAACTCTTTGAAAGGGCTCTGGGCGGACGAGTCGCTCTGCTTGGCTGGTGAGGCGTCGTCCGTAGGGCCTGGTTCGGCCAGAAAAGCATCAATTTCCTGGGCCAGGCTCCAGACTGCCGGTGCTCTGACGAGTTCCACATGGTCTGTGTCCAGCTCCACGATCCGAAGGGAAGGGCCGAGGAGGCGCCGCCATTCGGCTTGGATGCTCTCGCGGTGGGGATTGTGTGTTGTGCTGATCAAAAGGGTCTCGGGCGCTTTAGAACCGGCAAACTCAAGCGGTTTTGGCGCGTAACGCAGCACGGCGGTGCGATGGGCGTCATCGACTGCGTGGGGCGCAGCGCGCAGGCCAAAGGCAGCGGGAAGCGTCAGTGTGGCAGTCCGCCAGGCCCGCTGGATGTCGCCCTTGGCCATATGGCGGAACACTTCTTTGGGATAGCGGTTCAGTCCGGTCCAGCCCACAAACGGGTCGAGCAGGATGAGATGTGAGACCGGGCGGCCCCTTGCCTGGAGGAGGCGGGTCATCTCGGCTGCGACATAGCCGCCAAAGCTATAACCCATGAGCTGATAGGGCGCGCCGGGACTATCTGCCATCAGAACGTCGACGGCGTCGGCGGCAAGCTGTTCCATGGTGCTCGCCGGGGACGAGCGGCCGTCAAGGCCGCGCGGGTGCAGGCCCAGAATGGGGCGGCCCGGGGCCAGCGTCTGGGTCAATGCGATATAGTCGGAGAGGTGTCCGCCCACGACCGGTGTCACGAAGAGGGGCGAGGACCGATCACCGCCCCGCAGGCGTGTGAGGCCCCCCGCAGAGCCTTGCGCGTTATCCTGCGCGGCCTCGATCTGTTCGGCCAATGCGGCCACGCAAGCGCCTTTCAGGATCAGGGCATCAAGGGTCAGCCGGATTTGGAAGCGCTCTTCAAGGGCCATCATCAGGGTCATGGCCTGGAGTGAATCTCCGCCCACATCGAAAAAGTCATCCGTTATCAAAAAATCTGTGTGCCCCAGAACTTGCGTCCAGGCCTCGGCGATGCCCCGCTCGGTGGCCGACCATTGGGCGCGCTCTTCTGCCGGCGGCGCTGCCGACATGTCGAGGGGATCAGGGAGCTGTTTTTTCAGCACCTTTCCCGTAATCCCGATTGGCAGGCTCTCGATCTGGCGGATGACGCTCGGGACCATAAAATGGGGCACCCGGGCGGCGAGGAATCCCCGAAGAGACTTGACTTCGACATCCATGCCGGGCTTTGGCACGACATAGCAAGCAAGGCGCCGGATGCCGCCAGGGCCTTCAAATGGTGTCACGGCCGCATTGTCCACATCCGGATGTTCCCGGAGCAGTTGTTCAATCTCGGACGGCCGCACATTGAAACCCCGGATCTTCACCTGATCATCCTTGCGGCCAAGGCCGTGGAGGATACCGTCCCGGTCCTGATAGGCGATGAAATTCGTGCGGAACCATTGCCGCCCGTCGGCATCCGTGAAATAGGCCTCGGCTGTCCGCTCCGGGTCGTTGAGATAATCGCCTGCGAGAGTGCCGCCCGTCACATGAATTTCACCGGGTTCACCGGGTGCCACGGGTTGGCCGTCCTCCCGCACGATCCGCACCATGTCCGGCTCCAGAGGGCGCCCAAGGGGCATAACGTCATGGTGGACGGGGTCGCCATGGTGATGGGTTTGGAGTGCCAGGTCGCAATGTTCCGTGGCCGCAAAAGCCGTATGCAGAACAGCATCGCGCGGAAACAGCCGATCGAAGGTCTCCAGGTCAGCGCGGGTGGCAGGCTCTCCGACCGCATTAATGAAGACCAGCGTTTCAAAGGGTTCCGGTGCGGCGGCCATGATCCGGCGCAGCACGGCCACCTGGCCCGTGATTTCCGTAACCCCAGTTTCACGCAGCCAGGGATCAAGCTCAGTTATGCCCCGATGGCGCAGGTCGAAATAGGCGATGGTGTCGCCGCAAAACGGAAACCACAGCTCACTGAGGCCCTTGAGCTGACCAAAAATGGCCGAGCGATGGGGCACGGGGCCGGGGCGTCCGTAGACGGTCTCACGCCGCGCCATACGGGTCGCCAAGGGTCCGGCGCGGTAGGGCACGCATTTCGGTCGCCCTGTCGAGCCTGACGTATACTGAATGCCAATGATCGAGTCAGGCGTGCGCGCGAGCGGCGTGAAAGGGGGGATGTCCGCGCGGTCCGGGGTGTCGCAGGGAATGGCAACCGGTGGGGCCGTGTTGTGGAGGGCTTGGGCCTCGTCAAGCATGCCGGGCGCGGCCAGAATTCGGGACATCCCGCAGATCTGCATCAGGTCACGGAGCACGGGAACCGGGAGTTCCGTATTGATGTTGAGCATGCCCGCGCCGGCTTTGGCGCAAGCCATATAGGCGATGGCCCGGTATCGGGACGGGGGGCCTAAATATCCGAAGACGTCGTTATCGCTTTGGCGCATGGAATACAGCGTCGCCGCGAGCTGGTCAGAAACCACATCGAATGCGTGAAAGCTCAAGCATCCAGAGCCGTCAATGATGGCATCATCATTCGGCCGCTCAGCCACAATGCGCTGAAACCGTTCAAAAAATGTCCGCACAACCCGTTTCCTACCCACGCAACCGAAACTTTCCCCAAGGCAAGGGTAACGTGCGTTTCATCTTTTGAGAAGCTGAAGCGCGTCATTCCATATCCCGAAGCCCCCTTGTTCCCTGCGGCTGTTTTGGCACCCGAGCGCACCCGTGAGGGCTGGGCCCGACAATGACGTTTGACGCTCCCCTAAGGGCAGCCCTTAAGCCATCGCTATGGAGACATTGAATTCCGTTGTGATGCGGAATTTCGCCGCGATATGGTGACCTGTCACTCCGTATCCCGAAAGAAGGCATAGATCCGTTCAGCAAGGGCCTTGTTGATGCCCTCAACATTTTCAAGGTCGGCAAGGCCCGCCCTCGCCACGCCTTTGGCCGAGCCGAAACGGTGCAGCAGGGCCTTTTTGCGCCGGGCGCCGACACCCGGGATTTCGTCCAGCGGATTCTTGGCGATGTCCTTGGCGCGGCGGGCCCGGTGGGTTCCGATGGCGAAACGGTGTGCCTCATCCCGCAGGCGCTGGAGATAGAACAGGACCGGAGATTTCGGCTCCAGGCTGAAGGCCGCGCGCTCCGGCATGAAGAAGCGCTCGCGCCCCGCATTGCGCTCTGGCCCCTTGGCAATAGCCACAAGAGGCACCTCGGACTCCAGACCCAGATCCGCAAGCACCTCCATGGCCGTGCTGAGCTGTCCGGGGCCGCCATCGATCACCACGAGATCGGGCCATGGCACAGCATCGCCCGTTTCCGTTTCCGCCTCGTCTGCGCCGTCAACGCCGGCCGCATCGCGCGGCGCCTCCTTCAACAGGCGTTCAAAGCGGCGGCGCAGCACCTGGCGCATCATGCCGTAATCGTCCCCAGGCGTCAGACTGTCCATCTTGATGTTGAATTTGCGGTATTGGGACTTCATCAGGCCTTCGGGTCCGGCGACGATCATGCCACCGACAGCATTCGTGCCCTGAATATGACTGTTGTCATAGACCTCGATCCGCCGCGGAGGACCGTCAAGGCCGAAGGCATCTGCAACGCCGGTCAGCAGTTTTTGCTGGGACGCACTTTCGGCGAGCCGTCGTGCCAGGGCTTCCCGCGCATTGGTGACGGCATGTTCGACCAGGGCCCGTTTCTCGCCCCGGCGCGGAACAAGCACCTGGACCTTGTGGCCGGCCTTGATGGTGAGCGCTTCCTCAAGGAGAGGGGCTTCTGGAATGGTTTCCGACAGCAGAACCTGACGGGGCGGCGGTTTGTCGTCATAGAACTGGGACAGGAAGGCCTCTAGGATTTCCTCCGAAGTCTGATCCTTGTCATGGCGCGGAAAATAGGCCCGGTTGCCCCAGTTCTGGCCCGAGCGGATGAAAAACACTTGGACGCAAACCTGCCCGCCGTCTTTCCCCCCTTCCCGATGGGTGCCGACCACATCCGCCTCCTCCACCGTTTCCGGATTGATGCCCTGATGCGCGCGGATGGCCGAGAGCGCCCGGATACGATCGCGTAAAGCGGCGGCCCGCTCGAAGGCCAGCGCGTCCGAAGCGGCCTCCATTGCGGCTGCCAGACTGTCCTGCACCTGTGACGACTGGCCTTTGAGGAAGCGCACGGCATCATCCACCAGTGCGTTGTAGCCCGCTTCCGTGATTTCGCCCGTACACGGTGCACTGCAGCGCTTGATCTGGTAGAGCAGGCAGGGTCGGGTCCGGCTCTCATAGACACTGTCCGTACACGAGCGGAGCAGGAAGGCGCGCTGCAAAGTGTTCAGGGTGTGGTTGACGGCGCCGGCTGAGGCGAAAGGGCCGAAATAATCACCCTCAACCGTCCGTGCACCCCGGTGCTTGGTCAGCCGCGCGATGCTATGTTCCCGGTCAATCAGAATGTAGGGGAAGGATTTGTCATCGCGCAAAATGACATTGAAGCGCGGCTTCAGGCGCTTGATCAGATTGGCTTCGAGAAGGAGGGCCTCGGTTTCCGTGTGGGTGGTGATGATCTCCATGGATACGGTCGACAGGATCATGCGCGCAATGCGATTCGTGTGCCCCGTCAAAGTGGTGTAGGAGGTCACCCGTTTTTTCAGCTCCCGGGCCTTGCCCACATAGAGGACCGTGCCCTCCCCATCCAGCATGCGGTAGACGCCCGGTGCATTGGGCAAGGTCCGCACCACATCCCTGATCACCTCTGTGCCGGTGCGGCGGGGCGTCTCCTCCTGCTGCGGCATTTCATTCGGGGCCGGGCCATCAACGGCGTTCGCGTGATCCATGTCGGGGGGGCTGACCGTATCTAAGGCACCAGCTGGATCAGGTGTTTTAGAGGAACCCGTCACGTCGTTACTCATGGCTCGTCCCCATACTGCGCCGATGTTCCGGTGAGCACCTGGACCACGATTGGTGCATGGCAACCTCAGCCATAGATCCTTCCAGTCTCCATTATCCCCCACTCCTGTGGGCAAGCTTGTGAGTAGCCCTGTGGATGAACAGCGGCGGCCCTTGATTTGACCGATTTCGAGCAAGTTGCCTATTTTTTGGGCAGTGCCTAGCTCTTTGTTTTAATTCAGTTTTTCTCCCGGGCGCGGAAAGGCTGCCCAGAACTTGACACTCTTGTGACGCGCTTCTCCTGTTTGTTGCGATTCGGCAACATGTGCGGAATTTAAGCTCCTGTCGCGAACGCAGGTTTCGGGGGCGCTGAGCCAGTTTGGCACAAGATATGGGGTCCGTTGCGGACCTTACGAGTGTGTAATCTTCTGGACAAAGTTGTGGTGCTGTGGCCATGGCGATCAATAGTCGTTTAAGGGGACGGGCGATGCCGCTCAATCGAGATCCCCACAGCCTCCGCTTCCGGAATCGCATTGAGTTTTTCAAGGGAGACTCGGACGGCAAGGACCCGGTTATCCTCAAGGCAGGCACTCGCAATGCGCTCAGCCAGGGTTTCCATCAGGCTCACATGGCCCCTTTCGATGGCTGCCTTGATCAAGGTCACCACGTCATCATAGCGCACCAGATCTGCGATGCCGGCGTGGCCAGGAGGGCCGGGATCGGGAACCGCCATATCCACGCAAATCCGCAATGGTTGGGTCTGGTCTTTCTCATGGGCGAAAATGCCGATGAGGGCCGGGATCACGAGATTGCGAACGAAGACGTGGCGGATCCCGGGAGACGGTCTGGCAGGATCAGGCAGCATATGGTCCGGAGTCGGCGTCCATGGGGGGCTTTGCGACATAGGGAGACTGCCTTTCTGATGGGGTTCAGCCGGTCCGGTGCCGGGGCTGCGACAAGGCGCAGGCACTGACACCCGCGCTCGCGATCATCCATATAGGGCGGGATTGTTCGGAACGGACGGTCCAGTCCGAAAGCGGGCCCTTGTGAATAGGCCTGGCACAACACAGCAAGGAGAACGACCCATGGCGCAGGGGCAGCAGCAGGCCGCAATCGTGACCGGCGGCGCTAAGCGAATCGGACAGGCAGTGTCCCGGGCCCTTGCCGAGGACGGATATTTCGTGTTCGTGCATTACAACACGTCGGACCGGGATGCGAAGGCGCTCGCTGAGGAGCTTCAAAGCACCGGTGCCGGAGCCGCTGCTGTCGGTGCTGATCTGTCGGACCCGGACAGTGCGGCCGGTCTCGTGGATGCGTGTCTTGCGCAAGGGCCTGGACCGCGTGTTCTCGTCAACAGCGCCTCCGTGTTCGAGGCCGACCATGCCCCCACGGTCGCGCTGGACAGCTGGCACAAGCACCTCAACGTCAACCTGACTGCCCCCATGCTGATGATCCGGGATTTCGCGGCTCAGATCCCCGAGCATGAGCGGGGTGTGGTGATCAATTTTCTCGACTACAAACTGTTTAATCTCAATCCGGACTTTTTCTCCTACACCATTAGCAAATATGCCCTGAAGGGGGTGACCGAGATGATGGCCATGGCGCTGGCGCCGAAGGTGCGGGTCTGCGGTCTTGCGCCGGGCCTCACGCTGCCGAGCCCCTATCAGAGCGAGGAGGCCTTCCGGCGGCTCCATGACCGCAATCCCCTCCAAAAGGGGCCGACGGTTGAGGACCATATTCGCGCGATCCGGTTCATGATCGCGACGCCAAGCTATTCGGGGCAGATGATGGCCGTGGATGGGGGGCAGCATTTTGATGCCCTGGCCCGTGATGTGAGCTATCTGGAAACCTGATCACTCCGACCGGGTCCGGCTTCGGTCACTTTTTCCGTGTTGAGACGAAATGTTGCGCTTTCAAAGCAGGTCGGCCGGGCCACTGTGACCGAACGCAAATGGGGATAGCGGTCGAGCAATCGTCCTGCGATCCACATGGCAAGGCTCTCGAGCGCCGGGCTTTCCAGGCTCTCGATCTCGTTCAAAAGGCGGTGATCGAGTTCCCCGCGCAGCGTTTCAAGGTCATCCGTGAGGGTGCCAAGATCGACAATCCAACCACTGCTGGGATCCGGAGTGCCGGCCACGACGACCTCGACCCGGAAGCTGTGGCCATGCATCCGGCCATTGGGGTGGCCTTCGGGCTTGTGGCTGAAAAAATGGGCCGCCTCGAAGGTAAAGGCTTTGCAGACTTCCAGGCTGCCGCGGCCTTGGATGTCGTTCGGGATCATAGGCTCAAACCGTGATGTCGGGATAAGGCCACGATGAATAGCACATAGGCCCCAAGAAAAAGAACGCCGGTTACCCGCCCCATTTTCAGATGCAGGAAGCTGTACGGCACCAGCACGAAGGCCGCCGCGAGCATGATCCAGAGTTCGGTGATCAGGAACTGTCCCTCTACACTGAGGGGTTGGGGCGCGACAAGGGCCGTAATGCCCATGATGCCGAGAATATTGAAAAGGTTCGATCCGATCACATTGCCGAGTGCCACCGCCGAATGGCGGTGCATGGCTGCAATCACGGTCGTGGCGAGTTCGGGCAAGGATGTGCCGATTGCAATAATACTGAGGCCGATCACGGTCGGCGAAATGCCGGCATTGACCGCAAGGCCGACCGCACCACTGACAATGAAGTTGGAGCCCAAAGGCAGGCCGACAATCGCGATCCCGATGAAAAAGAGAACGCTGCCAAGACCCTTGGGCAGTCCCGACATCTCCTCCAATTCCTCGGTGAGATCCGCCACAAGGCCCACCCCTGGGGCTTTACGGGCCCGATAAATCGCATAACCCATAAACGCCATCATGCCGGCGAGCAGGATCGCGCCATCCATGCGGTTGAGGGTTTGGGCGCCTTCAAGGCACAGCCAGATGAACACCAGCGTGGACCCGATCATGATGGTCGTGTTGCGCCGGATCAGCGGTTGTTTGCAGCATGTGGGATAGATGAGAGCTGGAACGCCAAGCACGAGAAAGACATTGGCGATGTTGCTGCCGACAATATTGCCGATCGCGAGCCCCCCGGCCTGCCCCCCGATCAGGACTGCATTGACGCCGATCACAAGTTCGGGTGCCGACGTGCCGAAAGCCACGATGGTCAGACCAATGAGTATCGGGGGAATGTTCACCCGCTGGGCCATGGCCACAGCACCGCGCACGAGCAGATCTCCGCTGAACAGCAGAATTGTCATCCCGAGGGCAATCCAGAACAGGTGGAGCAACATTGGTGTCACATGGCGCCTCCCGACGCTGCTGGGTGGATGGAGCCCGCTAGCATGCTTGAGCGGGCAGGAGTGAAGGAGAATGAGCCTCTGTCTCGGGTTAAAATCCTTAGTTTAGACAAGACACCACGGCGGTACAGTGGCTAACGGCGCTACCGTGGCGCACGGAGCGGTGCAGAAGGATCATGCCGGAGGCTGGCCGAGGGGCCGGTCAAGGCGATACACGTTTGGGTGACGGTGCAAGTGAGGGGCAAAGCATGGATGCGGGCCATGGCGTGGCGGGAATTCCTGGATGGACGGATGTGGCGTTGGTGCTCGGCCTGTCGGCCTCTATCAGTCCCCTGTTCCAGCGTCTGAAGATCAGTCCCGTTTTCGGCTTCCTGGCGGCTGGCTCCATTGTGGGGCCCTACGGCCTCGGTGCGACGACCAATGTGGAGGGCGTTCATCTTCTGGCCGAGCTCGGGGTGGTGTTCCTCTTGTTTACCATCGGTCTGGAACTCTCCTTTGAGCGTTTGCGCGCCTTGCGCCGTCTCGTTTTTGGTCTGGGCGCGACTCAGGTCCTGGCCAGTGCCGCCCTCATTGGTCTGATGGCCTACGCCTGGGGCAATTCCCCCAAGGCAGCCATGGTCATTGGTCTGAGCCTTGCCTTATCGTCCACTGCGATCGTCGTTCAATTGCTCATAGAGCGCGGCGAAATGGCCCAGCGGCACGGTCGCACCAGCTTTGCCATTCTTTTGTTTCAAGATCTCGCCGTGGTGCCGATCCTGATGCTGGTTTCCGTCCTTGCCCAGGACAACACGCAAGCCCTGGCAAGTGAGCTGGTCCTGGCGATTGCCAAGGCGGTTGCGGCCGTTGTGATCATCATCCTGATCGGCCGTCTCATCCTGCGCCGGCTTTATCGCCTCGTCGCCGAGGCCAAAAACCGCGAGGCGCTGCTTGCCATGAGCCTGCTCGTGGTGCTGGCGACGGCATGGGCAACGGCGCAGGCAGGCCTGTCCATGGCCCTTGGCGCGTTTTTGGCCGGGCTCCTGCTCGCTGAGACCGAGTATCGGCATCAAGTGGAAGGGGACATCGACCCTTTCAAGGGCCTGCTCCTGGGACTCTTCTTCATCAGTGTGGGCATGAACCTGAATTTCGCCCAGGTGGCGGATTGGGCAGGCCTTCTCGCCCTCTCCGTGATCGGTATCGTGGTGGTCAAGGCCGCCGTGGCCTTCGCGGCCTGCCGCCTCTTTTTGTTGCCGCTCGATGTTTCGGTGCGCAGCGCCCTCATGCTGGCCACGGGCGGCGAATTCGCTTTTGTCATCCTCGGCATTGCCATGACTCCGGGCAGCGTGGTGCCCCCGGATGTCGGTCAGTTCATGATCATTGTCGCGACCCTCTCCATGGTTCTCACACCCTTCATGGCTGCCCTCGGCACCCGCTTTGCAAAGCGATTTGCTGCGCGCGCCGATGGTGCGGTCAGTCTGGACACGGAGGTTGAGGGGCTGGAGGGGCATGTCATCATTGCGGGTTTTGGCCGTGTGGGACAGACGGCGGCGCGCCTCCTTGATCGCGAAAAACTGCCCTATGTGGCCCTGGACATGAATGCCGCGCGGGTCGCAGAGCTGCGCCGGGCGGGTGTTCCGAGCTTTTTCGGCGACGCCACCCGTGCCGAGGTGCTGGCCCGGGTCCATCCTGAACGGGCCGCGGCGGTGCTGTTGACCCTTGATGATCCGGATGCGGCAGGCCGGGCCTTGCGGGCCCTGCGCGCCGAGTGGCCCGATGTGCCCGTGATCGCCCGGGCAAGCGATAATGAGCATGCGGAACAGCTGCGTGCCCTCGGCGCCGATGAGGTGGTGCCCGAAACGCTTGAAGCCAGCCTCCAACTCACCGGCGCTCTTTTGAGGTTGACCGGCATGGCCCGCGAAGGCGTCGACATCCTTATCGACCGGATCCGGGCGGAAGCCTACGCGCCGATCGCAGGGCCGGAGACCCAGTCGGCCACTGCGACCCGCGATGCGGACAATTCGACTTAGTCTGGAGCCGTCCCGTTTGCCCGACCGAAATACATGCCCCCTAAGCTCTCTCCGTCATGCGGTTGAGCCGAGCCAAGCCGGCAGGGGAGGGCATTGGATGGAGTCTCAGATCATCGACGGCGACCGGGTCCGGCTGGAAGACATATTGGGCGTGCGCATGGCCGAGCGCCGGCTTGTGGGCCGCGTCATGGCCTATTGGCATGACCGCTGCGATGGGCGTCCCATGCCCCGTTTCGCCGATATCGACGGTGAAGATATGGGTGAGGACTGGGACAATTGTTTCGTGATCGATGCGCGTCAGGAGTTTTCCGTTCCGGCGACGGTGCATCTGGGCCGTGCCCTACAGGGGTTGAGCGGCAATCTGGTTTCGACACGGATCAAGGTCGTTCTCGACGTGCTGTCGCTGGTTGAGTGCAAGATCGAGGAGGTGCGCCGCCTTGGCGGGCCGGTGCTGGCTGATGCCGAATTTCCGATCTCCGATGACGAGCGTTTGCTGACCCGGGGCGTCTTCCTGCCCCTGGGTGAGGATGATGACGAGATTGGATATATTCTGGGTGCAGCCAATGGAAAGCTGGCACCATCTGTGCCCGGAATGTAAAAGCCGCCGCTCTGTCACTTGTCTTCGCACCATCCAATACGCCGTCCGGTCCAGGGCCGTGAATGGCCTGACCGGGCCGCAGCCTTCAGCATACGGTCCGTTAGATTCGTGCCCGCAGGGGCGAGGGTGACCCGGGCATTCACCCGGCCGCCAAATTTGTCTGGTGTGATATCACTCAAAAGAAGCCCTGCCGCGCCATTAAGAATGCGCTCCAGATCGGCCTGCGCGCGCAGCGCAAGGGCCCGTTCGCGCGGACATTTGCCCCTCATTTCAGCGCTGTCATAGCCTATAGGGCGTACCGTGACGGTCGTTTCCTGACCGATCCAGGTGTTGGCCTTGACCACAAAGCTGTCGCCGTCAATGACGCGCACAAGGGTCGCAGGGATGGGCCCGGGCAGATGGTCGAGTGGGGTCGCGCCCAAAAGCCCATGCGCCATCACCCATACAATCATAACAATGTGATGTGCTCTTATCTCACTCATATGGTGCATTTGGGTGCGAGTATTTTTTTGAGCAACCAACCATTGGGCGAAAGCGGCGTGTCCGTTGGATCTTTTTCTCGCCGGATCCGCTATGCGTGTTGGTGACGGGCGGAGCCGATGGCGTGCTGCCCTCACCGGCTTCCATATGCTAAGGGCCCAGTGAATGGCTGATTTCTTAAGGACCTCCTGCTTCATCAATGGGCGGTGGGACGCGGGCGACCAGTGCGCCGTGATCCCCGTCACCGATCCGGCGACGGGCGAAACGCTTGGCACGGTGCCGGATTTGGGCCGGGCGGGTGCCGATCGGGCGATCGATGCGGCGGCGCGGGCCTTGCCGGACTGGCGGGCCCGGACGGCGCAGGCGCGGGGCGATTTTGGACGCGCCATCCATGACGCCCTTCTGCGGCATCAGGATGACCTGGCGCATCTCTTGACCCGGGAAATGGGCAAGCCCCTGGCCGAAGCGAAGGGGGAGGTGGCTTATGCGGCCGGCTTCTTTCGGTGGTTCGCTGAAGAGGCCCGCCGGGTCTATGGGGAGGTCGTGCCCAGTCCGTGGCCGGACAAACGCATCCTTGTCACCCGCGAGCCCGTGGGCGTGGTCGGTGCCATCACGCCGTGGAACTTTCCCACGGCCATGATCGCGCGCAAGGCGGCCGCCGCGCTCGCTGCCGGCTGTCCCATCGTGATCAAGCCGTCCGAGCTGACACCCTTTTCCGCCCTGGCTTATGGCGTTATCGCCGAGGAGGTGGGCCTGCCGCCGGGTGTGCTGAACATTGTCACGGGCACGCCCGGGCCAATTGGCGATGCCTTTTGTGAGCGTCCCGAAATGCGCAAGATCAGCTTTACCGGCTCCACTCGGGTGGGGCGGATGCTGGCGGCAAAAGCCATGGCCACCATGACCAAGGTCTCCATGGAACTGGGCGGCAATGCTCCCTTCATTGTGTTCGGTGATGCGGATCTGGACTCGGCGGTCGCCGGCGCTGTGGCCTCGAAATTCAGGGCTTCGGGTCAAACTTGCGTCTGTGCGAACCGGTTCCTCGTCGAGTCATCCGTCTATGACGCCTTCTGTGCACGGCTGACCGAAGCGGTCTCGGCATTGACGGTTGGCCCGGGCCTTGAGGATGGCGTTACCATCGGTCCCCTGATCAACGGGGCGGGTGTCGACAAGGTCCTCGGCCATATTAAGGATGCTTTGGCCCATGGCGGCACCGTTCTGACCGGCGGTGGTCCCCATGCCCTCGGCGGCACTTTTGTTGAGCCCACCGTGATCCGCGATGCCACGCCCGCCATGCGCAGCGCCCGGGAGGAGACCTTCGGCCCGCTCGCGCCGATCTTTTGTTTCGGGACGGAGGCGGAGGCCATTGCGCTCGCCAACGCTACGGAATCGGGCCTCGCCTCCTATGTGTACACGTCCGATTTGGGCCGCGCCTGGCGCCTGATGGAGGCCCTTGACTGCGGTATTGTCGGGATCAACGAGGGCATCATTTCCACCCCCGTCGCACCCTTTGGCGGTGTCAAACAATCCGGTGTCGGACGGGAAGGCGGGCATGAAGGGATTGAGGAATATCTGAGCGTGAAATATGCATTGGTGGGTGGGCTTGGTTGAGGTGCGGGGCCGGACGGAAGGCCGCGCTGCCCAGCCTGCCTTGACAGACACAACCACAAGTGTAGTTTCAAAAATGCTGATCAGGCAGCGTCCATGTCCGCGGGAAGGGCTGCGCCCACCTGTGCTTCCACGAGACTTGCGCGTGGCGCGGCTTTTTCGCTGAACTCTTTCCGGCCGGGTCGAGCGGACACCGGCAAAACGGATGGAGTTTGCCATGTCTAAACCGTCCCAAAATCCAAAGCCTGGCGCGGATCATGTGATCGATCCGGCTGCGCCCTTCAATCTGGATTGGCACCGCAAGCAGGCCAAATCCGCTTGTTCCGTGCCAGCCGCTCCGGATCGCTTTGCTCCGCCCGCAGCAACGCGTCGCTGAGGGGTTTTGGATGGTCCGGCATGGGCAACGCTTCGATCGGAAGACGTGCCATTCAGAGGGGCAGTATTGGTTGATTGGGGCCGGAGGCTCACGTCCAGGGGGCTGGAGTGAGAGGGGAATTCGTGAGCCTCCGGTTTTCGCTCCGTGCTCCAATGGGGCGGGACTTGGATCCACGGAACGAATGGCTGCCGGCCAATGGCCAGGGTTACTCAGCAGTGTAAGGATGTATATGGGCTGGCATTCTCGACTTGCCTAAGATCCGTGCACTGCTCTGAAGGGGTCAGCCTGCAAAGGCGAACATCTCGGCGCTCAAATCCTCCAGATCCGTGTTTCGCAGGATCAGGTCACTGTCATTCTCGGTCGAGATCACCACGGTGGTGCCAACCTGCTCAGCTTGATCCAGCAGGTCCTCGAATGAGTTGATTCCCGCAACACCGGTCATGTCGATCATGTCGACGCCGGCGGTAAAGTCGTGGATCACATCGATGTCGCTCGCGCCGTGATCCTCGAACACAAACATGTCGGCGCCGTCACCACCGTATAGTTGATCCGTACCGTCACCGCCGATGATCACGTCGTCGCCGACACCGCCGGTGATCAGGTCGTTGCCGCCCTGGCCATCCAGGATGTCATTGCCAGCAAGCCCACTGAGATGGTTGGAATAGTCATTACCGGTGATTTCATTGTCGGCGGTGTTGCCAATGCCGTAGGCCGGGCCGTCACCCGTCAGCTCCAGATTTTCGATGAAGCGTGACAGGGTGAAGCTCGTGCTGGACAGCACCGTGTCCGTCCCGCTGTCGGCCCATTCGACAAGCATGTCGCCTCGATGCGCGATATAGACGTCGTCCCCATCGCCGCCGGCCATGAAATCCAGCCCTCGGCCACCATCCAATGTATCATTTCCGTCGCCGCCGAAGAGCCGGTCACGGAAATCAGTCCCGGTGATGACGTCGTCCTCTGAGAGAAGTTCCTGCACGAAAAGATCAAGCGCATTTTCGACGATGGCATCATTGAAGTCCGTCAGGGGACGGTCGAGATCAGTACCCGTCACGTTGACCTCGCCATCCCGCCCGTAAAGCGTGAATTCGGTCACGGTGCCGCCCGTGAGGACAAAGTCGTCCTCACCCGGAGTGCCCTCATAGGTGAAATCGCTGCCCGCCAAAACCAAGACATTGCCGTTGAGATTGAGAACAAGCTCTTCTTCGCTCAATGCGATAATTTCATCATAAAGCTTTTTCTCGCCGATCTCCCCAATGGGGCGCGGAAACACAAAGACGCGGTCAAGAACGGTATAGTTAGCCATTGAGATCCTCCTTTGCGCCCTTGGCGCATTCGCATACACAGCAGTGTTGACTGTCAAACCGTGGGGCGGGCTCTTCCCTCATCCCACATTTAGAGAACGGGGTGGCGCCCGGTTTTCTTCCGTCTGCTTTATAAAAGTTTTATGAAATGAATGGGCTGGATGCTGATGGTGCTGCAGGCACTCCATCTGGCCGGGTCCAGTATGATGAAGCTGGTTTGTCTGCGGATGATGCTGAGATAGGGATGGTCGTCGAAAGGGGGGGGCTGCGGCCTTATCCGGAAGGCGCCATCCTTGGAGATAAAGAATGATTTTTGGCAGATCAGCGCAGCGGGCTCGCGCTCCGGCCTTTATGAAAAAGGATAAGCCAGGGGATGAGCCCCTGGGCATTCAGGCTGGGACCCTGGCAACTCTACCGAGCCGAAGATAATTGGAGCCCGGAGGTTCCACCAATGAGGCCAAGACCGTATTGGGTGTCTCGTCCTTTGGGGCCCAGATCAATCGCCGTTTCGGTAAGAAGCCGTTCTGCCCGATACCGCCGGTCTGATCGGCCGGGGTCGAGATTGGCGGCGAGAAAGCCCGTGACGATGGGGGCAGCGAAACTTGTGCCGCGTACGGATGTATGTTTTCCGTTTGCACTCGCGGCTATCATGTCGGCGCCGAGCGCTGCCACATCCACATGGGCCCCACGGGCCGCCTCAAGCAGAAGGGCGTTGCGCCCGTCAACGGCAGTCACCCCGAAAACGCCGTCATAGGCTGCCGGATAAAGGGGCGGGGCGTAGGGGCCGTCATTGCCAACGGCCGCAACGATGATCCGGTCCTGGGCCAGGACGCGTTCAATAACCACCTGTACCGCCAGATTGTGGGGGCCGGCCAGACTGGCATTGATGAGCGCAACATCTTGGCGGGCAAGCCAACCAAAGGCCTGGGCAACGGCAAATGCTGTTCCGCCCGCCGGATTGCCGCCAAAGACGTCTGCGGAAA
>CAYUYV010000103.1:0-2527 GCA_964449455.1 uncultured Alphaproteobacteria bacterium | reverse complement strand
GTGATGCGGCGCCCGGTGATGCGGCGCTTGACCGGCCATCAGAAATGCGACGGCCGTCCCATGATCAGTTGCCGTATACGGATTTTCGGCAAAGGCCTGGGTGACGAAGCTCACATGGCGCAGGCTCGGATGATCGATCGCGATACCGCCGTCGATAATACCAGTTTTGGCTATGGCGCCTGCCTGAGCGGGTGGCCTGATGCCGGCATGAGCGGCTCCACCCGCCGGCCCCTGATCACCGGAGTCGAAATAGATGTGGTTAAAATCATATTGTCCGTCGGGGTCGAGGCTCCGCAGGCGGTCCAGCGCGTCGATGGTCATGAGCGAGACCGGTGCACGAAGACGCACAAGAGTGATGCCAAAATCCTCCAGGATGTCGCGTGACACGACCTCGAAACCCAGTTCCTCGATCTTGTTCAGAACGCGCCGTGTTGGGGAGATGGCAATGATTTCGCGGCGCAGCACCGGGGCGCCCATGGGATCAAGGTCGATCAGGTCGGGATTGGTTATCCGCATACGGCGTATCCGGGCCCTGAATATGCCAGCCCGGTCGAAATCCCGATCCCTTTGCCGCCTCACGATGCCCGTTGCGGCACGATCCGTCATCTCATTGGCGGCATTTGCCGCGACCCGGGTGTTTATGGCGTTCGCCGCAGTGCCATCTGCTCGGGTGGCAAGGTGTTGGCCAACCGCGTTCGCGATCCCGTCATTGACTTCGGCCGCAACCTGATCACCCACGGTATTCGCAATCGCGTCGCCGATCTGGGCCGCGACTTGGTCTGCGACAGTGTCTGCAACGGTATTGTCAATCTGGGCGGCGATGCGCTCACCGATGACCGCGGCCACATTGTCCTCAACGCGGGCCGCAATGCGGTTGCTGACCGCATTGGCAATCTTGCCATCCAGGTTCTGGGCCAGAGCGTCGTCAGCCATGGTCCACAGTCCAAGGACCGCCACGGACAGACACCACACTCGAGGGGTGTGGGAGCGTACTCGGTTCCGATGTGAAACAGGGCGCATGGGCTTCTCTCCGCCTTTTCCATGGCAGTATTCAAAGAGATAACGTACAAACCCTCGTGTTTCTTCCCTTTTCGGTCAGTGACGTCATATGACGCAATTTTCTGGCCATTGCCGGGATGAAACCGCGCCTTTCATCCGTTTCCAAGATACGAGCATGACTGAAACAGACACGCTGCGACAGGAAATTCTAAAGATCATGCCGAGATTGCGCCGGTTTGCGCGATCTTTGACGGGCCAGGCTGCTGACGCCGACGACCTGCTTCAGACGACTTTGGAAAAGGCCCTGACACGGCTCGATCAATGGCGTCCCGGTACGCGTGTGGATGCATGGATGTTTCGCATCATGAAGAATGCCTGGATTGATGAAGCGCGCTCGCGCGTCAGCCGTCAGAAATATCTGGTGCCGGAGGAAGCAGGTGAGACTGTGGCCACGGATGGGGTTGCCGCGGCCGAGGCCCGCCTCGACTTGCAGACAATCCGTGTGGCAATGGCCGACATGCCGCCTGATCAGCGTCTGGCGGTGTCGCTGGTTCTGGTGGAGGGTTTTTCCTATAAGGAAGCCGCCGATATTATGGATGTTCCCATGGGCACCGTCACGAGCCGGCTTGCCCGTGGACGCAAGATCCTCGAAGAGGCCCTGACACAGGGAGCCCGGACAAATGGTTGATCGCACTCAGACGGATATGGATTTTGACGCAAGGCTCATGGCCTATGCGGACGGCGCTTTGAGGGGCGAAGACGCAATGGAAATGGAAGCCGCACTTGAGCGGGACCCGGCCCTGAGGGACCGTGTTGCTTTGCATCGATCCCTTGGGGATGCCGTGGCCGACGCCTATGCACCTGTTTTGGATGAGCCGGTTCCGGAGCATCTCAAAGCTCTGGTCCTGAATGCGCAGGCAGCGCCGGTGCGAACGGAGACGGCCGGTGAAAGGGCCGTGCATCGTCTGTGGTCCCGGGTCGAGGGCTTCTTCGGTGAGCCGTTTCGACTTGAGCTGCCGCAGCTTGGCACAATGGCGGCGTGTCTCGTGCTCGGCATTGTCATTGCAAAGCCGGTCTGGCAGTCCGATGGCGCTCAGCCGCTGATTGCGGACCTGACACAGGGTCTTTCCCAGTCCCTTGTTGAGGCATTGACGGATCATCCGTCCGGAAAATATGGGGCGGTCGAGATCGGGCTCACCTATGAGGACAAGAGCGGTGCTCTTTGTCGTGCGTTCCATCTCCGTGCGGAGGCGAACCGGGCCGGGATCGCTTGCAGGCAGGGGAGAGGCTGGGGCTTGGATCTCCTCGTTCCCGTCAAAGCCGGGCCTTCCGAGGATGGTTTCCGCATGGCGGGATCGCCGCTGCCAGCCGAGCTCATTGCACGGATTGAAGAGCGTAAGCAGGGCGAACCCCTCAACCATGCGCAGGAAACACAGATTTTGGAGAAGAACTGGCGGCGCTAAAGCGCATCCACAAAAAGTGCTTGCGGTTTTTGGGTTCGGATGCGCGACCAATGAAGACCCAAAGC
>CAYUYV010000102.1:15493-18203 GCA_964449455.1 uncultured Alphaproteobacteria bacterium | reverse complement strand
CGCAGACGGACGTGCCGGGACTTCTCATGCGGACTTCTGATCCACGACACTAGGCCCAGCCCTGATTGCTGGATCCCGCTTGCTGGAGGCGCGATGATCAGGACACGCTGGAAGCGGGGCGGCGAATGGGGTTAAGGTCCCGGCGATGAAACCGTGCCTTGGCCGAGGGTAGACGCCATGACCGCCGCCGCAACCACCACAGCGACCGCCCAATTTACTGCGACCGCCCCATCCACCGCCACCGAGCCGTCCATCGCGGAGGCCCTTGTCTCGGGCGACGCAAGAGACGCTCTGACCCGGGGCTTTGTGGAGGACATCGTCGCCTGGGTCTCCTCGCCCGATGACCTCATCCTGATGGCGACGGTTGCGGCGAGCGTTTTCGCCATCCTGGTCCTCGTCCAGGGTCTGGTGTTCGGCGCCCTGACGGCCATCAATCGGGGCCGCGAACACACGCTCCTCTTCTTGATCAAAAGTCTCGTCGGCCGGGTAGGGTGGATCTTCCTGGCCATCCTGTCCCTGGAGATCAGTCAGGCCGCCATTTCCGTACCGCCGACCCTGTCACGGATCATGACGATGGTGTTCACCATCTCGGCCGTGATCCAGGGCAGCACCTTGACCTATCACCTTATTGTCGGTGGGCTGCACCGCTACACGCGCGCACGGCCGGACTCGACCGTGGGTCTGCGGAACGCCATGGGCCTGCTCCAGTCCCTTTTGCGCCTGACGATCATTGTGGTCGCCACGATTCTGGTTCTGGACAATCTGGGGGTCAATGTGACAACGCTTGTTGCCGGCGTCGGCATCGGCGGTATTGCCATTGGCCTGGCGGCCCAAGGGGTCTTCCGGGATCTCTTCAGTGCCCTGTCCATCATTCTGGACAAGCCCTTCGCCGTCGGCCACTACATCGTCCTTGATGACTTGAAGGGTACGGTAGAACGCATCGGCCTCCAGACCACGCGCATCCGGAGCATCACCGGCGAGCAGATCGTGGCCTCCAATTCCCAACTCGTGTCGAGCCATCTGCGCAATTACGAATATATGACGGAGCGGCGCGCGTCCTTCGTCCTCGGTGTGACCTATGAAACGCCCCATGCAAGGCTCGCTGCCATCCCGGATATGATTCGCACCATCATCGAGAGCCAGCAGGGCACGCGCTTTGACCGCTGTCATTTCTCCGCTTACGGAGACTCTGCACTTACCTTCGAGACCGTTTATCATGTGTTGTCGCCGGACTACGGCACCTTCATGGACATTCAGCAAGCGGTCAATCTGGCCATCCACAGGTCCTTTGAAGACGCAGGCATCGCGTTTGCCTATCCGACCCAGACCATTCAGCTACGGCCGACCGGACCGGCGGCCGTTTGACGCGTGAGCCCCCGAAGCGGGCGGGCCGCCTCGTCCCTCAAGGAGATAAACCCATGACCCTCACCCTTTATGGCTCCAGCCTGTCGCCCTTCGTGCGCAAGGTCCGCATCGTGCTGGCCGAGAAGGGTCTCGACTACAGCCTTGATCAGGTGAATGTGTTCGACCCGCCGGAATGGTTCTTGACCATCAGCCCCCTGAAACGGATCCCGGTTCTGAGGGACGGTGACGCCACCCTGCCCGATTCCTCCGCCATTTGCGGTTATCTGGAAAAGCGGAGCCCAGAGCCCAGCCTTTACCCCCAGGCGCCATTCGACTATGGCCGCGCCCTGTGGTTTGAGGAATATGCGGACAGCGAGTTTGCCGGCGCCATCGGCCTTGGCTGCTTCCGGCCCGTGGTCGTCTCACGGCTGATGGGCAAGGAGCCCGACCACGATGCGGCGCAAAAGACCTGCAAGGAGCGGCTGCCGCGGTATCTGTCTTATCTGGAAGGGGAAATCGCCGGGCGCACACATTTTGTGGGCGAGCGGCTTTCGATCGCTGATATCGCCGTGGCCTGCCAGCTCGTCAACCTTCAGCACACAGGCTATATGCCCGCCGCCGGCGCCTACCCGAACCTTACGGCCCATTTCCAGCGCATGATGGCCCGGCCCAGCTTTACCGCCTGCCTGAAGGAGGAACAGGGTTTCCTCTCCAAATTCGGCATTGCGCCCTGACGCGCATGAGATCTCAGACCGCCCGATCCTCGCGCGTCATGGCCTGGCGGACATTCCAGAGGCCATAGACGTCATAAAGAGCGTGGGTCAGCATGGCGACCAGCAGATTGTCCGTCCACGCAAAAAGAATGCCCAGAAACAGCGCAATGGGAAAGACTAGCAGGACATAGAGCACGGAATAAAAGTGCAGCAGACTGAACACCATGGCCGGCAGCAAAATGGCGGCCCATAGGGGCAAGGCCCGTTCGGCCCAGACCTGAAGAACGCCTCGGAACAAGGCCTCCTCGCACAGCCCCGCCGCAACACTCATAGCCAGGATCATCGGCCAGGTGAGTTTGAGATTGGCCCGGCGCATCAGCTCGACACTGGTGGCCGCGGCCTGCCGCGCGATCTGGGGCAAGGAGACCTGGAACAGGCTCAAAAGCGCAACAAGACCAACAGCGCCCGCAAGCCCCTGCAAAAGGGCCGGCGGTGTGAGCGCCACCGAGGCAAAGGGGGGTGCGCCAACCATTGCACCAAGAATGATCGCACCAACAAGAAAGACGCCTTGCGGCAGGAAAAGGGCTACAAGGCGCGGTGTAGAAGAGTGAGGCCGGAACGGCGGAACCGGATCCTGGTCCTGGTCCTGGTCC